>CAYZNH010000006.1:33294-33551 GCA_964479775.1 uncultured Candidatus Saccharibacteria bacterium | reverse complement strand
TATGACTTTTTATGTCAGGATAATTATTTTCTGCCATATATTTTTCTTCATACATTAGATGTTCTGTTATATATGAATCTAAAAAATTTATAGCTTCAGAAATAATTTCATTTTCTGAATTGTTAACTACAGCTGATAAAAGAATGTTTACTTGATGTAAAAGCTTCTTGTGTTGCATATCAATATTTTTCTCATTTACTGATATTGCCTCTGTCCATTCAAAAGGAATTCCTGCGGGTCCTGCAGGAACACCGTTT
>CAYZNH010000006.1:0-33284 GCA_964479775.1 uncultured Candidatus Saccharibacteria bacterium | reverse complement strand
TTAATATAGTAATTATATCATATACAAAAATAAACCCCACCATTGGTGGGGTTGGGTACTAGCAAGTGAGTCCATATCTGGTTTCCAAAATCTTCCAGAATTCTTCGTGGCTCATGCCTCCCGTAAAGATTTCTTGAAAATCGAAATCCCAAACCATACTTAGAACCGTTCCAAGACACCATGTTCTGAGAATTTCTCTCAGTCTGTAGATGTTTGGTATTGTTGGTGGGTAACAAACAAAAGGTTTTCCATTAATAGATTTGTGAGAATGAAAAATCTCTGGACGGATTTGGTTGGATGGTCTTACTGTAAGAATTTCGATCTCATAATGTATTGGTCCGGGAAGTTGTTTCAAACAGTCCAGGTAGAACTGTTTTCCAAGGAAGAGGTTGTCTGTTGTGACCCGGTACACTTTTAGATAGAAGAAGTATTTTGTCACCACTCCCTCAAAATTTTTCAGAAAAACACAGACAGTGATCGGAGAACCATTTGTCATAAGAATCCTTTCTTGGGTAAAACCCAGTTTACTATTCCTCATAAATAATAATATATAAAATATTAATCGTCAACTATAGATAAAAATCTTTTAATTATGTAAAAAATATGTTATAAAATATTAATGAAAAAAAATAAAAAGCCAGAATTACTTGCTCCTATACAGGATTACACATCTCTAACAGCTGCTATTAAAAATGGTGCCGATGCTGTTTTTTTGGGTATAAAAGGTTTCAATATGCGAGCTGGTGCAAAAAACTTTACTCTTAAAGATTTATCAAAAGTAGTAAAGATTGCCCATGAAAACAATGTAAAAACATATCTTGCTATCAATATAATAATTTATGAAGAAGAAATTAAAAAAGTTGAACAAGTTCTTAAAAAAGTAAAACAAGCAAAAGTAGATGCAATTATTTGTTGGGATTTTTCCATAATTCAAATTGCAAAAAAACTTGGAATAGAAGTTCATATAAGTACTCAAGCAAGTATTTCAAATTCACAATCTGCAGAATTTTATAGAAAACTTGGAGCAACTAGGGTTGTCTTAGCTCGTGAGTGTACATTGAAGCAGATTAAAAAGATAAGACAAAAAACTAAGGTAGAAATAGAAATTTTTATACACGGTGCTATGTGTGTTTCTGTATCAGGCAGATGTTTTATGTCGCAATTTCTTTATGGAAAATCTGCAAATAGGGGAGAGTGTCAACAGCCTTGTAGAAGAAAATATATAATAAAACAGATAGACGGAGAAAAAGAACTTGAGCTTGGTGAAGATTATGTTTTGAGTCCAAAAGATATGTGTACTATGGAATTTATAGATCAAATATTAGATTTAAATATTGATTGTTTAAAAATAGAAGGAAGAAATAGAAGTCCGGAATATGTGGCTACTGTTACAAAAGCTTATAGAACAATAATTGATTTTATTTATTCTCATAACAAAAAAGATAGAAAATATAAAAAACAATTAAATGATTTGAAAGACCAAATGATGGAAAAACTCGAGACAGTTTATCATCGTGGTGAAAGTAGTGGTTTCTTCTTTGGTAAACCCATAGACGCTTGGGCTAAATCTTATGGTAATCAAGCAACACTTAGAAAAGTTAGAATTGGTAGGGTAACAAAATTTTACGATAAAATTAATGTTGTAGAAATTGCAATGCAAGATAATGAAAGTATAGAAGTGGGCGACTCATTAATTTTTCAGGGGCCAACGACTGGTAGTTATGAATTCCAGATTTCTTCAATGGAGAAAGAACATAAACAAATAAATAAAGCTATTCAGGGTGAAAATATAGCTATAAAAGTAGGTGAAAAATTAAGAAAAAACGATGAAGTATTTGTTGTGAGGAAGGTAGGTTGTGGCGGGGGTTGTAGTGGTTGTCAGTTTAGTTAAAAAGTAAAACCCAGCGGATACAAAATCCTCTGGGTTTTTTATCTGGACGATCAAGTCTCTTGTCTTTCGACAACCCCACTGTTGTGAGGGCAATCTGCCTTCTTGCAAATGTTACCCTCGGGGAGAACTTCAATTGTCACCATAATATTGAACCTACAGCAATGAATCTTGCTGGTGTTGACTCTCTTTGCAATTTTTCCGATTCTTCCACATTTTTTCTTTCTGGACATTTTTCCCTCCTTTTTTGAGAATTTAACATGGGGTACTTACCTAATATTAAAACTATAATATATTTAAGAAAATGTAAAGTAATAAAAAACAGACCATTCTTTCAAATGGTCTGCTGTGGCTTGGTATGTCAAGTCGGTTAAGATCTTTTTTAACCAAGCACAATAACGCTGCCAAAGATCGGCGAGGATTTGGGGTTCGGCAAAGTCACGATCTTCCAACCGTCACGAAGTCCGGTACCACCGGATTCTGTTTGTTTAACCTTTTGTTCCGGCGAGAAAGTTTTTTCAACTTCCGCCCAGAACAATTTGTCCACGATGTCGAAGAACGTCTTCTCGTCCAACAGCGACATTAGTTCTTGACACTTCAAACACTTTGATGGATCGTGCGGTTCTGTGGGGATCTCGATGTTGTTTTTGTATTCTTCCAACTTCTTGGCGATATCACTTTTCAGTATCCTTGAGAAGTGAAACAGGCGGCGAATGTTGGTGTCAGTAACTTCACCGATCACTTTTTCATCCGTTCCGACTTTGTTGTCTGAACCAACCAATTTTGTTTTCGGAATGGCTTCCATTCCTTCAATCATTCTCTTCAATAAGCTGGTCATAACCCTTTTACCTTTCCTTTGTTTTTTTGTTAGTCAGATCGATAGATCCGAACTTCCATTTGATATATTAGCATATTTTATTATATAAGTCAACTACAGTTTAAAAAACCACCACGTTAAGGTGGTTCTCTCTATTTTGTACCTTGTTTTTTTGTGGTACAGATAAGATGTCCCATACCAAAAATAAAAAAATTATTTTAAATTTATTTTATTAGCAACAACTCCTATAATTACTGCTATTGCTATAAAAATGATTATTTCTAAAATGAGGATCATATACAAATTATATCAATAATATTTAAAAAATAAAAAAATACGCGGAGCTGTGAAGCTGCCGCGCATTTAGATTCAAAACATTTTCCTGTTGTAAGATTCGAGTCTGAATCTACCATCCTTTCCTTCTTCTGGGTGACCACGATATGTGGTTACACCACAGTTGATCGGTTTGTCTTCATTGTCTGTTTCCATAAAGTTTTTTGCACCCCATCTTTCCAAATTGGCTCTGAGAGCCAAAATATTGAGATGGTGTGTTACCACAAGAATACGTTTTTCAGAGAAATCCCTAACAACCGTATTTATCCATGAACGATTTCTTTCACGGACATCTGGTACATTTTCCCCTTGGGGATATCTGTACCAGTATGGACCTTCAATCTCATAGAGTAGACGTTGTTCCGGATGTAGAGCATGAAAAACTCTCCAATCGTTATATATAAGAGACAATCCATGTTCCTGTTCACGGATACGTTCATCCTCGACAACTTTTGTGAAGCGAAGTTCCGGCCAACCATGAATGATACCCGCAAGCGTCATCAATGTTCTCTGATATGGAGAAACAAAGATAATGTGGGGTTGTGTTGGTCCGTATTTTTTTCTCAGGGCAATACCAACTTTTTTTGCTCTGGTAGCTTCCTTGTCCAAAAGCGGTGTATTTGCATCACCAACGCCGAGGGAAAATTCGGTCTGCACTTTTTTTGCTAACCTTCTTGTCTCCTCAGAGTTCGGATCTTTACCGAAACTTTTTAGGAAATCCTGATAGAGAGGACTTTCATTTTTCTTCTCTTTAAGAGTGTTATAAACAGAAGTATCGTGCCTTATTAGTATCATTAGTTCTGGCCATTTCATAAACCCATCCTTTCTTTTGGGGTTCGTCTTATTTGACAATAACAGTTTTTCTATAAAAGTCAAGTTAATAAAATAATTAAAAAACCGGCATTAGTGTTTCCACTTAGCCGGTTGTAGTTAGCGAAGGACGAGAATCGTCATCGCTATGTTGAAGATGAAACTTGCACAAGGCAAGAACCTCTCTTCAATTGTCCACGCTTTTGCTCCGTAGCACGAAAGTGTACATGAGAAGGCAACACCTCCCCATAACCACCAACTTGCCGGATTCGGTTGTACCCAAGCATCACACATGGACGGGATTCCCGCCACAGTCATTGCGAGAGTACTTGCGATGATTGCTGGTTTCGGCCCAAGCTTCAACCAGCAGATCGTCGCAATACCAGCTCCAACAGCCGAGATTGTTTCGACTGTGCCCCAGTGCCATACACCTTTCGAAAAGATGATGATTGTGACAAGTAGGGCACCGAGGGTAAATCCTGCAGGAAGCCAGGGGCGTTTGTTGCCTGCAGCAATACTACTTAGGAGGATCAGTATGTCCAAGACGGTCCACATAATCCAGCTAGCAATATTCTGCGACACATCATTTGTCGCCAAGTAAATGGCGAATGCGATGATCGTGACGGCAGAGAAGACTCCGCCGAATAATCCGATTTTCTGTTTCAAGCGATACCTCCGTTTTTTAAAAAAAAGAACTTAAACTTACCTTCTTACATTATATCATATATAGATATTTTGTCAAATATTAAGAATAAATTAAAAAGAAAAACCGCACTGATCATCATAGACGAACTGCGCGGTTTTTTTTCTTGGTTTTTTATTTTTTTCTACCAAGAATACTTAAGATATTCAAGAAAAGATTCAGAATGTCGAGATATAGCTGAACGGCAACATCGACAGCGTTATCGGCCGTATACCCAATATTACTGGCACGATACATATCGTAACCAATATAGAGGGAAAAAATTGCCGCAGCAATGTAGTCGATTATTCCGAAATTGAATGCCGGTACAAAGATTTGTACGACACGAATAATAAGAAGTCCGATGAGTGCTATAAGAAGTGCTCCACCGAGATGTTCGAAAACTTTCGGCAGGAGTATTCCAGCAATCATCATGATGACCGCAATACCAAGGGTTAATGCTGATGCATCCCTTATGATGTCCGGTGAGAATTTGTTGACGACTGGAGCGAGGATAATTCCAAACGGCAGGATAATCATGTTGTACCCGATGAAGGAAACAATCATGTTGTCTGATCTTGCTGAGGCATATACACCGGCAAATGAGACGATTAGTGCCAGAAAGATCGTGGCAGTGTTCATCTTGATATTCATTGTGGCAAAGTGGTTTGCGAGGTAGGCCGTGAGACCCAGACCCCAGCAAATACAAAGCCCGAGAATTGCATAGAACGAATTTGCCGAAATCGTATCTATTCTTGTGTTCTCAAAGACTCCAGTACTCATCTCAAAACCATTTTTATCACTCATTTTCTAATCCTTTCTGTTTTGTAGTGTACGACTAATACGTATTATACACCCAAAGATACTATCTGTCAATCTGGGTTAGAAACATGAGTGGAATATTTAAAATTATTATATTTTGCAAGGTGGTTTTGTTAACTACCCCAGTTGGATATATTCAGAATTTTAAACTGGAATAAATTGGAGGTGGGGAAGTTATTATTTAAAATGTAGAATTTTATATATAATTATTCTATAATTTTTGCATAATTTTTAATAAACCAATTATTTTCTCGATATATATCTGCTGATCTATAACAACTATCAAATTTTATTCTCCTATCCTCAGCAGAGAGATTAAGATTATTACCATCAAGATATTCATGACAAGTTTGATTACTTTTATTTACAAAATACCCATAACAATAACCCGATTCTTCTAAAGTCTTTTTAGCCACACATTCATATAAAGAATCATAACTGTCTGGTAATACATAATAATTTATTTCTTTCATGTTGCGATTTAGAGTCATCGCTTTGTTATGAGTTATCCAAATGATATTTGCAAATATAGGTAATAATAATAAAATTAAAAATAATACTATTTCTCTTTTTATGGTAGGTTTTTCATTATAAAAATTATAAAAATTGGTTATTGTAAAAGTTAACAACAATATTAAACCGAAGATAATAATTGTTGTTAATAATAATGGGAAATAATCAATTTTATCATTATTAAATGGTAAAAGAACCATTGGTAAAGATATTGATATAAAAAATATATACCAAAAGAGATAACCCTTTTTTTGACCAAGAACTATTAAGACTATACCTGATATAATTAATATTATTTCTGCAAACCTTAAATCCTGATTACCAGAAGCACCGCCTGGGTTAAAACGACTAAGTGGAACAGAAATAATAATTAGAAAACTAAATATTGAAAAAAATATTTTTCTTAATTTGCTTGTTTTATAAGAATTATTTTCAATAATATTATTAAATTTTATTTCTCTAATAGATTCTTCTATATCATTTTTGGTCCAACCACCTGAAGCCAACTCAGTAATTAAATTTTCTTTAGTAACATTTTCAGATAATCTTTTTTTTATATATTCTAATAATTCTTTATTAATCATATAAAAATTATATCAAAACATATTTAATAATGATACTTTGCTTTGGTTTACAACCACCCCGTTTTGTAGACGGGTTCAGAATTTTAAACTGGAATATTATAAAATTGGAGGTGGGGAAGTTGAAATTTAGATAAAAGAAAAACCGCCCAGAGATTGAACGGTTCTCTTAGGCGGGTATGGGTATACAACTTTGTGTTGTATTATTTTTTTGAAACAAACCATCCGAAGTTTGCACCTTCAGGTTGATATTCAATCGTGTCACCAACCTTTAAATCTTTTGTTTGCTTTACTGAAGCGATCACATAATACTCAAAAGCATGTTTTTTTCCGTCACCTTTCGGATAAAGAAGAATCCTATCTCCCTGATTATCGATCCTGCCGATTTCGAGAGTTTCATTTTTACTGGACATTTTGCACCTCCTGGTTTTAGTTTTCTTTTTTTAATCTATAAAAATTATAGCAGATATAGATTATTTGCCAAATATGCTTGGGAGGTAGGAAATCTTTCTTTACGAGAACAGTATCCCGATTGGAGATTTTACCTCGCTATCACTCACAAAATCTGCTCAATCGGGCTTCGATCCCTAACATAAGCAAATACTTTTGCTTAGTCCTCCGGAGCCTAGAAATCAAAAAGACCCTATAAAAAGGGTCTAATGATTTTTGGCTCCGTATATTGAATGAAGTAAGAACCTGTTTGAAGACTTAAAATATAGAAAGAATTTTTATTATTCACCAATACCCAAACTTTTTCTAACATCAGCCAACTTCTGCTCATTATCTTTTTTCCTTTTCTCGATGACTTCTTGTTTTTGGGTTTCTTCAATTTCTCTATTTTGTTTTAAAATATCAAAAACACTATTATTTTCATTTTTTGTATAAATAGCTGTAATATCTTCTTTTGTTACTACTCTTTCTTCTGCGACAGACAGCGGTGCTTCAATAACATACCCACCCGATTGAACATTGTGATATTTTCCTTCAGATCCCTTACTCCAAAAAACTCTCTCACCCCACCTACTTTTTTCTACAAGACCTGCTGATTGTTTATTTCTGACAATTCCACTATTTTCAATATCATCTATAGCTTCTCTTCCCATCACGCTTCTGTAAACCTTATCAGGAAAAGTTGGCAAGTCTTTTCCAATACTTAACACTTCTCCAATAGTATTTGGGTTAGATTTTTCTAACTGACTTTCTTGTTTAATTTCAGGTATTTCTTCTTTTTCCATATTAAATTTAGTATATCAAAATAATTAGGTTCGAACTACTGCTAAGACAAGAAAAAATCACCTTATTTTACAAGGTGATTTTGATTGCTCCGGAGGTAGGGAATCTTCCATTACATGGACAGTATCCCGATTGGAGATTTTACCTCGCTATCACTCACAAAATCTGCTCAATCGGGCTTCGATCCCTAACATAAGCAAATACTTTTGCTTAGTCCTCCGGAGCCTAAAAATCAAAAAGACCCTATAAAAAGGGTCTAATGATTTTTGGCTCCAGTGGCTGGATGATGTTCGAACTTGTTTTATGGTTTTTTGATACTATATTTTCTATCTTTTCCTAATAGACAAACAGAGACAAGAGTAGTTATTGGTACAGCCAAAATAAGACCAATACTACTGATTACTATACGCACAATTTCAGCAGAAAAAATCTCTCGATTAAGTGTGACAAAAATACTATCCGTCGAGATTTGAGATAATAAGAGTATCAGTGGAAGTGAAATACCAACATAAGCGATCGCTAGAGTGTTTACCAAAGCACCAATATGTTCACGCCCAATTCTAATGGCTTTTTTATAAATCGTTCTTTTGGAAATACCAACAGGGGCTAACTTAAGAAGTTCATCCACTGCTGTAGCTTGACCAATAGCCACATCATATAAAACTCCCAAAAGACCGATCATAATTCCTCCAAGTAATAAGCCCATTACATCAATACCACCAGGAATACTCATATTAAGATAGGTAACTTCTTCTGATCCAAAACCACTAAGTCTTGTAAAGTAGACAGACCATAAAGCCAGAAATCCCGTAAAACAAACGGTAACTAACATTCCAATAACCGCCGAAGAAGTCATTTTATTAAAACCGTGGGTTATATATGAGCCGACTATGATTATAAGAGAAGAAACACCAATAGCAATAAATAAAGGAGATATACCGTGCAATATACCAGGAATCAAAACATATAAAATGAGTAAAAAACTACCAACTAAACTAACTACACCACGAATACCCTGAATACCGCCAAAAATAAATACAACTAACAAAAACAACCCAACTAGCCAGAATACCTGAGGAAGCCGATACGGTTCGCTCACGGTGTACTGGTTCTCACCAGTTACGGAATTTGATATTTGTTTTAAGTAAAAGATCTCATTATTTTTCAAAATTTGATAATCATTTTCTAAAACTAATTCCTCACCTTTATTGTTTCCTTCCAATATTTTTACTTCTAAAGTCTGAACTGTATGTTCTATATCAGATCCAGGAAGTAACGTTTTTTCTTGTTTAATAATCTCAATAACTTGAGCTTTAATTGTAGTTTGCTCATCAGCGACAAAGCTACCTTCTGACTGAGCATCAACAAATCCGGCAGTAGAAAGAAAAAATACAAGGGTTAATAATATTAGGACTTTTTTCATTTTATTTTAATGACCGATAAATTTAACCAAATACATAATGGCAATACCAAGAATGAAGATAAAAAAAGAAAGAATGGATTTTTTCAGGTTCGATTCTTTTCTAATTTCTGGCATCAAATCTGAAGCGGCGATATAAACAAAGCCACCAGCGGCAAAAGGCATAAGGAAAGGTAAGAAGCTCTCTAGTGATGAGAATAATAAATAACCAACTATTCCACCTAAAACAACAGTCAGAGCAACAGCGTAGTTTAGAATAAGAGCCATTTTTCTTTTAAAACCAGCATAGATAAGAACGCCATAGTCACCGATCTCTTGCGGTATTTCATGGATAGCCACAGCTAGAGTGGTAGCAATACCCAACTTAACGTCAATCATAAAGACACTAGCTATAACTAAACCGTCAATGAAATTATGAATACTGTCACCAACCAGGTTCATATAGCCAAAAGTATGTATCTGGCAATCTGATTTATGACAATGTCTCCAATGTAATATTTTCTCAATGAGGAAAAATATTATAAAAGATATTAAAAATACACCAAATAATGAATCAGTGCTCATCGCTTCCGATGCTTCAGGTAATAAGTGAAGAAATGCTCCACCCATTAGGGCACCGGCTGATAATGATACTAGGAAAATAAGGATCTTATCTAAAACTTCTTTCTTAAAAAACATAAATAAAACCGCCACCCAGACACACAAGGTAATTAAAAAAGTCGCTAAAATTATTAATAATAGAGTCATGATATTATTATTTATGCTTGGTTATTTGTATTGCCTTGCCATTTATTAAAGCATCAGCAATCTTCTTATAAACCGAATAAAGTATTCTCTGGTAGGTACTGGGAGTTGCTCCCATTTTCTTGGCGGCCTCAATTTGCTCTAAATCATCTATATGGCGTAAACGATAGGCTTCAATTTCCTCCAGAGAAATTTCTACCACCTCTAAATCCCGCAAGGGTATACCTTGTGGTTTAAAATAAACAACATCTGGTTCAAATTTTATTCCTCGGCAAAAACATAGATTTGGTCTTGGCATATATTTATATTATTAAACTATTAAATTTTTTTAATGTCTGTCGCCTTATCTATAAACAAAATTCCATTTAAATGATCGTCCTCGTGCTGAATAATAGCAGCTAATAAATCAGACGTCTTCATAGCAAATTTTTCACCTCCTTCATTATAGGCCTCAATTGTTACTTCTACTGCCCGACTAACATTACCATAAATCCCACTAATAGACAGACACCCCTCTTCTATTATTTTATTGTTCTTAGAATTTTTTTAATTACTGGATTAATAAAGAACAAATTTGGATAAAATATAGGAGCATCAGTTTTATTTACAGAATCTTCTTTAAAGATTTTACCAGAAATCACAAAAATTCTAAGCGATACCGCTATCTGTGGGGCAGCAATAGCAATGGCGTCATTCTGGCTACTAAGGATACTGCTTAAATTTTTCAAAACCTTTTGTATTTTAGGTTTTGTAATATCTAATACAGATACGCTCTTAGCTGTTTGACGAAGAATTTTATTTCCAGTTTGAATAATTTTAACCATATAAAAATTTAATAAGTAAATAAAACCGCATGTAAGAAGCGGTCTTATTTACAAGCAAGAATTACTTGTTATTTTCTAGACGAGTAAGCTCTTCTTCTATCAATTTCTTTTCTTTTTCTAAAATCTTCTTTTGTTCATCCTTTGTTATATTTGTATTACCACAAAAAGGACAACCTGAACAAAAACGACCAAATCCTCTACCTTGACCGCGACCTATACCTCGCCCCATTCCTAAACCGAATCCCTGACCAGTACCACTGGTACCGGAACAGTTACCCATTCCTCTTCCTGTTCTAGGTCCTTTTCCTTGAGGACCAGTTCCATCTAGTTTTGGCATAATTTTATTTAATTAATGAAACTTATAAATAGGTAGCTCGACCTTTATTAACTAACTATATTGAGTATATACCCATAACTATTTTAAGTCAAGCAAATTTATAATTACTTATCGTATTTATTCAGAAATTTCCTTTAAAATTTCATCTCTTATGGATTCATTAAATCCAGAAAAAACTCTGTCTTTAATGAAAATCAAAGGATAATATCCAAATAAGGGGTGAATACCTTCGCTACTACTATAATTTGATTTAATTTTATTGAGCTTCTCTGTGAAGTTTGCTTCAGAATCAGTAAACTGCTCGACTGGATAATTAATAGATTTTATAAAATCTAAAAACTCTAGACACATTGGACCCTCTCCATTATGAAATACCATTATTTTATTTCCTATACTATATTTTTCTAACAACTCAGTTTCCTTTTCTTCTATAACATTAACCTGCCCAATATTTTCTATCTTGCAAGGATTGTTTACTTTTTCTGTATCATTATAAGAAGTAACTGGTCTTATTTTTTCTGAAGTATAAGGATTATTTTTATTAATTGGGATTTGCCACAAAGGTAGATCAAAATCAGAATCAGTCATAAATGTATCTAGATCAACCCATTTAACATTAGCCTCTGTTGTGTCCCAAAAATTAATCCACATATCCATCCAAGGTTTTAAATATCCTCCGATATTTGTGTGGGTAGTTGGTGTTATTTTATTATATGTACCAAATCTAGCTTGTTCTTTTAGTGTAAGAGGTTCTATCGCTCTCATTAATTCTTCCAACATGTCCTTTGGCGTTCCATTTCTTTCAAAGTAAGAATAGTCACAAAGAGAACCATATTTATATTCGACTTTTGGAATATTAGAAACTGATAATACCTTTACTCCAGGATAATCTTTTACCTTATAAACTGTAGCCTTTGTACCCGTTGTGCCTCTAGCAGTAACATAAGGAATCCCTAATTCTTGAGCTACTTTTATTGTTGTAGCATCTGAAGCCATGTAGGTAGATGAAATAATTCGTATTGGAACGCCCGTACATGATTCTATCCCTTCTTTCATTTCAATAATTCTAGACTTTTGTTCTTCATAAGGTATATCCCAAAATGGTGCACCTATATTTGAACCAACTAATTCTATATTATGCTTTGTGATCTCCTTTATTGTCTCACAATTATTTTGAACAAATTCTGGTGTTACCATTAAAAGACCGTGAATATTTCTTTTATCCATTTCATTAACGAAATTAGATAAACCAACCGTATCTTTATACTCAATAAGAAGCATAATGCCCTTAGCTTTTATTCCTTCAATTTTATTAAGAGAATTTTTAGAAAAACCAATAAAGAGAAGTACAACAACAATAATAAATATTAAATAGATATATTTTTTACTCATTTTTTTTAGAATAATTACTAATAAATATCCACACCTATAATGAGTATACACCCGTAACATATTCTATGTCAAATATTTTCAGGTTCGAACCACCTAAATGGGTACCAAAAAAGACCATTGATTTATATGGTCTTTTTGTTTGCTCCGGAGGTAGGGATCGAACCTACGACCAACGAGTTAACAGCTCGCCGCTCTACCGCTGAGCTACTCCGGAATGTTTTTTAATTCTTATTGGAGTAGCTCAGCGGAACCGTTGGTTACAAATATTTTTCTGTTGAAAAATTTTGCAACCCCAGCTCAGCACCATTGTGCTTGCGCTTTTGAAATGTTCCTTATGGTCACATTTCAACTACTCCGAAATATTTTTCTATTCGTATTGGAATGTCCTTATTTCTAAGAATACATGCGCTATATTAGCAAATAATAAATGAAAAGGGAAGGGTCACTATTGCTTATTTATAGATAATCCGTAGTATTAATAATGGTTTGTTCTAAACAACTTAAGAAAAAGGAGACCTCTATGATTGTTGTAAAGATTCACGGTTTGAACGGTATGTGTACAACTGAGGGTGCAAGACAGGATCTTATTAATCGTCTTGTGGGAAAACTTTGTGAAGCTTCTGCGGAAGATCCTAAGGATATAATCTTTAGCTTTTCTGGAGATTATGTTATTGATGGTGAAGGACAGCACTCAAGTTTTTGTGTTTTACATGTTAGTCCCAAACACTCTACAAAAGATCTCTTGCTCTTAACAAGTTTTCTCAAGAGTGAGTGTATGTTGGGTAATAGGATTAAGGTAGCTAATCTTGGTCCATTACCTATTCAAGTATAATTGTGTTTTTTTTCAGCCCACACTTTTTTGTGTGGGTTTTTAATTTATTAAATTTTAACTAGTGATATAATAAAATTAATAGGGATGTATATAAAAGTTAAGGTTCAAGCTGGTGCAAAAAAAGAAAAATTTGAAAAAATATCAAAAGATCATTTTTCTGTATCTGTAAAAGATCCAGCAGAAAGAGGTCTTGCAAACAAAAGAATAATTGAACTAGTGCGAGAATATTTTAAGGTGTATAATGGTGATGTAAGGATTGTGAGCGGTCATCACTCTCCAGGAAAAATTATTAGTATAGATAATAATTAATATTATGAAATATAATGTAAAGACCACAGATTTTCCTCTTACTCCAGCAATATCAGAATATTTAGAAAAAAGAATTAACCATTTGGATAAGTTTGTTAATTCAAATTCAGAGGACAGTGTAATGTGTTATGTTGAGGTTGGTAAGACTACTGGGCATCATAAGACCGGTGATTTGTTTAAGGCAGAATTTACTTTACATCTTGGTGGAAAAGTTTTTAGAGCTTCTACTGAAAAAGAAGATTTGTATTCAGCTATAGATATTGTTAGTGAAGAAATGTCAGAGGAATTAAGATCATTCAAAAACAAAAGGAAGAGTTTGTTTAAAAGAGGTGCTTCAAAAATAAAATCAATCATCAAAGGTTTTTATGAGTCTAACCAGTGATACAAGCTTAAGAATAATAAAAGATTTTTTTAAAGCACATATGTTGTATGTAGCGATGTTTGTTTTTATAGTGGTTTTGACTTATATGACAGTTAGTGCCAAAAAGGTTTCTGATAATTGGCAAAAGACGAACAATGAAATGGTAGAATTAATAAAATAAAACTAGCTTGGGGCTAGTTTTATTTTTACTCTAAATTTATTTTAGACCATTTAAAAAAGATTTATAATCCATTTCTGTCTTACCTTCAGGGACAACTCTCAATATTTCAAAAATTCCGTTTTTATAAATAGCTTTTTTAATTATAACTCTTATGTTTTTATCTGACTTCTTTACTTCAAAAAAGGTTTTTGGCCAATCTTCGTATGCGAGATATTTCAAATAATTTTTATATGAATCATTTTCTAAAGAAATAAAACCGTCTACTTTTTCAACCTTTTTAGTAAAGGTTGCATCGTTGTGTTTTTGTTCTTTAGATTGTATTTTACCTTTAATCCAATCTGGAAGTGTTTTAGCTAACGTATCTACCCCTTTTATTGCAAGTAATTCTTGAAGTTCGTAGAAACCAATAGGCCAATTTTTAATCTCAAGTTTTTCTTGTGTGATTATATTTCCATGATCAACTTGTTCGTCTATGAGCATTATAGAAACCCCAATTTCTTTTTCGTCGTTTAAAATTTGTTCTTGTAGTGGGGAAGGTCCACGATATTTTGGTAAAAGTGATGGGTGAATATTCAAAACTTTGTATTCAGGCATATCTATAACTTCTTTTGGAATTATTTTTCCATATGAAGCAACTATAAAGAGGTTATATTCTGAAATTTTCTTCAAAAAAGATTCTTCTTTTAATTTTGCGGGGGTTATATATTCAACAGAATTGTTTTCAGCCCAAACTTTTGTGGGGGTAGGTGTGAGAATCATTTTTCTACCTTGTGGTTTATCTTCTGTGGTAACAATAAGTTCTGGAATAATTCCGTTTCTTTTTAATTCATCTAAAACAATCAGAGAGAAATCTGATGTACCGAAAAAGGCTATTCTTGTATTTTTATTGAACATTTTAAGTGTGCGGATTAATCTTTTAATTCAGCTAAACTCTTTTCATAATCTTCTTTTGAAACCTCTTGAATATCTACAGCTTTATCTATGAAGAGTATTCCATCAAGATGGTCATTTTCGTGTTGTACAACTTGGGCAAATAATCCAGAAAAACCCCTTGTTATTTTTTTACCATTTTCATCCAAATATTCAACAGTTACTTTAGAAGAACGAGAAACTTTTCCATAAACATATCTTACAGATAAACACCCTTCCTCTATAAGTTGTTTGTCTTTTGATAGTTTTTTAATCTTTGGATTTATAAAGACTAAGTCTTTTTTTTCTGTGTCTTTTGTTTTCTCTCCGTTTAGTTCTTCAAGTATAGAAAAAATCCTTTTTGATATAACAAAAAGTCTAATGGGTTTTCCTATTTGAATTGCTGAGATAGCAACAGCATCTGCCTGAAAGTCTATTGCTTTTTGTAAATCAGAAATAATCTCTCCAATTTCTTTACTAGTTATATCTTTAGTTGAAATCGGTTTTGAAATTTCTCTTAAGATCGGACAATCTTTCTGCAAGATTTCTATTTTTTTACCCTTTTTAATTGGCATAATAATATAATTAAAATAACACAAAAATAAACAAAAGAAAACCCACTCTCGTAAAAGAGTGGGTTTCGGCGAGATGATTTTTTAGATCATGCTCATGCCGGAGTACTCGTGAAAGCCGAGTTCTTCTCCCGTTTTCAAAACACAAATTCTTTCTCGGCCACAAAAACAAGAAAAGTTCGTAGTTCCAATAAAACCAGGGGTGCTATTAATATACACGAGGTCTTCAGATTTAAAAGAACCTGGTCCACGGCCACCCTTGAACTCACCAGTTTTGTACTGTTTAGAAAGAGCCTCCTTCAAAAAAGGAATGACATTTTCCGGATACGAACCGGAATAAGTCATAAACCAAATCGGAATCTCCTCGAAGAGAATCGTGGTTGTTCCGAACGAGATGTTGGAATGATCCGACACTGTCCAACTGTCGATGACAGTGAACTTTCCATAATGACGAGTGTTCGTCTTTTTGAAACCGAACATCGAAGTCTTTGTTGTGAACCGAGGATCTTTCTTTTTACCCTTACTCGCATAACCCGCGAGGATAGCTTTGAAAAAAACCACTTGAGCACGGCGAAGAATTTCATCTTTTTTCTTTTTGTCCATAAACCAATCCTTTCTGTGTTAGAAACATCTGACCAATTTATAACAATATAAAGTTAATTTGTCAATTTTTTTATAAAATGCTAATATCTTTCAATCAATGAAAAATATTTGGCAAAAAGTTATAAAAAATAAACCTTTCTTTTGTCTTGCACCAATGGCGGATGTTACTGATATTGCTTTCAGACAAATAATTGCAAAATATAGTAAACATGGAAAAGCTGGTGGTGGGCCTGATCTCTTTTGGACTGAATTTGTTTCTGCAGATGGACTTGCATCTCCTCTAGGAAGAAAAAAACTTATTAAAGACCTGAAGTTTTCAAAAAAAGAAAAACCTATTATCGCTCAAATCTTTGGAGCAAAACCAGAAACGATAAAAAAAACCTGTCAGATTATTTCAAAACTTGATTTTGATGGAATAGATATAAACATGGGTTGCCCAGATAAAGCTGTTGTTAAACAAGGGGCAGGTTCTGCACTTATTAGAACGCCAAAACTTGCACGTGAGATTATAAAAGCTGCAAAGGAAGGTGCGCCCAAAACTCCTATATCAGTAAAAACTCGTATCGGTTTCAATAAAATAGAATACAAAGAATGGTTATCAGAAATTTTAAAAGAAAAACCAGTAGCTTTGACTATTCACTTTAGAACCAAAAAAGAAATGTCAAAAGTTGATGCACATTGGGAACTTGCAAAAGAAATTTCTGATTTTGTAAGGGGTATAGATAAAGAAATTGTCTTGATTGGAAATGGAGATGTAAAAGATCTAAAAGATGGTAGAGAAAAAACTATAAAAAATAATTATGACGGAATAATGATTGGTAGAGGAATTTTCGGTAATCCTTGGTTATATGATTCAACTCTTAAAAGAGAGATAACCATAAAAGAAAAACTCAAGGTTCTTGTAGAACACACAAAACTTTTTAATAAATTACTTTCTAAACAAAAAAGATTCGACGTAATGAAAAAACATTTCAAAGCATATGTTAATGGATTCGATGGGGCGAAAGAACTCAGAATAAAATTAATGGAAACCCAAACAATAAAAGAAATAGAAAAAGTTATCAACAGTTTTATTGTTGAACATGGTTTAAAATAGGATTACTATTTAAATAGTTCTTTATGTATTCCTTATAAAGGAAAGGGGGTGTACGAGTCTTAAAGCCGTTTTCATTCTTTTCATTTTTTCCTCTTTGTAGGGTCAGCCACGACCCCCACACTTCTTTTCGTCAGAGGAGTGTGGGGGTCATTTTTTTATCTAAATAAAAATCTCCTTATTTTACAAACTGTTTTGACATTTTAGAAAAGAAAATATAAAAAAGCTTGACAAATATTTTATATATGCTATACTTTATACTGAAGTTAAGTTCAGGTTTAAGGTTGGAACCTTAAATATGTTTTTGAAGTTTGTTCCTTAATTTGATCATTCACTAGTTGAATGGTCTGGGAAAGATTACAAAAACAAAACTGAATCGTTCATTGTCTTTATGACATGCCAAAAACGCCAAAACTGGCCACGTGGAGGTTACTCATGACTCGTGCTCCGCCGTACAACTACTGCACTCTCGTCTCTTTGATGATCATCCCGCTCGCCGCCTACGGCCGCCGCTAAGTTCTGCGAGAACTGTGGCTGCCTAATCGCGACACTTCCTGCCGTTGAAAGGAGCTAGAGCAACTCAGAACCCCTCATAAGTCCTGATGGCATTGGGGGCTAGTAAAGTTGAAAGTTATCTTTTTTTATTTGTTTTTTTGGGTGAATTCGGTCTGTGACCGCTAGTCTTCTGTCTTCGCGCATTATCATGTTGCGGAAGATGGATACTAGCGGTCTTTTTTATTATATTTATTATCTCTATAGAAAAATATATATTATAACTTTGACAAATATTTTTGATATGTTAACTTTATTTTAGAAAGTTTCAACAGTAGCCCAAATGGGTAACATCAAACCTGGGGGGTTCTCTTAGTGAACACACCACCGAGTTAATTGTTCAATCTTTTACTTCGTGTACAAAGAAAAAAGCCTTAGGGCGGGAGGTTGCGAATGAAGACAGATCCTTTTTATGTTGAGTCGGTTGTGTATTGAACCGACGGAAAATAAAGTCAATACTTTTGTGTTTATGTTTTTCCCGGCGAGAGTGGTCACACCTGTTCCACAAGCTCGCCGGGTTTTTTATTTGTACTATTTTGAGTTTAATTTTTTTATTAAACCTTTAGTGTTTACTTCTATAAGAAAGAAGAGAAGACAAATTTTACTTTTTAATTGCGCAGATTCTTATTTTATGTAATAATTTTTTGGTCGGAGCGCGAGTCAGACAGTGACGTCTCGACTTGGTTGCATTAATAATACAAGCTGTCTTCTCTGAAAGGAGAATATCATGAATCATTTGCGACGAGTTCGCACAACGACAGAGAGCGGTCATTGCGGGCAGACCTTCTAGGCAAAGAACGCCGATGAAAACCCAAAATGACCAAACGGCGAGAGTCTTGTACTCCCGCCGTTTTTTATTGACTTTTATTTTAAATATTCTAGTATTAATTTTAGAAAGATCTTAAGGAGAGGAAGGTTGTTATGAAAAGTAACAAGGTGAGAGATGGTCCCTAGATGGCTAGGACGGTGGTGAGTTCCACCTTAATAAACTGCAGGCAAATAACTCGTCTGCCTGTAAACTGTTCTTTTGTTTTTTTGTTTATTCTTAAAAGCGGGATACCTTAGCACAAATTCTTAGTAAAGGATTGATAAACAAAAGTTTGAACAGTAATCGAGTCTTTTTTGTGGAGGGGGTACTTTTAACCCCTCCATTTTCTTTATTTAAAATTAGATTGACAAAAAAACTGGTTGTGTTATTATAGAATAGTAAGAGTCCAAAGTTCAAGTTCAAAAGAAAGGGATTCATCATGTTCATTCAACACACGTTTTACCGCGGCACCTCTCGTGCAGGTCCGATCTGGGGTAACACCTTTATCTGATTCACACCGCGGCCGCTGGGTTCGTGAAGCCGAACCCATTCAGCACCCCCTGAGATTTTCTCGGCGGGTGCTGTTTTTTATCTTAAATCTTGAATCATGAATCTCTAGTGTGTTATAATCTCCCTATGTCAGAAACAGCACTATATAGAAAATATCGTCCACAAAAATTTAATGATGTATTGGGACAGGATCATATCGTAAAAGTTTTAGAATCTTCTATTAAACTTGAAAATATTGCTCACGCATATATTTTTTCAGGTTCACGAGGAACTGGAAAGACAAGTATTGCAAGAATTTTTGCTAGAGAAATAGGAACAAGTATAAATGATATTACAGAGATAGACGCTGCTTCAAATACTGGAGTAGATGATATTCGTGCTTTGAACGAATCTGTAAGCACACTTCCTTTTGAATCAAAATATAAAGTTTATATACTCGATGAAGCCCATATGCTTTCAAAGTCTGCTTGGAATGCACTCCTAAAGACCCTAGAAGAGCCACCAAAGCATGTTATCTTTATAATGGCCACTACTGAGTCTAATAAAATTCCTGAGACAATAATCTCTAGGTGTCAGACTTTTGTTTTCAAAAAACCAACACAAAAAGTTTTAAAAGATGTTATTTTAAATATTGCAAAGAAAGAGAATTTTAAAATAGAACCAGCTTCAGCTGAACTTATTGCACTTCTTGGAGATGGATCTTTTCGTGATGCACAAAGTATTTTGCAAAAAGTTATGAGTTCATCAAAAGATAATAAAGTTTCTCTCGAAGAAGTGGAACTCGTAACAGGCGCACCAAAATCTGAAGTCGTAAATGATTTTATAAGAGCAATAGATGAAAAGAATCTTGAGCTTGGACTAAAAGCTATATCAAAAGCCACTGAACTTAATATAGATATACTTTTGTATTTCAAATTAATTTTACATAAGATGAGATCGGTTTTGCTTTTGAGAAATTTGAAAAGTATAGAAGGGAAGTTACAAGAGGAAATGACGGACTCAGATTTTAAATTTATAAAAGGATTATCAGAAAAAAAACCCTCGACAATAAATTCTGATACTCTACTTACTCTTTTAAATTATTACGATATGGTGGCGAAGGCATATATTCCAGAACTTCCACTTGAACTTGCTTTAGTGAAGATAATAGATAAAAACTAGGTTTTATTTTTTAGATTAAAAATCGAGGTGAGGCCTTGAATCTTCAAAAAGGCGCCTCCTCGTTTTTTGTTTTTTTATTGTCATTCTCATATAGATAGTCTGCCCGGCCAGGGGAATCCAGTATTTAACTTGAATTTTTCTTATTTTTAAAGTATTCTAGTCAAGTAAGAAATATTGGGGAATCGTCTAATGGTAGGACGCTCGCCTTTGGCGCGAAAAATCGGGGTTCGAGTCCCTGTTCCCCAGCCAACGTATGATAGGTTCTCTCGCTCGAGTCGCGTAGCTGTTTTTTTGAATATTATATATAATCATATAATGATATAATGACAGTTACAAATGAAATATTATTTTTATTTTAAAGACAAAAAGAAAGTTACACCAGTACTTAGTCCTGAAAAAAATAAACAGGCTAAGAAAAAGCTCGACAAGATATTTAAAACAATGAGGGACAAGATTCCTGATAATTTTGTTGAAAAATGGTCAGAAGTAGCTCTATATAATCCAGGAGGTGATGTTGATAAAGCAAATGCTCTGTTACTTGATCCAGAAAATGGTGCATATGACTTATCCAACCCTCTAAATGATATGACCGGTAAGGAATGGATTAAATTCACCTGTAGCTGGTTTATTTTTAATGCATTACATTCAGACTTAAAAGAAGAAAGGGAGATTTCCCCTAATATACAAGATCATCCGGCGACATATTCGCCTACAATGATTGAAAGTTTCGTAAAATTCTTTACTAAGAAGGGTGAAGCAGTCCTAGATCCATTCTGTGGAATTGGAAGCACTATGGTTGCATGCAAACGCACAGGAAGAATTGGTTATGGAATCGAATTGAACAAAAAATATTATGAGTTATCACTCAAGCGTACTCCTGAATTCAAAAAGACTATCTATAATGATAATGCTGCTAATTTGAAAAAATTGAAGATTCCTAAAATAGCTTTCTCAATATCTTCACCTCCATACTGGGATGTGTTGAATCGAAGTACTAAAGACTTTAAAACTAAGAGGGATAAAGGAGGGTTTGATGTTAATTATTCTTCACATAATGAAGATCTCGGAAATATCGATGATTACGATCTTTTTTTAGAGAAGACAGCTGAAATCTACTTTGACATCTTTGATGTGCTTAAAGATGGTGCATATCTCGTAATAATTGTAAAAAATGTGAAGAAAGAAGGTAAAATGTACCCATTAGCGTGGGATTTGGCACGTATTTTGTCTAAGAAGTATGTATTGAAAGATGAGAAACTATGGATCCAAGATAAAGTGGGCCTAGCACCTTATGGATATCCTGCAGCGTGGGCAAGTAACATTTTGCATCACTATTGCTTAATTTTTCAAAAGAAATAATATGTCGTTAAAATTATCACACATAATAAATAATCTTATCGACGTAAACGACATTCAATATGATCGTAATTATTCACGTGTCGCTAAATTGCACAAATACTGGTCTCGAAAGCCGTGGTTTGTGATAGATAAATATATAGAAAAGTATTCTAAACCAAACCATACAGTCCTCGATCCATTTTGTGGTAGTGGAATCATTGGTCTTCAATCGGTCCTAGCAAATAGAAACTTTGTTGGCTATGATTTAAATCCCTTCGCTGCTTTTTTGGCAAAAAATTCTCTAGATATTAGTTTTGATCAGGAGTCATTTGATCAAGAGTTTTTGCAAATTGAGAAAGATGTCAGAGAGAAGATTGAAAAACTATATAAGTTCAAAAATAAGTACATCTTGTATACAATACTCGGCAAAAAAAACACTAAGGACTATAATGCTGTAATTGCGGATAAAAGTTTCCAAAATAAAGAGAAAGTTGTACTCGCAAAAAACTATTTGAATCCAAATTTGGAGTTTCCAAAAGGACTCAAGTATCCAGATAAGGATTTTCCAACTAAATTTTATAAGGATAGATTTTCTTACAAAGGGGTGAGAAAAGTCTCAGATATGTTCAGTCAAAGAAACCTTATAGCTTTGGCATATTTGCATAATTCGATAATTGACTTGAAGTTGAAAAATAAGGATTTGTTTAGATTAGCATTTACAAACACACTCCTACATGTAAGCAAGCTTAAGGCTGAAAGCGTTCGACCTTTAAGTGTAAATAATTTTTGGATACCGGACGATTTTATTGAAGAAAATGTCTGGTGGAGATTTGTTGATCGTGTAAAAAATGTTGCCATGGCAAAAAGAGTGATTGTCGACAAGGCGGTAGTGAACAAGGTATTGCAACCAAAATCAAAAATTCACAACAAGTCATCACTCAAGATGACTGATGTCGATGATCAGAGTGTAGATTATTTGATAACAGATCCACCATATGGAGATACTATCCAGTATTCGGAACTTTCATATATTTGGAATTGTTGGCTTGAGAAGGAATTTGATGTAAAAAAGGAGGTCATAATAAACCCAGTCCAAAACAAAGGAATAAAAGAATACTCCGATCAACTTACTACGTTTGTAGGCGAAGTTAAGCGTGTTCTTAAAAAAGATGCTTACTTCACTCTTGCTTTTCAAAATAAAGACGTGAAGATTTGGATTAACCTTGCAGAATTAATAAGGGATCAAGGTATGGAACTGGTTGAGATAGCCTCATACGACACTTTCGGAAGTCCATACAATAAAAATTGGGCCAAGTTCTCACCAAAGTCTGATTTTTATGTGACATTTAAGAATGTTCACAACAAAAAGATTAATCTTTCTAAAAAAGTAATGTACCCATCAGATATTGCAAATGAGATAAATGCATATTTAGGAAAAAAACACGAAAAAATATTCAACCTCAATAAAGCATATGACCTCTTTATTGCCTCGGTGATAAACAAAGTTTTTGATGGTGCCATTATTGCTGACCACGAAAAGCTTGATATAGAGAGGATCACTCAGCTTTTTCGAGCGGATGTCGGGCCGATCAAAATTGGACAAACAACATTATTAGATTTAAGACCTGTTTATGGAAATATATAAAGATGAATTTTTAAAAATATTCAAAGCGAATTTCAACTATCCAATAGTTGAGACTCCTTTTGGATTAGCTGTAAAAATGCCTGCCAAAGACGCATTTATTTATAGCAGTATAACTGGTGCTGGATACTTTGAAAATCCAGTATATCCTTTCACCCCAAAAGGATTATTGAAGTTGTTCTACAACGCTTTTAATTATAAATTTGTCTCTGGTATTTTTGATAATGGTGTTTTGAAAAACACACCGCACATACTTTCAACAGGTAAAAGTTATTTATTCAACGGTGATAAATATATTGTTCCTGTTGAATTTGAATCAGAGGATAAGTTACTCTCAATGTTGAAGGATAGATTTGCTGACCTTGAAGGCAGGGAAAATTATATCATTCAGAGAATTGAAACTAGTAAGCAGGGAAATGGTATGGAACCATTTATGGAGTATCTGACAGCAGAATATTTCAAGAATCATGGATTTATTGTAGAAAATCAGATTCCACTTGCTCACTCTGTAGGGTCACCAGATTTCGCTGGTTATGGATTAGTTGAAATTATATCAAAAATCAATCATTATGGATTTCTTTCTGGTAATGGTTTTCATATGATTGAGCTTTCAATGATTAGAGACTTCAAAGAGGGTGGTAAGGATCCTAGATCGACTATAACGCACGATTTTATTGTTGGAGAGGCAAAAACAGGTACATCACAAATGACAAAGCAGCTTGAAAAATACCTTAATACTGGTTTATTTGATCAAGGATTTGAGATACATCCAGCAAAAGCTAATTCTGCAAAGAAATACTTTGGTGTTATTAGTCTTGATGACAAAAACAAAATAACAATAAATCTTCCAGAAGAAAAATTTGAACCAAACGCGCAGTTGTCTAAGGATGAATACACTGTTTGGTTGAATAACTACGTGAAATTTTATTTGATAGCAAACTTCACAAACGATGAACTCAAGCATTTTTATTTTGATACAAAAGGTGAGGAGATTAATAAAGAAGCAGATCTAGTGAGTTTCGTGGTCAAACTTTCTACAGAAGCAATTCTAGATAAAATTAAAACATTATAAATATATGGCATTTTCAAGTGATGAAATAGTAAAAAGAGAAATTATTGATTCAATCGGACATGAATACGATGGAATAAAACTTCGTATATTTCCTCAGAGCAGTAACGAGGATCAGAAGCCTTTTTCTGAAGGAGGTCTAACTTTCGGATTTGAAGGTGTCTCTTATGGTTCGTGTGATGCTGCTTGGTATGTTGATGAAGAATGGCAGGATGGTCTCAATGGAAAGAAAATCGACAAGAAACCTGTTATCGCATTAGAAGGAACGGATGCGTTGAATAGAAATTCCGGTGGTAATGCCTTATACCAGAGGTTCCACCATGCACTGGGGGCTGTAAAAAATGGTGTAGTAGGTATCTATTATCTCAAAAAAGGTAAACAAAAGATTCAGCCTGATCTATTTGGTATGGCCTATTTCGCTTCAAAAGTTGAGAAAGGAAAATATATCATTACTGACGACCTTAATGTTGTTAAGGATTTATTGAGTAAATATAAAAATCCAAAAGAATTTCAAGCTACGCTAGATCACTATTTGGCACAAATGTATGAGCTTTTCTTTAAGAAATTTGAAGTGGCATATAAGGGTGACTGGAAAAGATTTGCAGTAAAAAGATCAACGATTATGCATAATGGATATATTATTAAATATGCTGGTCGTATGAGAAGAAATTTTACCGATGGTTCGCAAAGGGCAGGACATATTGCTGTAGGAGAAATGTTCCTAACAAAATACTATTTTTATGATAAAAAATTTTATTACTTGTTTCCAAAAATGACCCATGCAGACTTGGAGGTCTTGGATAAGAGTAAGACAACTGATAAAGAATGGTTCCTTTTGAGAAACGAACAGAATGTAAGTATAAAGACCATGGATGATATTGAAGGTCTTGATCCAAGTATTAAGAATGAATTATTAAGAATTCAGGATATGCCTTTAAAAGGCGAGGCTCTTTCGGCGTTTCATAAATGTATGAATGATATAGTACCAAAACTTACTGATGGTACTTACGTTATTATGCAATAATAACTATTTTGTTGTTAAGAATAATTCTACATTTTAAGCATCCTAACAGCTCTCTTTTCTCTATATCCTTTCCTTCTCTTAAAATATACTTTGCATAGTTTTTGATATCAATATCAGCTATTACTATTCTTTCTTTGTTTCCCAATATCATAAAATTGAATTTTTTTATTTCTTCAACTTTATCTTTGATCTTTTCTTTTATTCCTATTTCGTCAATATCAATTTTTTCTATCAAATTTTCAAACTGTTTGATTAGATCAATTTCATTTATGTAGCCGCCTTTGCAATTTCTATCTCTAACTTTGGTACAACTATAATAAACGTGTCTGTGTGTATTTCCATTTTTTTGTTTCTTAAATTTTTCGTCTGCGGTGATACCAGATCCACAAAGTCCACACGTCATAAGTTTAGTAAAAGCAAATTCCTTGGTTTCTGATTTTATAAATTGACTTTTTACTTGTGTTTGTACTTGATCAAATATTTCTTTAGTTATAAGTGGGGTATGTTTACCTGTATAGAAATTACCACTTTTTACTGGATATTCGAATACTCCATAATAGAACGGATTTTGCAGTATTTGATAAATATTGCCCAGCGTTAGTCCTTTATTACCGGTTACGCTTTTAAAATTTATTTCAAACTTCAACCAGTTATATATTTTGTTACCACTCCATTTTTCATAGACCACTTTTTCAAACATTTTCTTTATAATAGGTGCACGTTCTGTATCTATTATAGCTTGGCATTTTCTATCCATATGTCTTTCATTTAAATATCCAATTGGTGGCGGTCCTGGTCTTAATCCCATTTCACATCTAGTCCTAAGTCCTCTTTTTACATTAATTGATTTATTATCATTTTCTAGCTTAGCTTGTGAACATAGAATCATTAATAAGAATTTTTCGTTAGGGGAGTTAGCAAAGGATTGTCCAAAGGTTCTTATTTGAAGTAATAATTTTTGATCCATTAAATCAACTAATGAACCAAGGTCACCTGCATTTCTTGAAAGTCTATCAGGCGCCCATGTAAGTATACCGTTAAATCTTTCTCTTCTTATATCTTCAAGTATTTCTTTAAATACAGGTCTTTGTCCTGAATCTTTTGCTGAATGTGATTCTCTACGAATATCTATAATCTCTAGATTTTCTCTTTCGGCTAATTGTAACATTTCTTTTACTTGGGATTCGATAGAAAGTATCTGTCGTTCTTCGGATTCGGTTGATTTACGTGCATATAACACGTATTTAACCTTTGTTACTGGAACTACAGCCATATTACCTATTAGTCCAAAATTTGATTGTGTTTCCATATATAATTAATGACAGAGAAATAGTCTTTTGCTAAGACTTAACTTGTTGGCAACTTTACTTAGCAAAACAATATTATTGCGATACTATGGTAGACGAATAACTTTAAAAAGGTTATCATGTTTATTAACAATTAAATAAAAGACGACCTAACCCCTCAGAAATGAGGATATGGTTGCAAAACCCGCTAGAGAACAAAGGACTCCTCGTCAGAGTCACTCTAGCGGGTCATATCGGGAAACTGGTATGGGTAGGGCCGAAAGGTTCTATCGCGATGGCGAGGAGCTCTTTGTTCACGAAGACTCTTCACATTGCTAAAACCCCGCTAGAGTTTTATGTCTATAATAATTTCATCTGATGGCAGTGATGCTATTAGATTAAACAAAACTTCTTTTGATAAAGAGAAGTTTCTCCAAGAATATATTTATAAAAATCCAGAAAGCATTCCTTTATACGATATTAAAGAAGATATTCGTTTGCTTATTCTTGCTAGAGAATTTCCAACAAATAGTGGTCCGATTGATGCTATAGGTATAGATGGGACAGGTGAATTATATATAATTGAGACAAAACTTTATACTAATGCAGATAAAAGAAGTGTTGTTGCTCAAGCCTTAGATTATGGTGCCTCTTTATGGAATCACTCAAATGATTTTAATGAATTTCTTGCTACTTTAGATAAACATACACAAAAAGTATTTAAGCTAAATACAACAGATAAAATAAAAGAATTTTTTAGTCTTACAGATGAAGAAGTTGAACAAGTAATAGAAAATACAAAAAGAAAACTTAATGACGGTGTTTTTCATTTTGTTGTACTTATGGATAAAGTAGATGACAGATTAAAAGATCTCGTACGTTTTGTAAACCAGAATAGTCAGTTTGATATTTATACTGTTGAGTTTGAATATTACAAACATGAAAATCAAGAAATTATTATCCCAAAAATATTTGGTGCTGAAATAAAAAAAGATATCTCAGTAAGTACTTCTTCATCAAGTATTAGAAAGAGTTGGAATGAAGAATTGCTTTTAGAAGATGCGAAAAATAACTTTTCTGAAGAAGAATATATGGCTTTTAAGAAAATCTATGATTTTTCTAAATTTGAAGCAGATGAAGTTAAATTTGGAACTGGTAGTAAATACGGATCATTTAATCCAGTGTTCAAAAATATATGTCCGAGGTCTCTTTATACTTTATCTACTGACGGTAGATTAAGTTTTAATTTTGAATGGATAAGAAATAATGATATCCAAGAAATTGAGTTTATAAACAAATATGCAAATTCTTTAAAAGAGGCTGGATTTAATATTCCAGATAATTATATAGAAGTTAGACCAAGTATTTTACCAAATGAATGGGTTGAAAAAACTGATGCATTTATTAATATAATGCGTTTGTTAACTAAGTAGTTTTTTGTTGAATTCTTTCTTCAATCCAACCTTCATTTGATTCAATCCCTTTTTCTCTATTTTTTTCATCTTCTTCGACTTCTTCTCTTTTTGTGAAGACTTTAACTTCAATCTTATTAACTCTGTCAGAATTTTTAATCTTCTCCCAATAATCCTTAGGTCTAGGTCTCATGTAAGTATCTTTGTGATTATCTAACCAATATTCAATAGATCTTTGGCTACCACTTTTAATATGTCCTATTAATTTACTCTCAGCTAAATCACTAATTGATTCTATTCCGAGTTTTATAGATTTTTCTACTTTTTTTCTAAAACCCTCGTCTTCATCCATCCAGCGATAAACTGTTTGTCTTGATAACCCAGTTCTTTCACAAGCAATAGAAATATTTGAAGTCTTAGATAATTCTTCTAATAATGTTTTTTCTAATCTAGACTTTTTCATAGCTGGTAATATATTGAGCTTTTTTACCAGTAAACTTTTCGTATCTTCTTACAATAAGATCACAAAACACTGGTTCTAATTCAACCAAGTAAGCTTTTCTTTTTAGTTGTTCAGCAGTAATTAAAGTACTACCTGATCCACCAAAAGAATCAAGAATAATATCCCCGGGTTTAGTACATCTTCTAATAGCTTTTTCGTGTAAATCGGTTGGTTTTGAAGTTGCATGAGAATACTCTTTTGAACTTAATCTTTTAGTTGCCCAAAGATTTACTTCATCTAAAGATTCATTACCTGTGCCTATTTCTTTATTAAGTATTTCTGTAAGTCCTTGTTCTTTTTTAGATAGGTAAGGGGATCCAATAGTTCCATAAATACAAGGTTCATAACATTTGTTAAATGCTACTTGAGGTGTCGGATTATGCCCATTTTTGACCCACAGACACACTCTTTTATTAGATATACCTAATTCTCTATATAATGTTTGAATGATCCAAATTTGTTGTTCTGTATTCCAGTAAAATATATGACAATCTTTATTTACTACCGTAAGTGCAGATTTCATATTTTTTCTCAAAAATTCAATATATTCTTCGTCAGTTTTTTTATCTTCTACATGACCACCATAACTTTGTTTACCACCTAAACCTTTATCATAATCTAAATCTATATTATAAATTGTGTCTGAATAAATCATTGAGGTTTTTTCTTCTCCAAAAAGTTTTTTTAAAACTTCTGGATTATTAGAATCACCACAAATTAATTTATGACCTCCAAGTAATATAATATCTCCTAATTTAGTTTTGGGTTTAGTTATCTTTTTTAACTCTTCTTCTTCATTAAATTCCTCATCTTTTATAGAAACATCATTATCCCAAATATTCGCTAGATCCTCTGAATCAAAGCCAATATCTTTAAGTAAATTAATATCAAAATCTTTTAAAAGATCATAATCCCAGTCACCACCTAAAGCATTACTTGCTACTAAGTATCTCTTTGATTCTTCATCAGTAAGCTTTCTATTAGGAATTCTTACATCAATTAATTCTTCACCACGACCAAGTAATTGAAGAGCTTTTACTCTTTGGTGACCTGCTAAAATCCTTCCATCTAAATCTATTGCTGGAATTTCAACAAGATTCATCTTTTGGATGTTCTTTTTGAGATCTTCCATTTGCTTACCACTAATAACTCTAGGATTAACGGTCTGTGGTATTAGATCGTTAACAACTTTCTTAGATGTATGCCAAATTAGTGGGTATACACCTTCTTTTTGTTGAGGAGGCTCAACAAAACTTGTTTTATATATCATATAAAATCAATATTAAAACTAATAAGACCCTATCGATAGGATTTTACAAGTCCGCTGCGCTCGGATCGTGCTGCCTCACAGATATCTTTGATTTATATTCGATAATTCAAACAAGTCCGCCAGATTCGGATAGGGCTGATAATCTGGTTATCTTTAATTAATATAATTATATGGAATTAGTAAAAATAAAAAAATGATGAAACACCTTCAAATCTGTGTTCTAATAATGTTTATATTTCTGTATTTTTATTAAAAAATAAGCATATAATACATAGCATATTGGTAAGTTAATATTTTTAATATATGTTTTCAATATTTAATAATCGAGAAATAGCAATTATTATATGGTCAGTATTTTTATTTGTATGGTTATTATTTAAATCACAAAAATTTTGTATAAATTTATTGGATCTTTTGGTTTCGATTCTTAAATTATGGAAAGTTTTTTTATTAATGATTCTTTATATAATTCTTAGTGTTTATGTTTTATATGAAATTAATTTTTGGAATATTAATTTAGTAAAGATAACAATTTTTTGGGTTTTTGGTTCAGCAATTATTTTTTTAATGAATTATAAAAAGATGATTGAAGAAAAAGGATATTTAAAAAATATCCTAAAAGAAATTATTGGTTTAACAGTAGTTATTTCATTCGTATCTAATTTTTATAGTTTTTCATTACCAATTGAATTGTTGCTTATACCGTTTATTGCAATTCTAGGTATGATGTCGGCATTTTCTTTATATAAAATTGAATATCAAAAAACTGGGATAGTATTAAATAAAATCTCAATTATCTTAGGGTTAATTATTTTCGGTTTTAGTTCCTATAAAACAATCATTAATTTTGATATTTTTTTTAATATGATTACTTTACAAGATTTTTTAATACCAATTTTATTATCAATTATGTTTATACCATTTGTATATATTTTTTATTTTTATAGTAAGTGGGAGTATAAGAAAAAAATGAGAAAGTATAATTAAAATATTTTAAAATGAACCATATTGCTATACTTAAAAAAACTTGGAAATTATTACCTAAAATCATTTCAGTCGAAAAAACTATTGAATCCAGATGGTATCAAACAAGGAGAGACCCTTGGAACAAAATTAAGAAAGGGGATATTGTATATTTTAATAATTCAGGTGAACTAGTCACAGTCTATTCAAAAGTTAAAGAGGTAAAACAATTTATAATAAAAGACTATATAGAAGCTCAAAAAATTGTAGATAAATATGGTAAAGATATTTGTCTTTTGAATAAAGATGTCAAAACATGGGAAAATTGTCCGAAATATTGCATTTTAGTTTTCTTAGGTAAACCAAATATTATAAGGAAACCATTTAAAATTAACAAAAAAGGATATGGAATAAGTTCTGCTTGGTTAGTAGTAAAAAACATAAAAGACATTACGATGTAAAATCTCTATTTGTGGTTAAATTATAAATAAAGAATATAATAATCTTATGGGGAAAGCATACAAAAATTTTTGGAGTTTAAATACAGATGAGGCTGTTGTTACTGGTATTTTAAGGGGTGAAGTTAATAAAAACATTGAAGTTTTAATGCCCATTAATGCACAAATGAAAGGTATAGATTTATTTTTAATAAATACAAAAAATAAAAAAACACTTTCAATTCAAGTAAAAGGAAGTCGAGCTTATGAACCAAGTAAAAAAGAATCTGGTGATTTTGGTGTAGGTTCTGGTGGCTGGTTTTTCCTTCGTGAAGATACAATTCAAAAGTCTACAGCTGACTATTTTATATTTTTAGTTTATGTTATTGAACAATCTATAAAAACTGGTAGGAGATATATTGAACCACATACTATTACTATTCCAGCAAAAGAAATTCAGAAATTATCAAGAAAACATAAAGTTATTCATGGATCTAAGGCGGGTACTATGTATAGTTATTATTTATGGGTTAATCCAAAAACAAAAGAGGCTTTTGATTTTAGAGAAAGAAGTCAAAATAATCTATATTATTTGAGTGAATATTTAGATAAAAAAGGTTTTGAAAAATTAAACAAATTTCTAAATTAAAGCAAAAAAATGAAAGATAAAATAATAGAAGAAATTCTTTTAAAACAAAATAATATATTTAAAAAAATAGACAAAGAAAGTATCTCCGTTTATTTATTTTTAAAAAAATAATATAAAAATGGTAATATCGGAAATAATAACTTGTTTCAATTTGTCTTTAGGTCATATTATAGATTAGATAATGCTGGTTTAGGAGATTTACTTAAAAAACATTACTTTAAATTATTAGCAGATAAACAAACTAACTTAGAAAAAATATTAGTGGAATTATATAAAATTCCAAGCCTAAAGAATATTAATACTATTCAGTTTAGTTTTGCTACTAAGTTATTACATACAATAGATGAAAATAAACCGATTTTTGATTCTGAAGTCTCTGATGTAATTCATAGAAAAGTAACGGGAAAAACAAAGGATGAAAAAATCAAATCTTGTATAAAAATATATCAAGAAATAGAAAACTTATATAAGGAGTTATTGCTTGATGAAAGAATTAAAAAAATAATATCTAAAATTAGATTAATGTTTAGCGTAAAAGAAAATGATATATTAGACACAAAAATATTAGACTTTATTATTTGGTCTTTAGGAAAAATAATTAAAAATAAATAATGAATTTTTTTAACTTCTTTAAAACAAAAAAACATCCATTAGATAAAATCTTCAAAGAAATGAGTAGAATTTGTATTCCGAATGGTAGAAAAGATATCGATTCAGGAACTAAAGAACTTCTGTATATATTAAATGATACTATTGATCAGGATAAAGCTAGAAACATTTTTCTAAAATCAATTGGAATTAGTGTTACTGTGGAAAATTTTGACAGAGAAAGATTAGTAGGTCATTTAAAAGGATATTGTTTAGATTGTTTTAATGAAAAACAAGTTGATCAATTCTATAAATATTTATCATCCTTACGTTATGCTATGAAAATAGGTAAAAAATCACCGTCAGAAGTTGTAAGAGAAGGAGAAGATTATAGTTGGTAGTTTATAATTAAACGGTTTTAATATGGAAAAGAATTTAAAATCTTATCAATATTATTCAGACGTCTACGATAAAAATACCGTTGAGATATGTCGATGTAATAAAAGAAATAATTTAAATATAGATATATCTAAGGATAAAGAACAAATACCAGAAAATGATCAACGACCAATTAAAATGGCTTGGGCAGAACTAACTAATTATTTTGTTGCAGGTGATCGTTATAAAAATAAACAAGAAACTATTAATGAATGGATAGAAAGGGATAAAAATCGAGATAAACTATATGAAGAAGCACAAGCACCCGAAGATATTAAATGTCTTACTTGCGGAAGATTAATGTTTGTTAGTTTTAAAGATTTAGTTATTGGTTGGAATAATGAAGAAGATAGAGTTTTATTTTTTTATGATTGTCCTC
>CAYZNH010000005.1:0-39914 GCA_964479775.1 uncultured Candidatus Saccharibacteria bacterium | reverse complement strand
AAAAAATAAAAACACCCCAAATAATAATCAAAAAATAAAAAAATAATTTAAAAAAATTTCTTACGATTATTTTTTTATATACTTCTTCTGGCCAAAGATTTTTTACTTGACCAGCAGTCTTGGATAAACCGACAACTCTTGCAACATACTCAGAACAATCTGTTCCAGAAATAATCTCTGAATTAAGTTTTTCTAAATTTATTTTTAAATTAATAAAAACGGCTTTTTGATTTTCTAATTTATTTTTTGTTTCTTCATCAAAATTAGAAATAGAATTTCTTCCAAAATTAAAACACTCATAAACCTTATTATCATAAATAATTCCTGTGTGCCAAAATTTTCCAACCATTTTCAAAAGTGGAGGAAACTCTTTAGGTCTTGTTTCTATCGGAAGAAAAAATATTTTTACTTTGGTTTTATTAAACATTTTAATTGCGGAGACGGCGAGATTCGAACTCGCGAAGGCTTTCACCTTACTCGCTTTCCAAGCGAGCGCACTAGACCACTATGCGACATCTCCATTATTTTTCTAATATTAACCTCAATCAAAAAACCACACAAGTGGTTATTTTAAATTATCTATTATCCAACAACGCTTTTACTCTCTCCTCTACCGGAGGATGTGTATCAAAAAGTGAAGATATTTTTTTCGCTCCACCAAATTGTTTTTTTACTGGATTTGAAATATAAAGATGAGCTATAGCATTATTTTGTTTTTGCATTGGAATATTTACTCCTGAAATTTTTTGAAGCGCAGAAGCTAAACCTTCTGGGTATCTAGTAAGTAAAACACCTGAAGCATCTGCAAGAAATTCTCTTTTTCTCGAAATAGCAAGTTGAATTAATCTTGCAAAAATTGGAGATAAAATAACAAATACAATTCCAACTATCGCAAGAATGTTTCCACTCTTATTATCATCTCTACCCCTCCTCATACCATTCCTTAAAAACATATCAGCTAAAATAGAAACAAAGCCAACCAAGACAACTATCACCGTGGAAAGCAAAATATCTCTATTTCCAATATGAGAAAGTTCGTGAGCTATTACTCCTTCCAATTCTGTTTTATTTAAAATTTTTAAAAGTCCTTCTGTAACAGCAATTACTGAATGATTTTTATTTCTACCTGTTGCGAAAGCATTTGGTGATAAATCAGGGATAACATAGATTTTTGGCATTGGTAACCCAGCAGTAATAGAAAGATTTTCTACTATATGATATAGGTCTGTATATTTGTCGTGTTCTGCTGGGATAGCACCAGCAATAGATAAAACAATCTTATCAGAATACCAATAGCTAAATATATTCATCAAAATACTGAAAATAACAGCAAAATATAATACTCCAGGATTGTTGTAATAATAACCTATAAAATATCCTAAAGTAATTATGACGACAAAAAACATAATCATTAAAAGCCATGTCTTTCTAAGATTACTATCTTGTTGTGTGTATAAAGTTGTCATACAATATTTCTATACAATTAAAAACCCACTCTTCAGTGGGTTTTTAATTAAAATTTTACCTCCACTGGTTGTTTTGCTGCCTGTTCACCCTCATCAAGAGTAAAAAGTTCCATTTTTACAAAATGAAATATTTTTGCAACTAGATTACTTGGAAAAGAATCAACAGCAATATTTAAATCTCTAACATTACCATTATAAAATCTTCTAGCTGCTTGAATTTTGTTTTCTGTATCTGAAAGCTCTGTTTGTAAGGCCAAGAAATTTGCATTAGCTTTAAGATCGGGATAAGCCTCTGCAACAGCAAAAACAGATTTTAAAGCACTAGCTAACATATTTTCTGTTTTACCTTTATCTACTATATTTTGTGCACCCATAGCTGAAGCTCTGGCTTTCGTAACATTATCAAAAACTTCTGTCTCATGAGACGCATATCCCTTAACTGTATTAACAAGGTTAGGAATAAGATCATACCTCCTCTTAAGTTGTATATCTATATCAGACCAAGACTCCTTTGCTCTGTTTATAAGAGTAACAAATTTATTGTAAGAAAAAACTGCCCACAAAACAAAAACAATTACTATCGCTAAAAATATATAAGTTGTCATTTTTATTATTATTTAAATTAAACTCACAAAAACATGAGTATAATATATATTATACACCTAACTAATCTCTATAATAGTATTATAACACATATTGAACAATATTACTAAATATTTGCTTTTTTATTTTATTTTGATATATTATTATCAAATGACAGCTTTAATTGAAATATTACCTTATATACAAGTAGTTCTAGCGATACTTATCGTAACTGCTATTTTAATACAAAGATCAGAAGCTGGTGCTGGTGGTGCTTTCGGTGGAGGAGATAGTTGGAATTCTGCTTATCACACCAGAAGAGGTTTTGAAAAATTCTTATTCAATTTTACAATTATTTTAAGCATAATTTTTGCTTTATTATCTTTAGTTATACTAGTTATAAAATAGTTATATAAGTCTCCTACCCGATCTTATTTAATAAACTAATAACTACTTAATAAGTACTTTTTGTGTTATTATTAATTAAATTAATACTCACTCACATATTAAATGAAAGAAAAAATCAAGAAAATTCTCAATTTGAAATGGGAAATAAAACATTTTGAAAAATTTTCAAATATAATAAACAATTTTAGTTTATCAGAAAAGATATTTTTTTATATTATTTTCTCCTTATTAATCATTTCTGGATTAATATTACTTAAACAAGCCAACGATTCATTAATGTTAAGTGTTCCAGCAAATGGTGGTTTTTTAAAAGAAGGGATAATCGGTTCCCCTAGATTTGTTAACCCCGTACTTGCTGTATCTGATGTAGATCATGATTTAACCTCGATTATTTATTCTGGCTTAATGAAAAACACAACAAATAATTCATTAGAAGTAGATTTAGCTCAAGATTATAATATATCAGAAGATGGACTTGAATATACTTTTACATTAAAAGACAATATTTACTTTCATGATGGGAAAAAATTAACGACCGATGATATAGAATTTACAATAAACAAAATACAAGACAGCTCTATTAAAAGTCCTAAAAGACCAAATTTTTATGATGTAAAAGTTGAAAAAATAGATGAAAAGATAATTAAATTTATTTTAAAAAAACCATACTCCCCTTTCTTAGGAAACCTTACTATTGGAATATTACCAAAACACTTGTGGGGAAATCTTACTGCTGAACAATTTCCTTTTAGTCAATACAATGTCGAACCAATAGGTTCCGGCCCTTACGAGATAAATAAAATGACAACACTCAAAAAAAATATGTTATTAATACCAACATATTATGAGCTAACTGCTTTTAAAAAATATAATCCACAAAGACCTTATATAGATAAAATAATAATTAATTTTTATAATAACGAGAAAACCTTAACTGATGCTTATAATAATGGAGAAATTGAAAATATTAACTCCGTCTCTATTGAAAATATTAAAAATAAAAAAGAAACAGAAATAAAAACATCTATATTACCAAGAATTTTTGCAATTTTTATAAACCAGAATGAAAATGACCTACTAACACAAAAAGAAGTTAGACAGGCATTAAACTTCTCTATAAACAGAGAAAAAATAGTTAACGATATTTTGGGTGGATATGGCGAACCTATATATGGACCGATACCATTTAACATCAGTGCCAACAAAAAAGATATTTATAATCTAGAAGAATCAATAAAAATATTAGAAAAAGCTGGTTGGGTAAAAAGTTCTTCAACAAATATTTTTGAAAAGAAAATTAACAAAAACACAAAGATTGAATTATCTATTTCATTTTCTACTCTAAACAGCCCAGATTTGGTAAAAATTGCTGAATATATCAAGTCTGACTGGGAAAAATTAGGAGTAAAGGTAGATCTTAAACAATTTGAATTTGGAGATTTACAACAAAACATAATAAGATCAAGAGATTTTGAGACATTATTATATGGTGAGGTTATTGGTAAAGACATGGATTTTTTTGCTTTTTGGCATTCTTCTCAAAGAAATGACCCTGGTCTTAATATCTCAATGTATACAAATAGTAAAGTAGATAAAATCCTCGAAGACGCAAGAAAAATACAAAGTAAAGAAGATCGTGTTTTAAAATATCTTGAATTTGAAGAAGAACTAAACAAAGATATTCCAGCTATATTCCTATATTCACCAAGCTTTTCTTATATAGTTTCTAAAAAAATTAAAGGTCTAGAAATCAATTCTATAACAATACCTTCAGACAGGTTTATAAATATAGATAAGTGGTATATAGAAACTAATAATCTATGGAAAATATTTTACAAATAATCTATTAAAATAATGAATAAAAATAATTTTAACAATCAAAACAATATCAAAGGTTTTACCCACCAAAGACATTTTAAAAATACAAATCAAGGTAATTATATACACAATAAGGAAATAAATACCTCTCAACAATTAGATAAAACTATTAATACAAAGACAGAAAAAAGAATTGTACCAAAAAAGAGACTTGTATTTGTAAGAAAAGATCAGATTCAAAATTTTAAAAAAAATGAATCTACGGAAAGTAATAATAAAAAAACCCAGATGAGAAGGGTCACTTCTGAAGTCGCAACCAAAAGAGAACACAAAATACCAGACTTACAAAAAGATACAATAAGAATAATTCCATTGGGTGGTGTAGAAGAAATCGGTAAGAATATGACCGTTATTGAATACAATGACGACATAATAGTCATAGATGCTGGTATTCAATTCAAAACAGAAGAAACTCCTGGTATAGACTATATGCTACCAAATACAAAATATTTAGAAACTAGAAAAAATAAAATAAGGGGTTTAATAATAACACATGGACACTTAGACCATATTGGTGCAATTCCCTTTATAATGGAAAATCTTGGTAACCCACCTATATATACAAGAGAATTCGGAGCATTACTTATTAAAAAGAGAATGTCTGAATTTCCTCATCTACCAGAATTAAATATTAAAATTGTAGACAAGAATACAGATTTTCTTCCTATTACACAAAATCTAAAAATAAAATTTTTTGGTATAACACACTCTATACCAGATTCCACAGGTATTATTATAGAAACACCTTTTGGAGATATAGTAAGTACAGGTGATGTTAGAGTTGATAATTCAAATGGAGTTGTTACAGAAAAAGAATTCGAACAATATAAAATATTTAAAAATAGAAAAGTCTTATTATTAACAATGGATTCGACTGGAGTTGAAAAACAAGGATGGACTATCTCTGAAGATGTTGTTCTTAAAAACATAGAAGGTATAGTAAAAACCGCCCCAGGTAGAGTCATTATCGCCACCTTTGCATCTCAAGTAGAAAGAGTTTTAAATTTTATAAACCTAGCAAGTAAATACAACAGAAAGATTGTTATAGAAGGAAGAAGTATGAAAAACAACGTTGAGGTTATTAAATATCTTAAACTTGCAGATACAAACCACATAATTAATGTTGAAGATATCCAAAACTATCCGCCAGACAGACTTATGGTATTGGCAACAGGGGCACAAGGTGAAGAATTTGCAGCCCTTATGAGAATGTCTAATAATAGCCATAAATATATTAAATTAAGTAAGACAGATACTATAGTACTTTCATCCTCAGTTATTCCAGGAAACGAAAGAGCTGTTACCGCACTCAAAGACAATCTATACAGACATGATTCAAAAATAATCACATATCTGGATTCTGACGTTCATGCTGGAGGTCACGGAAAAAGAAATGAATTAGAATGGATACATAGACAAATTCCATACAGATTTTTTATGCCAGTACATGGGCACCACTTTATGCTCAAAATTCATGCAGAATTATCTAACTCTATAGGAACACCAAAAGAAAATGTTATAGTTCCAGACAATGGAAGTATTATTGAGATATATGATAAAGGGGAAAAGATGAGAGTATTAAAAGAAAAAGCTCCATCTGGTATAGTTATGGTTGATGGATTCTCTATCGGAGATGTCCAAGAAGTAGTTATAAGAGACAGACAACTCCTTGCACAAGATGGTATGTTCGTAATCATAGCAAGTATAGATACGTCAACAGGTAGACTTAGAAAATCTCCCGATATTATTTCAAGAGGATTTGTTTATCTAAGAGAATCACAAGACTTACTAAAAAATACTAGATTTATCGTAAAAAAGACCGTTGAAGAAAACGCTATAGGTAATCCAATTAATTTTGATTTAATAAAAGAACAAATAACAGACAATGTAAGTAGATACCTTTTCCAACAAACAGCCAAAAAACCAATGGTTATACCAGTAGTTATAGGAGTCTAAGAAGAAGTTATAAACTCTTTAATTGTTGTAAATGATATAAAAATAAAATTAACAAAATACTACCAACTATAAACTGGTAGTATTTTGTTTTCTATCATTTTTTCAACAACTTAAACAAATATAACGATTACAATACTCTCTATCGTGTATCTTTTATTGCCAGACTATATCTAACACCAAACAACATAAGAAAAGCTAGGAACATAAACAAAAAATCATAACTAGAAAATAGTAAAATTATAGTAGAAAAAATAGGAGTTATTATGTATGCAAATGGTGGCATTGTTCTAAACAAACTTATTAAATTCATATTTTTAGAACTAATATTTTTAAAAAAATAAGTTTCGGTCATAACCTCAACAGTAGCCGCACCGACCCTTGTTAAAAATAACAATATAGCCCAAATCCAGATAGTTTTTACTTCAATAAAAGCAATTAATCCTGTTGAAATTGACATTACTATAAAACCAAAAGTAAGTAACTCTTTCTCACCTATTTTTTTATCTGCTAATCTACCAAGAGGGATCTGGATAAGAACAAAAGGTAAAAGCATCACAGTAAACATTAAACCAATTTCTTTCCAAGAAAAACCGATATATTCATTCAAATAAATTGGTGTATATATAACCATACAAGAAAAAAAAGATTGCAATAAAAAATTTGAAATTAAGATACATCTAATATCTTTTTTTGACCATGATTCTTTTAAAGTTCTAAAAAAATGAAAACTTCTATAATCTGGATCACTAAACTTTTTTAGATTATATGAAACTATAAAAAATACTGGCATTAATAAAAAAGAAGATACAATAAATAACTTCCAGTAATCACCTCCATTTACAATATGACTAGAAAGCCAAGGAGAAAATAACCATGCTAAATTTACACTAGTAAGATAATAACTTCTTATTCTACCGGTCTCGATATCACTAGATTCATGTTCTATAAATATATCCAAAAAAAATGAAGTTATGGTTGTGGCCGAATAACTTATTACAAAAGAAATAATGGCCAGATAAGGATTATTTGAAAAAGCCAAAACAAGCAGAGAAATTATGTTTATTACTATAAATATAAGGATGGATCTATAATTACCAATCTTCTTTACCAAAAATGGCATCGTAGAAAACAAAACAAGAGTAAGTACAGAACATATCATATATATGGTTCCAACCAACTCTTCACCCGTTATCCCCTTAAGAAAACTGGAATTTATATATGATGGTAAAGCAGACCTCAAAGCAAAAAAGAAACCTACAACATATAAGATAAAAAGTGTTGATCTTCTAAAATTTAATTTCATTTTTATTTAATTAATTCAATAAACATAAACATTGGTATTTCCCTCCTCGCTTTGTCTTCAAAAATCTTTTTAGGACCAATTTGACTGGTTTTATTAGAACACCATTCCTCAAGTCCGACAACCTTAAAACTACAATCATTAAAAATTTTAAAATAATATTGAAGAGGTCTATGAAATGAAAACGTATATTTTTTATTTTTATAATCTTTCTCACCAGGATTCATGTCTATTTTTATCATTTGTTCAGACATATAATGACTTACTTTTCTATATTGAGTTCTTGTTTTTTCATCAAAAATCCAATCACTCTTTTTGGGAATTCTAAAAGCAGGATGATTTAAAACCAAAAAAACTCTAGAACCATCTTTTAATATACGGTTAAATTCTTTTAATGTTTCAAAAACTTTTTCTATATTTTGTATGGCTAATACCACACTTATTTTATCAACAGAATTATCATCTAAAAAAGACAACTTATGTGATGGAGAAACAAAAAAATTTTCACTGCCAACAGAATGTTCTTTTGCTAAGTCAACAAGTTCTTTGGATATATCAACACCGATAACATTATCTGAAATTTTAGAAAATTCTCTAACAAAAAATCCCTGACCACAGGCAACATCCAAGACAACATCATCTTTATTAATACCCATCAATCTAATCAAATTTGGTAAAATTAAATCTTTCTGATAATTGTTAGAATCTTCCATAAGCCCGTCATACCATTTTGCAACATTTCCCCAAGAAGTATTATTATCTTTTTTATTTTTCATAATTATTTAAAAGTAACTGGTATAAAAACACTTTGATCAAACTCTGGATTACCTGACGGATTATCTTTTTTAAGTATAAGAATTGCATTCATAGTACTTGTTGGTTTTTCAAAATATATTTCTGAATTAAAAATAATAAACTCTTCTGTCATCCAATCCTCTGTAGAAGTGGCTATGCTTCTAGATATAATTTCTCTGTTTATATCAACCAATTCTATTAGGAAAGAACCTTCAAAAAACCAACTTTCCCTAGCTTTCCCTTGTATTTTAAGAGGACTAATAATTTTTTGTCCTTCTCTAGGATAATCAACCGAAATTGAAAAATTATTATCTATATTAATAGTATTATATTTTCTACCCCAATCAAAAACCAAAGCAAATATTATTAAGATAATAAATAAAATTATAAATAAAATTATTTTTTTCATTTTTATTACTTTGGAAGCAAACAACCTGTAGCATCAGATATCTCTTGCATTGTACTGTTTTTATCAAAGCCAATTACTCTTGTACTTGTACCAATAAGCCAAGTCGGGTATCCATCTATACCTTTTTCAAGACATAGGTTTATATTATCTGGACATTCAACATAATTCACGTATTTAAAAGAATTACCAAATGTTTTTTTCTGTTCTTTACAATGACTGCATGTTTCTGCACCATACATCACAGCACCCCTCTCTGTAATACACTTGGCAAAATTATCATAATTTAAACCTGTTTCTGAAACATTTAAATCTAAAATTGCAAATATTAAGATAAAAAAAATTAATATTGCTGCAAAAATTAAGATTATTTTATTTTGTTTATTCATCTTTGCCCAAGAAAATTTTACCAATAAAAATTGTTTGTTTCGACATTACAATTAGTGGTATTAAACTAATATTATTTGGAATCATATATTTATATTATATTCTTTATTCTTAAAAAACGTTGGCAAAAACTTTAGTGGATAAACTATTCCTTACAACAATCAACCATTTTATTAACTATATCTTTAAGTGTCCAAGGTTTTTCGTCTTCAGCCATTTCTCTAATCTGACAAACTTTAATGATTTTAAGTCTTAAAGCAAAGAACATAGTAAACATTTTATATGCTTCTTCAAACATTTCTCTAGCTTCTTCTTTTTTATTATCAGCCTGTAATTTTGTACCAACCTCAAATAATCTCATTGAAGTAGCGAGTAAGTGCTTAGATATACACCAAGTTTCCCCCTCTGTCTTATCTATCATCTTTGCCAATAATTTTGTTCTTGTAGAACGAACCTCTTGTAATAAATCAAAATATTCAACTTTATCTGTTTTTGCTCCAGTAAAGAAAAAATGTTCTTCTAGACTAATAAGATTCATAACAGCAACAGCCATGTCTTCTTCTGTAGAAAGATCAAAATTTTTACCCTTTTTCATTTCTTCTATCTTTTTTACAACTTCTTCGTAATTTATATCTTTAATATCCATATTATTTTAAAATTAATAAAACTATTGTATCATAAAAATTAAAGCCCCCAAAAGTATCATAACCAAAGCAAGCCAAATTCTAGCTTGTTTGGTCTCTGTTCTCCTAATACTATCAATACTATTCAATATCTTTTTATTAGATGAAATAAATAAGATAATAAATAATGGTAAAACAAAAACAAAATTATAAAATAATAAATATAATAGACCGGTTAAAAAATTGTTTTGATCATGTAAAAGTCCCAATACAAAAAGATATGGTCCACCAGTACAAGGAAATTCAAAAAGGCCAACCAAAAAACCCAAACCAAAAGAAGCCGGTAATGTAGCTCTTTCAATAAAAACAGCTATCTTACCGTAAGCAAATTTTGGTATTTTTAATTTAATTGGAAAATTTGGGAAAAATTCATTTATTAAAGCTATCAATCCAAAAAATATTATAATTCCAGCACCAACTCTAGACATTAGATTCGGTATATTAAAAAAACTTAATACCTTTAAAACACCTAGTCCAATCAGGGTATAAGTCAAGAATATTCCAAATATATACAAGAAACCCGCCTTTAATATCTTTTGTCTTGTACTACCCAAACCAAACAAAAAAGCTATCGATAAAAATAATACCGAAAAAGCACAAGGATTTACACTATCAACAAGAGCTGCAATAGCAATAAGTATTGGCATCCATCCATCATATGTTCTTATATCAGGGGCTTTAAAATTTAAAAAACCAGAATACAACAAAAAAATAGACAATAAAACTAGAGCAAAAACTATAATAGCCAGTATTTTATTTTTATTTAACATATCATTATATGATAACAAATTTATGCCTTTAAATATAGTTATCTTGTATATTCTGCTCTACAAAGCTGGGAGACTTGGGCTCGAACCAAGATTCTATCCTCCAGAGGGATATGTCCTACCATTAGACGATCTCCCAGCTTTACAGACCAGTTTAAAGAACAAATAAATTAAAAACTAGTAATAAAACGATAATACTAGAAATCTTCTTTAATATCAAGAAAAAACCTCTTATAGAGGTTTTTTCTTAATTTCTTAAATATTTATGAACTGCCATATAACTTGCCACAGAACCAAGTAAAATACCGAAACCAAAAATAATCAAGATTATTAAAAGAAAATTACTTAGATAATAATCAAACAAATTAAAACCAGAAAAATATATTGAATATCTATTACTTATCCAAAAAGTAAATATACCTCCTAAAAATATAATTATTAGAGAAGAAATAAAACCACACAATATACCACTAACAACAAATGGTCCTTTTACATATTTTGATGAAGCACCAACCAATTTCATTACTGAAATTTCATCTCTAGACATAAAAATAATCAACTTAATTGTATTAAAAGTTATTATTATTGAAATAATAATAAAAATAGATGCTAACCATATTCCTATAACATTAGCAGAATCAACTATATTAGAAAGTTTATCAATAATAATTTTATTTTGATAATAATTTATTTTATCTATAATTTTATCTCCATCTTTTGAAAGTAAGTTACTACTATCTCCTTCCAAAAAATCTGCAATCCCAGCATACTGTGATGGTTCTTTTGCTTTTATATTCAGAGAAGATCCTAAAGGATTTTCATCCAATTCTTCTATTGCTTGTAATGTTCTTTCATCCCCTTCATGTCTCTCTTTAAAATTAGATAAAGCCTGTTCTTTTGAAACATATTCAACAGCTGAAACCTCAGTTAAAAGTTCTAATGATTTTTTAATAGATAAAACATCATCTTCTAAAGCAGAAGTTGAAAAATAAACATTAATATCAACTTTTTCTTTTACACTATCAAGACTATATTTTAAAAATCCACCCAGAAGAATCATAGACAACATTATAAAAAGTGTAATACTCATAACCAATACAGAAGATAAAGAAATAAAACCATTTCTAAAGAAATTTTGTAATCCCGATCTAAAAACTCTTTTTATATTTAGCCAAAACATGATTGATTTTAAATAGATGAGATAATTATCCAAAACAACATCTCACCAATTTTATTTAATAACATAATAATACCTTATTCTTTAACTATAGTCATATATACTTAAATATTTGACTATGTTTTATTTTACATTGAATACTTACCTTCCTTATCATCTCTTATAATTTTCCCTTTATCCATACTAATAACTCTTCTGCCAAGTAAATCTATTACCCCTTTATTATGTGTTGTAAGTATAATTGTTGTTCCTAAATCATTTATCTTTTTAAGTATTTGAATTATTTCATGGGTATTTATTGGATCTAAATTACCAGTTGGTTCGTCAGCGACTATTATTTCTGGTTGATTAACTATTGCACGTGCAATAGCAACTCTCTGTCTTTCACCACCAGATAACTCATTTGGAAAACTAAAAGCCTTATGTGAAAGGTCTACTAAATCTAACACATGAGGAACATCAGAATGTATTTCTTCATCAGTTCTACCAGCAACTTCCATAGCAAAAGCTACATTTTCATAAACAGTTTTATTTTGTAAAAGCCTAAAATCCTGAAAAACTACACCTATTTTTCTTCTAAAATTATGTATCTCTTGTTTTTTAAATTTATGTACATCAGATGAACCAAAAAACACACTACCTTTTGTTGGTTTATCTTCTGCCAAAAGCATTTTTATTAACGTTGTTTTACCTGCTCCTGAATGACCAACAATAGATACAAACTCATTAGGTTCTATAGATAAAGTGACTTCATCAAGAGCAACTTCATCATCAGAATATTTTTTTGTAACTTTATCAAAAAATATCATTTCAATACAGATTATAACATTCAAGCAGTTTTTTACAAACTTTTATCAGCTTCTATGAAATCATCTAGAAAACCATCTAAAACCTTATCAATATTTGATGTTTCTATATTAGTACGATGGTCTTTAATCATCTTATAAGGATGAAAAACATAGGAACGAATCTGATTACCCCAATCAATTGAAACTGTTCTACTAACATATAAACCTCTCTCTTTTTTATTTTTCTCTTCTTCCATCAAATTAAATATCTTTCCTTTCAATATCTGTAATGCTTTTTCTTTATTCTGAATTTGAGATCTCTCACTTGTAGATCTTACTGATATTCCAGTTGGAATATGAATTACTCTTACAGCCGTTTCTCTTTTATTAACATTTTGACCACCAGGACCACCAGCTTTAGACAATTCAATATTAATATCTGAATTTTTTATATCTATATCTGAACCTTCATTAATTTGTGGAATGATTTCTACCATAGAAAAAGATGTCTGTCTCAAATTCTTTGCATTAAACGGAGAAAGTCTTACAAGTCTATGAACCCCGGATTCATTCTTTAAGTCGCCATATACATTATTACCATTTATTTCAAGTGTTATATTTCTATAACCACCATTATCATTTTCATTTTCATCGACAACTTTATAAGACCAATCACGATTATTAAAATATTTTGTATACATTTCAAAAAGAATTCTTGAAAAATCTTCTGCATCATCACCACCAGCACCGGAAAAAATTGTCATTATTGCACCACCTTTATTATATTTATCTTGACCCAATATTTTATCTTTTAAAATACCTAATTCTTTTATCTTTAATTGTGCATTATTTTTATCATTCCAAAAATCAGGAGATAACATCTCTTCTTCTATCTTTTCAATTTGTTTTTTAATATCTTCCATTTTAATATTTGAGCCAAGAGCGAGAATTGAACTCGCGACCTGTGGTTTACGATACCACTGCTCTACCAACTGAGCTATCTTGGCCTTATTTGAGCCATTGACCGGGATTGAACCGGTGACCTCGTCATTACCAATGACGTGCTCTACCAACTGAGCTACAATGGCTTTTAAAAAAGAATACCCTATTTAAAAACTTATTTCAATCAAAAAACTACCTCTCAGTGTTTTTTATTTGCACGGCCGATGGGATTCGGCTATCACATAACCAAGTGCTTTCTATTTTGCCTTGCTAAATTTTAGACTTGGTCACAACTTTTTTCTTCGCCGCCGCTCAGAAAAAGTCGCTACCCCGACTCGTCTATTTTTATTACTATAAAAATAGATTCCGTCTTTCAAATCCCAACGTGAGTGAATACTTTCACTCACTTCAGCCGCGTAAAATAAAACTGCCTTTCGGCAGTTATTTTGCGCGGCCGATGGGATTTGAACCCACTACCTCTCCCGTGACAGGGGAGCGCTCTAACCAACTGAGCTACGACCGCATATTTACTAACATCCAAAGGATAACAAAAAAAATACTTTTTATCAATCCCTTTTGTGTCGACGGGTGGAATCGAACCACCGACCTTAGCTTTATGAGTGCTATGCTCTAACCATCTGAGCTACGTCGACATTATTAGATGAACAAAAACAATATAACATTTTTAACGATTTTATCAACCACAAAAAAATAACTACTATATAGTAGTTATTTTTATTTAGTGTTGCGGGGATTGGATTTGCACCAATGTCTCAAGGTTATGAGCCTTGCGAATTACTGTTACTCTACCCCGCTATATTCTATATTACAAGAAAAAACAGAAAAAAGCAAGCTTACAATTTAAATAATTTCAAATTCTTTAAAGACTTCAGAGTAAAGTCCGATAATCCTTTTTGCTTCTCTTTGATTTAAAATAAAATCAGAACCTTGGTGAGCAATCACATTTCTAATTTTATGAGCTTCCCAAGCTTGTTCTATTGTATCAAAATCACTAGATTCAACTGCTTTTAACTTTTCCCCAACACTTTCTCCTGGTAAAGAAAGTCTTTCTAACATTTCTGATAAAATTATGTCTGCTTCAAGAATAGCAAGTTTCCACTTATTTGAATCGTCAGAATTTATATGCTCCTCCACTAATTTCCATTTAGGATTTTCCATCCTTGAATCTATTTTATTATTTTCCTCTAAACCCGCCTTTACTAAAACTTTCTGCATAATTTTATTTCTTATCTTATCCTCCTTAATTATATATATAATAATAAGTACAATTAAAGCAGTACAAAAAAATATAGAAAAAATAGTGAACCTAGCAAAAATATTTATTAAATAATAAGGTAAATTATCAAAAAAAATTGATATACTATTATGTAACTGAAAACCCTTACTACTAGATCCTCCAGAGCCGGTTATAAAATCAACCAAAAAACTTATACTTCCGTAAAAATTATAGTAATTTAATGGACTCATTGTTGGCATATATTTTATATTATATCACCAATCTTTTTAAAGAAAAACTATTTCTCACCCAAAAACTTTTTACCAACCTCAAATAACAAATTTTCTTGTAGATTATTTCCAATAAACTGAATACCTATTGGTAATTTTTTGTGTTCTATTTCTTTGAACCCAGAAGGTATAGAAATTGCAGGAATACCAGCGAGGTTGATCGGCACAGTAAATATATCTTCAAGATACATTTGTAGTGGATTATCAACTTTTTCCCCTATCTTAAAAGCAACATTTGGAGCTGTTGGTGTAGCTATTATATCTACTAATTCAAAAGCTTTCTTATAATCATTTTTTATAATATCTCTTACCATATTTGCTTTATTATAATAAGCATCATAATAACCAGAAGATAATACGTATGTTCCCAAAATTATTCTTCTCCTAACTTCTTTACCTAAACCATTTTGTCTGGAGAGAAAATAATCATCTATACCATTATCCCCAGAAATTCTTTTTCCATATCTCATACCATCAAAACGTGCCATATTAGAAGAAACCTCAGCGGGTACTATTACATAATAAACAGCTAAAGAATATTTTAAATTTGGTAAATCTATATCTACAATTTCATACCCGAGTTCTTTGAGTTTTTCTAAAGATTCTTCAAAATTTTTCAAGACATCTTTATCTATACCATCAGTATTAATAAAATTTCTTGGAACACCAATTTTAATTTTTTTGTTTTCCAAAACCCCATATTCTTTATATTCTAAAGTTGTACTATCGTTTTTGTCTTCACCCTTAATTGCATTAAAAAGTACTTCTGCATCACTAACAGTCTTACCAAAAGTGCCAACTTGATCAAGAGACGATCCCATAGCCATTACACCATATCTAGAAACAGCACCATAAGTAGGTTTAAGACCAACTATTCCACAAAAACTAGCTGGTTGTCTAATAGAACCTCCTGTATCAGAACCAAGTGCGACAAGAGCCTCGTTACCAGAAACAGATGCAGCTGCACCACCAGAAGAACCACCAGAAACTCGTCCTAAATCATTTGGATTCTTTGTTACTCCATATGCGGAATTTTCTGTAGAACCACCCATCGCAAATTCATCCATATTTGTTCTACCAATAAAAATAACTCCTTCTTTTTTAAGTTTTTCAATAACAGTTGCATCATAAGTTGCAATATAATTTTCTAAAATTTTTGAAGCAGAACTAGCAACTCTATCTTTTATTAAAATATTATCTTTCACAGAAATTGGTATCCCCGTAAGTAAAGTAGACTTACCAGACTTTATAATCTTATCAGCTTTTTCTGCTTGTTCTAAAATATCAGAATATATCTCCAAATACGCATGTATATCTTTATCGTTTGTGTTAATCTGTTCTAAATATTCTTTTACTAAATCAAGAGGCGTATATTCTCCATTCAAAAAAGAATCGTGTACCTTTTTAATTGTTAACTCTTTTAAGTTTATCATTTTGTTTTCTATAAAATCTTTTTAACTTTTAGATAATTATCTTTTGAGTCTGGCATGTTTTTAATAACATCCGCAGTAATAAAACCTGGTTCATTTAAATCTAAATCTTCTCTAGTAATATTTCTATGTTCACCGACTTTTTTCTCTTCATCAAGTTTAGAGGTTACCTCTTTTAACTGTGCAACATAGCCCAAAATAGGGTCTATTTCTTTCAATAAACTCTCTTTTTCAGAGTCGGTAAGTTTTATTCTTGCTAATTTAGCTAGTTTTTCTATGTCTTTGATATCTAACATAAATAGAAATATAACACAGTTATAAAAAATAAAACAGACTGAATTATTTTATTAAATCAAACAAATTTTGCTTATTTAATATCTTTATACCAAGTTTTTTAGCCTTTTCTAACTTTGATCCAGGATTTTCTCCAACAACTAAATAAGAGGTTCTAGATGAAACCGATTCAGAAACATCTCCACCAAGTTTTCTAATTTTATCTTTCATTTCATCACGAGAAACACCGGAAAATGTTCCAGTTATAACAAAAATCTTTCCTAAAAATTTATTATTTTTAATCCCGACATCATTCTTAATTATTTTAATTTGCTTCAACAATCTGTCTATAAGATTTAAATTTTCTGTATTAGAAAACCAATCAACGACCGACCGTGCTACAACATCTCCAATACCACTAATCTTTTGTAAATCTTCAATCTTTACATCTTTAAGGAATTTTATATCTGGAAAATTACTTGCTATATCAACAGCTGTCTCTTCCCCAACTTGTGGGATAGAAAGTGAAACAATGAATTTTTCTAGTGAAATCTCTCTACTCTTATCTATTGAAACAAAGACATTATCTACAGATTTTTCACCAAAACGAGGAAGTGAGAGCAAATTTTTTTTTTTTAAAGTAAAGATATCATCAAAATTTGTTATTAAATGATTCTCTAATAAAACATCAATTATCTTTGAACCGCATCCTTCGATATTAAAAGCTTTTTTTGAAACAAAATGATAAAATTTTCTTTTTTGTTGAGCAAAAGAGTTTTTAAAAACACATCTCCAAGCAGCTTGTCCTGGAACTCTTTCAATACTTCCGTCTCCACCGCAAGCATCAATCTTATTTGGAAATACAAAAGCCTTTTCTTTACCAGTTCTTAATTCTTTTAAGACCTCAACTATATCTGGAATAACATCGCCCGCTTTTTGTAAAATAACAGTATCACCAATTCGAATATCCAACCTTCTTATTTCATCTTCATTATGAAGAGTAGCCCTTGAAACAGTTGAACCAGCGACAAAAACCGGTCTTAAATTGGCAACAGGGGTAATCACACCAGTTCTTCCAACTTGAAAAACTATATCTTCAACAACTGTAGTGACTTGTTCTGCGGGAAACTTATAAGCGATTCCCCACCTTGGTGATTTTCCTGTAAAACCTAATATATTTTGAATTTTTCTAGAATTTATTTTTATAACTATACCATCAAGACCATAATCTAATTTATCTTTTTCTATTGACCATTTTTTATAAAAATTTTCTACACCTTCTAAAGAATCAAAAATTTCTGTATGTGGATTAGTCTTAAATTTTAAATCCGAAAGAATATCCAATTCTTCTTTTTGAGTATTTGGTAATTTTTCATCTATTTTATCTATATCATAAATAAAAGAACTGAGTCTTCGGCTCGCTGGGATTTTGGGATCAAGTTGACGAATAGATCCTGCTGCAGCATTTCTAGTATTTGCAAAAATTTGTTCACCATTTATTTTTCTCTCTTCATTAATTCTTTCTAGTTCTTTTTTAGACAACCAACACTCACCGACAGCAACAATATTTACCGGTCTTGGTAAAATCATTGGAATACTTTTTATTGTCTTCAAATTTTGTGTTACATCCTCACCTATTTCACCATCCCCCCTTGTTGCTCCTTGAATAAATTTACCATCTTTATAAGTAAGTATTATTTTTAATCCATCTATTTTTAATTCACAACAATATTCTATCTTTTCCCCAAGAAGAGAAGACTCTTTATTTATCATCCTCCTTATCTTTTCATCCCACTTTTTAAATCCTTCAAAATTAAAACAGTCATCAAACGACCACTGAGAAACTTCATGTTTAATCTTTTTAAACTTATTCAATGGTTTATCACCCACCCTTTGTGTTGGAGATTCTGGTGTTCTAAGTTCTGGATATTTTTCTTCCAAATCAAAAAGTTCTCTCATAAGAGAATCATATGCTTCATCACTTATACTAGATTTATCTAAAACATGATAAAGATAGCGATGTCTTTCTATTATCTCTACAAGTCTTTTATATCTTTCAGAAATTTCTTTGTCCATAAAAACTAATTAGAAATAATTCTTCTATAAAATCTTTCAACCCTTCTACCCGTTTCACCAGTATTATACCCCTTTGAAGTTATTTCTGTCACAACATCACCAGAAATTTTTGTTTTAGTAATTGTTATAGAAGCAATTGGTTCTAATGTATCAGACGAATCATTTGAATACCTAACAAATTCATTAGAAAGAAATTCATTATCAGCCTCCAAAACAGTTGGGGTGTTTCCATTACATCCTATAATACTAGTATCTCTTTCACATGGAAATACCTCACAATAACTAAAATAATCAGATACTGTATTCCAATAAGAAAAACATTCTGTGGCACTATCGGCTGCATAATATGCTGTTTGAGAGTCTCTTATAGAAGCAGAAATCATCAATTCTTTAATGGATATATTAAAAATAGAAATACCGATAGTAATCAGTAATCCTGATATTAAAACAGCAAAAAGTAAAGCAAAACCTTTTTTATTTTTTATATTATTGCTCATATGGAATTAAAATTGGTTCAAAATTATACATAAAAGTCCTTATTTCAATCTTCTGAATACCATAAGGAGAACTCCAAGAAACTCTTGCTTTTACTTCTGCTTCATTAGTACTAATTTTCTTTATATTAATTTGTCTATTAAATTTAGTTTTATCTTCAGCATTACCTTTTATAGAATATTTTTTAAATAAATTATCTTCAGTCTCAAAAGAAGCATAAATATCACTACTATTACTCAAAATACTCATATCTGATGAATCTATATTACAATAAACAACATTTCCCAAATCAAAGTCACATTTATCATCGTCTAAATTACAAACACAATTTTGTAATTTACCACCCAACCAATTAATCTCTCCTGTTGTACAAAACGCACCTCCCTCTAATTCTTCACTACAACTACCAAACTCTGCATCACCATAGATAGTTTTTACACAAAGTCTATTCACTTCTCCACACTTACCATCACCAGTAAAAAGACCGCTCCACGATACTGGAAATAATTCTTGGTTTATTGCTATTTCATCTCTCAAATTCTTTACTGACTCTATACCATCTTGAACTAAAAAAGAAGCAACCATCTGATCTCGAGATAAGATAGAAGAAGATAAACCTTTTTGTGCAAGCATTATTGGACTTGATATGGCAATCATAAGTAAAGAAATAGCAACCAATGCCTCTATCAAAGTAAAACCAGAAATTATTTTTTTATTTTTTTTATTTATAATCATATTAATTTCTTACTCTATCCATTTGTGATACCATTGTTTGTAACATAAAACTTGTATTAGAAATCATATTTTTATCTCCAGATGTTCCCTCAACAGTAATTATTACTCTCGGTTGTTTTTTTTCTCCCCAAGTATTTCCTTCAGTATCTGTCCCTAATACATAAAATTTCATATTTTTTATATCAATATTTTCCACAGGACCAGTCATACTCTGCCAACCATTAGAATCACAAACACCATCACCATCACAAATTCTTTTTTGTATATTTCCATCACCCTCTTCTTCTATATTTTCTGATTTTATAAAAATATATTGTATATATTTATCATCTGCTTCATTATAATATTGAATTAAATTACCACCATCTGAACAAGAATTTAATAAAGTAATACTTTCTTTTGTAGCACCATCATCACATTTATAATTCTTACCAATTTTTATACTTCTTGAAATACTATCTACAGCAAAAGTGACATTATCAACCACAGTTTTCATTGCCTGAGATTTCTTATTAGCATTTAATATAGAAATAAAAGAACCGATAGCAATTACCATAACAGACATAAAAACTGCAATAGAAACAAGCATTTCTACGAGAGTAAACCCAGTAGTGAATTGGATAAAATCTTTTTCTTTTATTTTTTTATTTCTAACTAATAACATATATTTATTGTTTTTTAACATATATCTGACCAACACCTGTTACCACAACACTTATTTTTGATGAGTTATCACCAGAAGATATCTCTATTTCTGAATATTTTTTACTTACATTATCATCATCTTTATAAATATAAGCATCAGGATTGGGTCTTTTAAAAAGTAAGGTTAAAACACCATCAACATCTAAACAAGAACCTGCACTATCTCCAGCACATGCCCTACTTATATAATTTCCTCTCTTTAAACTATATTTTTGCATACACTCACTTTCAATATTATTAGAAGAACAGGTCATATCAGAATCAGAAAACTTTCCATCTTCATCTCCTTCTCCATTTCCTTTTATATCAGAAAAAAATATTATTTTTTTATTATCTTCGTTCAAATTTAAAAATACTCCGTAAGAAGAAAAAGTCCCTGTCTGTTGAGATTCTCTAACATTTACACCATATGTCTGCGCCTGTCTTATGGTAAGTGCAATATCATAAGCTAAGTTTTTTAACAAAATTGTACTATCAAATTTATTTTGGTTAAACAAAACAACTCCAGTTAACATTACGAAAATAACTATGGTAATAAGAAGTTCAACTAAAGTAAAACCTTTTTTATAAGCAGTATTTTTATTTTTTATTAAAAACTTCATCAATTAAAATAATAAAATAAATTTAAATAATGTTAAGCCTGTTAAAAACTGTATAAAAGTTGATAGTATAATGAACGGAGCAAAAGGAATCTCGCTTTTCATACCAATACCCCATTTAAAATTCTTAATCCTTTCCCAAGCTATCAAAAGTAAACTAAAAGCAGCCCCTATCCAAAAAGATAAAATAATTGCGAATGTTCCACTGGCCATTCCCAAAAGCCATCCAACACCAAGTGCCAATTTTGCATCACCAAACCCCATCCACCTACCAGATGATACTAACCAAAAGAAAGCAAAAAAGGCGGCTAAAACCGGACCGGCCAATAGATCATAAACATTGAAAAACCCCAAACTAGCCTTGATTAGTAAAATAATTAATGCAAGTAAAGAAAAAGAAAAAGACATTCCGTCAGGAATTATTTTATGTCTAAAATCATAAACAGATATAGCTATCAACAAAGAAAAAACCACTAAATAAAAAGGAAGAAAAATATTGATTCCAACCTTCCAAAAAATTAAAGAGAATACAACACCAGTAATAAATTCAATAAGTGGGTATTGAAAAGATATCTTACTATTACAAGAAAGACATTTACCACCTAAAAATAAAAAACTAAAGAGAGGTACTAGCTCATACCAAGACAATTCTTTATTACAAGAAAAACACTTTGATCTACCCCTTGCAAAAGAAAGACCTGTATTATATCTAAATACAACAACATTAAGAAAACTTCCTATAATTGTTCCGAGTATAAAAAAAATAAAAATATTTAAAAAAGTCATTTTATGGTGTTACATCATAAATTAATAAATCTTCTGAAGCATTTATAGGTAAACTATGTAAAGTACTATCTCCACATTCAAAAAGTTGTCTTCCTGGCTCGCTTGGTAATTCACTAGAATTAAAACCTTTTCTGGACTCAAGATAATAACTAGTTGTTTCAAACTTCGTCCATAAATGATAAGAGATACATCTCTCAGAGCTCTCTACCCTCTCTATAGGAAAATAAAAATATCCATTCTCACTAGAATTTGTTGGTGGTTTGGGAATATTAAAAGTATTATCTTCTTCAAGAGTTGATAAAGCTATTGGATATTGTTTATTCTTATTAAAATAAATTTCTAAAGCCAATTGTATGGTACTTATATCTGCAACTCTTTGTTGGTCCCTACCTTTTGCTTTAGCTCCATCAAAAGAGGTGTAGATTATACTAGACAAAAGTGCCATAACACCAATAACAATAATAACTTCTACTAAAGTAAATGCTTCTTTTTTTAGATAACACCTCATAACCTAATTATAGCTTTTTTTAATATAAAAACAAAACAAAAACCACTCATATGGGTGGTTTTTGTTTTGTTTAAAATTAAAACAAATATTTTTAAACTAAACTAGTAACAAGTAGAAGTTGCTGAAGCTAAACTACCTGTAGTAGTTGCTTGTCCATTACTTGAAACACAGTATATTTGTGTAGAATCAGACTTTAAAGGAGCTGACAATCTCCAAGCATCAGTACCATCATGACAAGTAGCAGTAACACCAGCACCTTCCACACCTTCTATCATAGAATTAATGCCACTAGTACAAACATTCAAATATGACTGTCCATTATCATCATAATACAATTCAGCTTGTGCTCTTGCATTATTAATATTTGACTTAATAGCAGCGTCTGAACCCTTTGATCTAGCTGAGTTCAATGAAGCCAAAACTACTGAAGAAAGAATACCGATGATGGCAATAACCACCAAAAGCTCAATCAATGTAAAACCTTTTCTCATAAAATTATTTTTTATCGATAAAAAATTATTATTTGTTAATAAATAGCTTGTGTTATATGTGGTCATCTTTTAGCTTGCTCAGGGTTAAAATACTTCCAAATAAAACAACTAAATTTCTCGCGAAATTCAAGCTCACCCTATAATTATACATTTTGGCTTAAAATATAGTAAATCTAAACTGTTGATAACTCTCCCACAAAAACCGAGGCGACACCTTTTTAGAGATTCAAGGTGTCGCCTCGGTTTTTGTGGGAGACCCCGTGAAATTGTTTTTTTATAAGAAACAATAAACCCCATCAAATAAAGATACTGCCTATATGTTTTTTTATAAATAACTAAACCCTATGAAATAAAAACACAATTTCATAGGGTGATGATTTTTATTGTCGCTTTGCTCTGTAAAAATCAATCACATTGCTGAAGAAATATTGTATATAGGCACAAGTACAGAAGCCAAAAGAAAAGCAACCCCAAGACCAAGCAAAACAATCATCGCCGGTTCAATAAGTCCAACAACAGAATCTATAGCATTCGTAACTTCCCTTCTATAAAAAGCAGCGAGAGTTTTTAAAATATTTCCAAGCTGTCCAGTTTCCTCACCTATCTTTACCATCTGAACAAATATTCCAGGAATTTGTTCGTGTTTTTGCATAGCATCAGAAACAGAACTTCCCCCCTTAACATCTTCAACAGTATCTTCTATTATTTTTTTATAAACTTCATTATCCACAACAGAAGATGTAAGCTCAAGTCCTCTGACCATAGGAATACCAGAAACAAGCATTGTATTCATGTTATCCGCAATTCTTGAAAGATAAAGTTTAATATATAAATTTTTAATAAAAGGTGTTTGAATTTTTGTTTCATCCCAAGCATATTTACCAGCATCAGTTTTAACATATCTCCAAATAAGTATTCCACCAATAATTAAAAGTATGAGTAAAAATATTCCATAATTAACCAAAAAATCAGATATACCTAAAACTATTTTAGTATATATAGGAATATCTTGACCAGAATCTTTTAATATTCCACTAATTTTAGGAATAACGACAGTAAGCATTAAGACCATAACAGCAATAAAAGTAAAGATAACAAAAGCCGGGTAAATAAGGGCGGTCTTTACTTTAGATGTAACTTCATAAGTTCTATCCAAATGATCAGCAAGATACATAAAAGTTTCATTAAGTTTTCCAGACTCTTCACCTGCTTTAACCATATTTATATAGAAAGGTGAAAAAACATCTGGGTGTTTAGAAAAAGCTCCAGAGATAGTACTACCAGATTGAAGGTCGTCAACAACAAGCTTGAGTTTTTTTCTTAAAGTAATATTTTCAGACTGCATTGCCAAAAGTTGAAAAACCCTAAGAGCAGAAACCTGAGCATCAAAAAGTGTTGCTATCTGTCTTGAAAGAATAACAATATCTTTGTTTGAAACCCTTTCAAAAATAGATATATTCTTTTCCAGAAAAGAACCACCCTCACCATCAGGGACGATAGATAATACAACAAGATTTCTTTTTTGAAGGCCATTTATTGCCGATTCCATACTAACAGCGTCAATAACACCGTCTTTTGGCAAACCATTTTGATCTAATGCTTTATATTTGAAAGTCATCTTATAAATATTTATTTAATACTCTAGAATCTGTTGAAAACATATGTGCATTTTCAATCGTTATTTCTCCCCTTGCAACGAGATCTGCCAAACACCTATTCATATCTATCATTCCATCTTGAGAACCAGTTTCTATAACAGAACTTATTTCATGTATTCTATTTTCTCTTATAAGATTCGATACTGCATTATTATTTATAAGAAGTTCATATGCTGGAATTAAACCACCAGAAATTCTTGGAATCAATCTTTGAGAAAAAATACCGGTTAAGCTTCCTGCAAGTTGAACTCTAATCTGTGATTGTTGTTCTGCTGGAAATGAATCAATAATTCTACTTATAGTCTGAGCAGCATTATTTGTATGCAAAGTAGAAAAAACTAAATGTCCAGTTTCTGCAGCTGTTACAGCAGTTGAAATAGTTTCATTACCTCTCATCTCACCAATAAGTGCAACATCAACATCCTCTCTAAACATACTTCTTAATGCTGTTTGAAAACTATCCGTATCAACTTGAACTTCTCTTTGATCTATAATAGATTTTTTTGGTTCATAAATATATTCTATAGGATCTTCAATTGTAATAATATGCTCTGGTCTACTTTCATTAATACTTTCTATCATAGCGGCAAGTGTTGTCGTCTTACCGTGACCAACTGGTCCAACCACCAAAAAGAACCCTTGTGGTTTATCGATAAAACTTTTTAGAATATTGGGTAAGTTTAATTCTTCTATTGTTCTAATTTTTTTAGGTATAAGTCTTAAAGCTATGCTTATTTTACCTTGTTGAAAATAAGCATTACCTCTAAACCTTTCGCCATCTTCCATACCATAAGAAAAATCTAGTTCTTTTGTTTGTAAAAACTTTTCTTTATTTTCTTTAGTAACAAGCTCAGATAAAATTCCAACCATATCTTCATCATTTAAAACTTCTCTTTTTACCAAAGGAAGAAGAGTTCCAGAGACTCGAACTATAGGTTTTTTTCCATCAGATAAATGTAAATCTGATGCCCCCTCTTGAAAGACAATTTTAATAAGATCACTAAGTTTTTCTTTGTAGCTCATAATGGTTGTAAATTAATTTTTATAAACATCCAACCCACACATTTAATAAAAAATTATTAAAAAGATTATTTTTTATTTTTTTGATATATTTCAATAACCTCATCAACAACTTCAGAAGGAATCGTCGTAGCTTTTACTATGTAACCATGAACACCCAATTCCTTAGCTCTGTTTATATCAGAAACTAATCCTTGATTTGTAAGCATTACAGCTAAAGCACCTGGTGCAAGATTTTCTTTTTTAATTGTCTCATACATAGTAAAACCATCCATAACCGGCATTATCAAATCCATAAGTAATATATCTGGCTTATAGTCATTTTTTAATATCTCTAAAGCATCAACACCACCAACAGCAACCTTAACTTCAAAACCATTCTTCTCAAATTTCATAGAATACATATTAAGAAGAAATTTGTCGTCATCTATTATCAAAATTTTCTTTTTCTCATTCATAGTCATAATTATAACATTATATATTTTTTTATTAAATTAAAGCTGATTAACCTCCTCAAAAGGTATTTCTTTATTCATCGCTTTTATTATAGCATCTTCCTTCATTGTTATAAGACCATTTTTTCTAGCAACCTTATAAACTTCAGATTCAACAGGGTTTTTCAAGATAACATCTTCTATCTCAGGATTCATAGCAAACATTTCAAAAACTGCAATTCTACCGCTTGTACCACTAGGACATTTTTCGGTAGATTCTATTTCATACATTTCTTTCGTGTCTGTCGGTATTTCTTTCTTATACTCTTCAGGTAAATCAGCAAACTGCTTATCCACCATTGTTTTAATACTTCCCTCTATAGGTAAATTCTTACCAGTTCCAGGACAGATTTTTCTAACAAGTCTCTGACCCATTGTAAGAATTAAGGTTGGTGGTATAAGATAAGGATCAACACCCATATCAATAAGTCTAGGGACAACACCACAAGATGTATTCGTATGTATTGTAGAAAGAACCAAGTGACCAGTAAGAGCGGCCTGTATGGCCAATTGTGCGGTCTCTTTATCTCTAATTTCACCCACCATTATTATATCTGGATCTTGTCTTAGTGTAGTTCTTAAACCATTAGCAAAATCATAACCTATTTCTGGAAAAACTTGTGACTGACTCATACCTTCAATATTATATTCAATAGGGTCTTCCAAACTTAAAACGTTGTGTTTATCTTTGTCTATCTCGCTCAACATAGAGTAAAGAGTGGTTGTCTTACCAGAACCGGTAGGACCAGAAATAAGAATCAAGCCGTATGGTCTTTTCATCGCATTTCTAACCATATTTATATACCTAGGAGAAAGTCCCATTTCATCTAATGTCTTAACACCCCTGTCCTGATCGAGAATTCTCATAACAACTTTTTCACCATAATATGATGGAAAAGTTGAAACTCTAAAGTCTATTTTTCTACCATCAATTTTTGCGGAAAAACGGCCATCTTGAGGTTTTCTCTTTTCATCAAGTTTCATATTTGAAAGTATTTTTATCCTAGCGACGACAGCTTGATGAACTTCTGTTGGTAAGACAAGACTAGTATTTAAATCTCCATCTACTCTAAATCTTATTCTAACCTTATCTCTCATGTGCTCTATATGAACATCAGAAGCATTACCTTCAGTGGCGTATCTTAAAATAGTAGCAACTATCTTAGTAACAGGGGCATCCTCAATAATCTTTGTTTCTATTTTAGAAACTTCTCCACTTTTATTAAATTCTACTCCGTTTAAATCTTCTGTAAGCTCTGACTCAAGTTCTGACAAAGCTTTAGTAACCTCTCCTGATAAACCCTTGTAACTTTCTATAACTTTAGAAAAATCTTTTTGCGATATTATAAAAAGTTTATATGGTAAATTTAATTTACCCATTATAAAAGTAAGAGCATCTCTTGCCTCAATACTTTCTGGATCCAAAACACCTATATTTAAAGTTCCATCAGTCATTCCGACAGGAACAAAACCATAATGAGTAGCTGCATCTTCAGAAATAAATTTTAACAAAGAAAAAGGAACATCTTTTTTTGAAAGATCTTCTTTTGGTATATCATAATATTCACTCTTTATATTAAGTATTGTTTCTGTAGATACACCTAAACTATCTAGAATGTCTTCTAAATTTTTACCAGATGATTTAACTTCTTTTTCTATTTTCTCTATATCATCCTGACTTATTATTTGTTTTTCTGATAATAATTCTAATATATTCATAATATCTTATGGTGTAATAACAACAGAAACAGAATTAATAGGAGCAAAAGGATTAGACCTTCCTGTCTCCTGTGGTAAAACTTCAATAGAATTATCTTTTAAACCTTGAAATATTTGATTGGAAAAAATTGAATCATCTAATTTAACCTTGGACATCTTTTGTAACAAACTATATATAAGTTGAGCATCATCAATTTTTGTGGCTTTCATATCTGCTACCAAAGATCCGTCTTCGGTATTATTTTTAAATAAATAAAAACCAACAAAACCAAGTATTGTTATAAAGGCTATTATTATAATGATATTTTTTTTATTCATTTTTTTATTTTAACCAATATGTTTTTAAACCAACATTAAAATCATAAAACCCCGTATCTGAGGAAGAAAAACTAACATCAGAAACATCAAATAATCTTAAATTATTCTCTAAATCACCCAAAAACAACAAGAAATTTTCATATGTTGAGTTTACTGAAAATTTAACATTTAAAACACCATAAGATGAATTATCTACTACCATAGCATCTGTTGGTTTTTTAGCATCATTTATAGTTATATTTTTTGCAATAAGCCCCCTAGCACTTGCCATATCACTTATTTCAATAATCAATCTTATATTATCGATATTATCTGGTAAAAATTTATTTAACTTTGTCTTATCAGAAGTTGTAATTTGATTACTTTTTTTAATAAGTAAATCTCTATCAGAAACTATCTTGTTTGAATTACTCGAAATCTCCTCAAATTTTTCTAATTCTTTTCTAAGAGATAAAACTCCATAACCTGAATAATCTGTACTGGTTGATACATTACTTGAAGAAGAATCTCCACTTCCCTTGTAGTTAGGATCTATATAACCAAAAAATATACCGATAGAAGAAATTATTAAAAATATAGGTAATATAAGATTCATATTATTTTTTTGCCTTATAAGTTATAAAATCAGGATTTAAATAAGCGGAATACAAGAATGCAACACTGCCATCAGAAGAAAGACTAAGATTAGAAATCTTTGATTCTTTTATTATATTTTTCCACTGTACTTTTCCAAACTCATCGACTTGTGCTGCCATCGTCCTCCAATTTAAAGCCTTACCAGAAACATCAACCTTCACACCTGTTTTACTTACATCACCTTTATCAGAATAAGAAAATACAAAACTATTAAATCTAACATTCTTAAGAACTCTATCTTGTAAAAAACTAAAAATAGGTACTACAGTAACGTGCTTAGACAGAAGCTCTTTTGACACTTCTATTCTAGTATTTAATTCAACAAAACTTTCTATAGACAATGAATCTTTGGTTAAACTGTTCTTATTTTTAGCTATTGTCTCTTTTTCAAAACTAATTTTATTATTTAATCTTTGTTTCTCAAAATAAACCCAACCAGCTAAACCAGCCGTTATAAAAAAAATAATTAAAGAAATTAATAGAAACAAACTAATACCACCAGATATTTTTCTTTCTTGAACTATTGGTTTTTTAGGTATGAATGAAGTTTGAAATTTTGTTTCCATAATCTAATTACAATTATACATTAATAAATTAAACAAGACCAACAAAATAAACTGTGGATTAATTATGGGTACCTTAATATAAAATTACATCTCTTGTAATTTTCTAATAGCCAACCCTATAGCCACAGAAAATTCTGGACCAGCAGTTTTCAATACTTCAGAAAGAAACGCTGGATATTCTACCCTAGAAAAAGGATCTGCAATTTCAACCTGTACTTCAAAAACAGTCTGTGATTTTTCTTTTAACCCCTTAAGCATCGCCCCTCCACCTGTCAAAATAATTTTTGCAACCTTTTTTCCTGTCTTTTTATAATAATTCATCAATAATCTAGATGTTTCAGATAAAATATAGTCTACAGTGACAGAAGATATACTAGAAATATTTGTAGACAAACTATCACTACCAACAATACCTTTTTCTCTTTTAATCTTTTCTGCCTCATCAAAAGGTATATTCATCGATTTAGAGATTGAAAGAGTTATATCTTGTGATCCCTTATTAATAACATGAGAAGCCCTTAAAATACCTCTCTCAACTATAAAAACTTTGGTACTACCAGCACCAAAATCTATTATCATCTGTGGAACAGTACTTGGATCAACAACAGACCTCATGTTACTAAAAATCTCTATCTCAGAAAAAGATGTTTCTAGATTAGACTTTTTTTGTATTTCTTTATTTTTACTCAAAGCATCATTATGAATAATAACAAGTAATACTTCTGTAACTTTATCATCCATATCCATTTTTTGACCGTTTTGAAATTCAGAAAAAACACTTTCGTCTTTAGGAATAGGCCACCAATCTAAACTCACCTCTGATATTGGAACTGGAACATATTTTCTGGCTTCAATAGGAACCATTTCATATAATCTTTTTTCATCAACTGTTGGTAATTTTATAAAGAGTATAAGACTCGAACCAATAGAAATAGACATACCACTTTTTACAGAAGTTGTGTTTGATTCTTTTAATAAATCCTTTAAAGATTCTGAAATTTTATCAACATTCAAGACCGTAGCCCTACCCTGATCTATATTATTATATGGACCAGTAGCAACCTCACCATATGTTTCCAAAATAGCTTTTCCATTTTTTTTCTTTAATTGAACAACCTTAATACAAGACGAACCTATGTCTATACCAATAACGCTGGTATCTTTTGTTGAAAAGAATGAATTAAAAATTTTTGTTAAAGAATTGCCCATACTTAATAAAAGACTGAATTTAAAAATATAATCACTACTGTGTTATTATATCATAAACAGAAAATAAAACTCAAAAATGTTCAATAAAGAAAAAATTATCGAATACATACTATCTTTAATACTACCTAAAGATGAGAAAATATTAGAAATTGAAAATATGTCAGAGGAAAATATTTTTCAAAAGATTCCAAAATCAGAATGTTTAAAGAATCAAAAAATAAAATCAATTTTTAAATATAAAAACGAAATTACCAAAACTGTAATTTGGGAGATAAAATACAAGAAAAATAAAAAAATAATTAAAAAATTTTCAAAAATACTTTATGAGTTTATCCTAGAAGAATTTTCTAATGAAATGATTTTTTCTAATTTTAAAAACCCACTATTAATACCAGTACCAATGAGTAAAAATGATTTTAAAAAAAGAGGTTTTAATCAAAGTGAGCTCATGGTTATGGAAATAAAAAAATTAGATATAAATAATTTATTTGAATTTACTCCAGATTTAATATTAAAAACAAAAGACACAACACACCAATCCAAATTAAAAAACAAAGAGGAAAGATTAAAAAACCTAAATGGATGTTTCTCTATTAATAATAATATAATTAACAATAGAAATATCATAATAATAGATGACGTAGTAACCACCGGAGCAACAATGTCTGAAATATTCAAAATATTAAAAGAAGCTGGTGCTAAAAAAATTATTGGATTTTCACTAGCACACTAAAAATTAACTGTATTTAAATATTTAAAATTGATATAAAAAAACGCACCAACTTAATGGTGCGTCTTCTAATCCTTTCCTAGTTTAAAGAGCTTAGCAAATATAAAGTGATAGATATAATACAATGACATATTTATCGATCCCCAAATAATAGCAGCTCCAAAAGAACCAAATTTTTCAAGAGCTGGTTTTAAACCAGTACTAAAAAAAACCGTTGTACAAAAGACAATGAAGCATCTATAGATAATTCCACTTGCAAGCAACAATCCATTTCTAATCTTTCTCACAAAAAACCTCCTTTAGTTGAATTCGTGTCTTGAATCTTATCTTTTTATATCACAAAATTTAAATAAAGCAATTAAACTAAATATACTTTTTAGATTCAAGATATAAGATTATTTCTTGAACACATTTCTTAATAGACTTATTTTCCGTCTTAACCACAATTTCTGGATTATGTGGTATTTCATATGGATCAGATATTCCTGTAAATTCTTTTATTTCACCTTTTATTGCTTTTTTATAAAGCCCTTTTACATCTCTTTCTATACATTTTTCAAGCGGAGTATCGACAAACACTTCAACAAAATCAGAAGAAGTATTTCTTACTTTTTCTCTATGAGATAAATATGGTGAAACAAAAGAAGCAATAACAACGACACTATTTTTTTCTAGTAAAGAACAGACACAAGAAGCTATATCTATATTAAAATCTCTATCGTCCTTACTAAAACCTAACTTATTTTTAAAAAAATCTCTAAATACATCACCATCCAACCTCTCTACCTGTCTTTTTCTTTTTATTAATTCTAATGCAAGTTTATCAGCTAAAGTACTCTTACCAGAACTTGGCAAACCAGTAAACCAAATAACAGCTCCTTTTTTCCTACTAGTTAAAGTTTTTTTAATATTTAATTTTTCTTTTTTTTTCATATCTTTTTTAAATATTACTTATATTTTTTCATCTATATAAAACATCTAACGGGGTAAATATTTTTTAATATCTTTTTTAACATTTGTTTCTAAATCTAAAATAAGTCCGGCTCCTATAGTATTATGGGTAATATCATCTATTATAATACAACTACCAGTCTTCTTATTTTTTGAATATAAATCAAAAAATAATTCAGAATTTAAATCTAAAACAACATAACCAACATCATTTTGTTTTAGTTTATTTATTTTTTTATTTAAAACGGCATTTTCTATGTTTATTGCACCATTTATAGATCTAACTACTGCCCTAGTCTCTGTAGTATTATTTTTCAAAATTACAGACATGTCTTTAGATAATAGATTTTCTGAAAAAAAGAATAATAATAATTTTAAACTTTTTGATTTTTTTATATTATCTTTAAGATCTACTATCACATCTCCTCTACTTATATCTACCTGATCCTTTACTGATATCAAAACAGATTGGTTTTTAAAACATTTTTTTACTTTTTCAAAACCAATATAAATATCTTTTACTTTAGTCTTTAAACCAGATGGTCTTATAAAAATTTCATCACCAACCTTTAAAACACCGCTCTCTACTCTACCAGTATAACCACGAAAATTATTTTTCTTTACAACATATTGAACAGGCATACGAAAGTCTATAAAATCATCTCTGTTTATTAAATTAATAGTCTCTAAAAATCCGAGTATAGTAGGACCTTTATACCAAGACATATTTTTATGACGGTCCACAACCATATCACCATATTTTGCTGATATTGGTATAAATAAAACTCCATCTGCTTTTATTTTCTCTGAATATTTCGTTATCTTTTCTTTAATCTCAGTAAACTTCTTTAGGTTATAATCTACCAAATCCATTTTATTTATAGCAAAAACTATATTCTTTATTCCAAGAGAATGAGCTATAAAAAAATGTCTTTTAGACTGTGTAGTAAAACCAAGCGTTGCATCTATTAAAATAATTAAAACATCAGCATTCGAAACACCAGTAACCATATTTCTTGTATATTGTTCGTGTCCAGGAACATCTATAAGTAAAAACCTCCTCTTAGGAGTAGAAAAGTGTCTATAAGCTACATCTATGGTTATATTTTGTTCTCTTTCTGATTCAAGACCATCCGTGAGACGAGCAAGATTTTCATAAAAATTATCTTCTGCTCCGCTCCCACTATTCATATCTTTTAAAGTATCCTTGCAAATATAATTACTATCATAAAGTAATCTACCTATAAGGGTTGATTTACCATCATCAACACTACCAGAAGTTGAAACTATTAAAAAATCTTTTTTCTTCATAAAATTAAAAATAACCTTGTTTCTTTTTATATTCCATACTAGAACTTTTATCTATTGCACGACCTTGTCTTTCAGAAAATTTAGTCTTTTTTAACTCCCTTACTATATCATCTATGTTTTTTGCTTTAGATAAAATAGCACCAGTAGAAGGAGAACAACCCAAAGTTCTGTACCTACTCCATTCATTTATAATTTTATCCCCTTTTTGTGGCTTATTGAACTCATCCACTCTTATAAGAACATCATTTCTTTCTATCATCTTTCTTTTTTTAGAAAAATAAAGCGGAACAAGTTTTATTTTTTCTCTTTTAATATAATTCCAAACATCAGTTTCAGTCCAATTTGATAGAGGAAAAACCCTCATAGTTTCACCTTTTTTTATTTTGGTATTATAAAGCCCCCAAATTTCAGGTCTTTGTTTTTTTGGATCCCAAACCCCATTCTCATCCCGATAAGAGAAGATCCTTTCTTTTGCCCTTGATTTTTCCTCATCTCTCCTCGCCCCACCAAAAGCAACATCGAACTCATATTTTTTTAGGGCATCTAAAAGAGCTTTTGTTTTTTTGTGATATATATATTCATCTGTATTAGCATCTTCTGGTTTGAAAGAAAGTGCTTGTTTTGAGAGATTTTTATAAACTAAAAGATTTAAATCAAGTTCTTTAGCGATTTTGTCACGAAAAGTTATCATTTCCTTAAATTTAAAACCAGTATCTATATGTAAAAGTGGTATAGGAACTTTTCCTGGATAAAAAGCTTTTCTAATAAGATGTAATAAAGCCGAAGAATCCTTACCTATAGAATAAAGCATGACTGGTTTTTTAAAACTAGCTACAGTCTCCCTTATAATATAGAGACTTTCAGACTCAAGCGCCTGTAAATGGTCGAGTTTAAGCGATTTTGAACTCATTGTACTTTTTAATATAATATGAACGATATAATATATCAAGTTCACTTATATATATACTGTGTTAGTATATATAATCAATGAAAATTACTCAGATATTCCAAAAAATGAAGAGTATACTAGGACTAAGCTTGTCTATAGCGAAAGCTAATTTTAAAGTTAAAAACGAAGGTAGTCTCCTTGGAATACTTTGGTATCTTCTTGATCCAATATTATTTTTTGTAGTTATTCTATTTGTCAAAGGAGCTATATCAAACAGTATTATAGAAAAATACCCCGCATATCTCTTTATAGGACTTATTCTTTTTAATCTTTTTTCATCTTCTACAAATTCAGCCATCAAATCAATCCAAGGAAATGCAAACCTTATAAAATCGACCAGAATAAATAGAGAGGTGTTTGTAATATCAAATGTAATAGAAACAATATTTGAACACTTTTTTGAATTACTTATATTAATTAGTATACTTATTTTTTTAAAAATTAATCTAATTGGACTAATCTTTTATCCAATAATTTTTATATTTTACATTTTTTTTATAACTGGTTTTTCTTTTATTTTATCAGTACTTGGTGTTTATATAAACGATTTAAAAAACATTTGGCCTGTCATAACAAGAATCCTCTGGTTTGTGACTCCAATTTTTTATAATATTAAAGTAGAAGATTATACTATGAAAATAATAGGACTGAATCCAATTTATTATTTTATAGAAACAGTTAGGGAAATTTTAATTTATAACAATATCCCCTCAATAAAAAACATCCTAATTATCACCATACCAAGTATTCTTATATTAATAATTGGCATAGTTTTTTTTGAAAAAAACAAAGATAATTTAGCAGAAAAATTATAATGGAAAAAGAGAAAAATAAAATAAAAGTTGAGAATATTTCAAAAAAATTTACTTCTGATTTCAAAATAAAAAGGAGTGCGATTTTACATATAAAAAATATATTTTCTAAAAAACAAAAAAAGGAAAGAACTGTTTTAGATAACATATCCTTCTCTGTTTCTTCTGGAGAAGTTATAGGAATTATAGGTAGAAATGGTTCTGGTAAAAGTACTCTCTTAAGAATTATTGCTGGAATACTTAAACCAAGTGAAGGGACTATTAAAACGAATGGTAAAATTGCTTATATAACAAGTGTAAATCAAGGAATAATACAAAAACTTACAATCAGGGAGAATATATATCTTGTTGGATCTATGATGGGACTCAGTCAAAAAGATATAAAAGATAGATTTAATGAAATAATAGAATTTTCTGGACTAGAAAGATTTATAGATATGAAAGTCTATCAATTTTCTTCTGGTATGATATCTCGATTAAACTTCTCAATAGTAATAAATTGTATCAACCATCAGAAACCAGACATACTTTTACTTGATGAAGTATTATCTGCTGGTGGTGATATTGATTTTCAAGAAAAAGCTAATCTTAAAATAAAAGAGTTAATAAAAAGTGGGGCGGCCGTTATAATTATAAGCCATGGTTTAAATACAATAAAAGAGTGTTGTGAAAAAGTAATATGGCTTGATAAGGGAAAAATACTCATGTTTGACAGAGCATCTGAAGTTATTAAAAAATATAACGAAAGCAAAAAGATAGACAAAAAAATCTGGCTTTAATTTAAAAATAAGACGATGAAAAAATGTATACTTATAATCGGAATGCATAGAAGCGGTACATCAGCAATTGCTGGTTTAATTAATATATTAGGAATAAATTTTGGGAAAGAATTAATGCCAGCGACCAAACATAATGAAAAAGGATATTTTGAAAATATTAATATATATAAAATAAACGAAGAAATCCTTAAAGATATTGGGTCATCATGGGATAATACAGAAGAGTTACCAATAGGATGGGAAAAAAATATAAACATTCAAAAAAATAAACTACTAAATTTTATAGAGGAAGAATTCAAAAATGATGAAGTGTTTGCAATAAAAGATCCTAGACTTTCATTACTTTTACCAATTTATTTAGAGATATTAGAAAAATTAAATATATCACCAATATTAATATTAAGTGAGAGAGAAGACGCTGAGATAATCAAATCTATAGAAAAAAGAGATGGTTTTGATTTAGTCAAAACAGTTAATATTATTAAAAAATACAAAAAAGAATTAGAAAAAAATATAAAAGATCTAAAATACCCTATAATAAAAATTAATTATAATGAATTAATCAAAAACACAAAAACAACTACCAATAAAATAGCTGGTATTATTGGTATTAAAACAGAAGCGACTGACGAACTTGATAATAAAATAAAATGTTTTGTCTCCCCCACACTTAAACACAATAACCTATCAAATATAGATTTTTTAGAAAATTTTATATTGAAAATAGAAGAAAAGAAAAAAGAAATTGTTTCTCTCCAAGAACAAACAACTATTCTTAAGACAGAAAAAGAAGAGAAAGAAAAAGAAATTGTTTCTCTCCAAGAACAAACAACTATTCTTAAGACAGAAAAAGAAGACGAGGAAAAAAAAATAGCAATTCTAAAAGAAGAAACCAATAGAATAAAAAATGATTTAAATAACATAAATATAGTCCTTAAAAATATTGAAAAAAGTTTAACTTTCAAAATACTCAAAAAATATCAAAACTTAATAGAGCTTATACTACCGCCACAATCTATATTTAGAGAATATTATAATAATCTTATTTCTTTTAATCAAAAACTAATAAATGGAGAAATATTAAACACAAAAAAAGAAAATAAAAATACAATTAAATTTTGGAAAAAATTTAATAAAGGAAATGAAACAATTGATATTTTATTTATTAACCATGAAGAAACAAGGACCGGTGCTCCAATCGTCCTTTTCAAAATAATAAAAAAAGTTCAAGAGAACTATAAAACAGCTTGTGTCTCAATAGAAGAAGGATCATTACATAATGATTTTTTAAGAGATATTAAAAACTTAATTTATCCCAATAAAATATATAGTGGTATAAAACAAGAAGATAAAATAAGAGATATAATTATCAAAACAAATCCTTCATTAGTATATGTAAACTCTATAGTTAGTTATGAATATGCAGTAGAAGCTAAAAAACTTGGCATTAAAACGATTCTACACATTCATGAACTTGAACCAGAATTTAGAAACCGACTTAGTCACGATGATCTTAAAAATATCAATAAATTTGCAGATATCTTTATAACAGTTTCTGATAAAGTTAGATTGTTTCTTACAGAGAAATTAAAAATTCCAATAGAAAAAACTGTTAAAATAAATAGCTTTATAGATTCAAAAGAAGTCTTGGAAAAAAGTACACTAGATAATGGTAGTATAAAAAAAGAATTAAAAATTGATAATAGAAAATTTAATGTCTTTTCTCTTGGATCATTAATAAGAAGGAAAGGTGCTGATATTTTTATAAAATCTTTTAAAATTCTAGAAAATAAATATCCTGGAAAATTTAATTTTGTATGGATAGGAAAAAAACATGATATACATCCAGAAGACGATAAAAGCATAAATAATAAAGATAATATTACTTTTATAGAAGAAAAAGAAAATCCGTTTTCTTATCTTAAATATGCTGATATCTTCGCACTATCATCAAGAGAAGACCCATTCCCTCTTGTGGCTCTTGAGGCAATGGCTTTAAGTAAACCGGTAATAACATTTAAAGACAGTGGTGGTACTGTAGAAATGATTAAAGACTCTGGTTTTATAATAGACAAAATGAGTGCAGAATCTTTTGCTGAAGGAATAGAAAAAGCTTATAAAAATAAAAATCTATTAAAAAAACTTGGTGATAAATCAAAACAGTATCAAAAAGAATACGACTCGACAAATATTTTACCTAAAATAGAAAATATCATAGAAAATAATATTAAAAAAGTAGAAGAAATAAAAGTTTCTATAATAATAGCAAATTATAATTATGAATGGTGTATAGATGAAGCGATAGAATCAATAATAAACCAGACTCATAAAAATTGGGAACTTATAATTGTAGATGACGCTTCAACTGACAAATCAATAGACATAATTAAAAAATATCAAAAGATACTGCCGGATAAAATAAAAATTATTCAAAAAAATAAAAATACTGGTTTAGCAGATTCTTGTAAAAAAGGCATATTAGAAGCAAGTGGTAAATATATAGCTTTCTTAGAAGCAGATGATATCCTATATAAAGAAAGTATAAAAACTAGATTAAACATATTAGAAGAAAATAATAGTATACTACTATTCAACGACATAGAAATCTTTGGTGAAAAAAAAGAAATAGTAGAAAATAAAAAAATACAAATGAAACATCATATGGAAGATGTGGTCATACCAAAGCTAGAAAACTTTGATGCGTTTAATGAATTAATGAGTGGAAGAAACATTATCTATACCATGTCTTCAATTATGATCAAAAATATAGGTATTGAAAAAATAGATTTCTCTGACAAGTTTAATGCGTGGTTTGACTGGTGGTTTTATATACAACTAAGTAAACTTGGTGATTTTTGTTTCCTACCAATAAAAATGACCAAATGGAGAATACACGAAAAAAGCTATAATCATAACTATGTTAAAAATATTAAAATAGAAGAAAAAGTTAATATATTAATTAAACACGCAACAGAAATTTATAAAAAATAAAATGAAAATAACGAAGAAACCACTTTATGTTTTTATACATATTCCTAAAACTGGAGGTACAACAATTACCCAACACATTCGTAAAAATATAGAAGAAAAAAGAATACTTGCATTATACCCCAAACCAGATAAAAAAGACTTTCAAAAAACAATCGAAGAATTAACAAAAGAAAAAAAAGATGACCTCTATGTTATATTTGGACATTCAATATTTTTTGGTATACATAAATACTTCCCCAACAGAGAAACAAGATATATAGTTTTTTTGAGAAACCCAATAAAGATACAATATTCAAATTATAACTACTTAATGGGTTTATTAAATAGAAAAAGAGTAAACATTGCTCAAGAAAAAAAATTACTATCAGACGATGGTAAAATACTTACTTTTGATGAATATCTCCAGATAAACAAAAATGTACAGAGCAGATTTCTAGTTAATCAATTTAAAAAAGAACCTAAAATTAAAAGTAATGAAATGATTGATATAGCAAAGAAGTTATTGGACAAGATGTATTTTGTAGGTATAACAGAAAATAATGATGATTTTGAAAAAGTTTTTAATATTTTGGGTATTTCAAATTTATTCAAAAAAGAAAATATATCAAAAA
>CAYZNH010000004.1:26703-54051 GCA_964479775.1 uncultured Candidatus Saccharibacteria bacterium | reverse complement strand
TAACCGGCATCTTCACCGGTATTGCATTTTCACCGAGCTGATCTTCGAGACAGTTCCCCACTCATTACACTATTCAAGCGCGTCTGAACTTACCAGACAAGGAATTTCGCTCAACTATTCCTTACAGTTGGACTCTATCTTCACCCTCTTTAAAAAGATCGGGTGCATGGCGTTGGTCTCTCGTCAACCATGTTTGGACTAACTATACATTACGGTATAGTAGATAGCTTATGTGTAATATTTTTAGTTTATCAAGACCTGTATTTTCTAACAGTCCCAGTCCTAGAGAATTCATTAAAATGAATTCTCTACCTTAGGACCGTTATAGTTACGGCCGACATTCACCAGGGCTTACAACAGTCACCACCACCCTTGCGGATGGCAACGCCGTTGGTTGACCTTCTGGCATTGGTCAAGTGTCACCCCCTATACATCCTCTTACGAGTTCGCAGGGAGCTGTGTTTTTGATAAACAGTTGGCAGGGATGCTTTTGATGCTACCCATATAAATATGGGCAAGCCTTATCGCGAACTTACGGCTGCTTTTTTGCCGAGTTCCTTGAAGATCTATCACTCGTTCGCCTTACTCTACTCGAGCTAACCACCTGTGTCGGATTACGGTACGGTTTTTATAAATTTAAGCTTAGAAGCTTTTCTCGGAAATTTGCTTTGCTATATTTTCCACGGCGAACCGTATAATTTATTTTCTGCTTTCATTTACCATTTAAGGAAGATTTCCGGATTTACCTAGAAATCACAATTACAGCACATACCCAAATCCAATAATGGGCATAGCATACTAAACTTCGTCCCTCCATCGCAAGATATAAAAGTCATGGAATATTAACCATGTGTCCAATCGTGTGCGGCTATCGCCATCCACTTAGGCCCGACTAACCCTTCGCTGATTATCATCGCGAAGGAAACCTTGGTTTTTCGGCGTGTAGGATTCTCACCTACATTGCGGTTACTTGTGCCAACATTCTTACTTCAACACGCTCCACCATGGGTCACCCCTTTGGCTTCATCGCAGAGTTGAATACTCTCCTACCAATATATTCTTTCGAAAAAGAATATAGTCCTAAGTTTCGGTATCATGTTTAACCCCGATTATCTGCGGCGCAAAATCTCTTAGTAAGTGAGCTGTTACGCTATCTTTAAAGGATGGCTGCCTCTAAGCCAACCTCCTTACTGTCTGAGAAAAATTACCACCTTAAGTGTACTTAACATGAATTTAGGGACCTTAAATTTAGATGCGGGCTGTTTCCCTTTTGACCATGGGGCTTAGCCTCCACAGTCTAACTGCCTAACAATTTACTTTTGGTATTCGGAGTTTGATAGGTCTCGCGATGTTTCCACCTGTCGAGACCTTCCAGTGCTCTACCCCCAAAAGGTACATTAGACGCTAGCCCAAAAGCTATTTCGGAGAGAACCAGCTATTACGAGGCTCGGTTAGCTTTTCACTTCTTATCTCAAGTCATCCGATAGTATTGCACGGCTAAACGGTTCGGACCTCCCCTTTGATTTCTCAAAGGTTCATCCTGCTCAAGATAGGCTCGCTCTCGTTTCGGGTCTGATGTATAAAACAAACGCGCTATTCACACTCGGTTTCCCTGTGGCTCCACCCGACAAAGGGCTTAGCCTGCTTCATACATCAACTCGTTGGCTCATTCTTCAATAGGCACGCCGTGACGGACAGCACATTATATACGATGTTCACAAATCCAGAAGTCAAAAAATAAGACATTAACTTATCAGAGATAAATTAATAATTTTAAATTTATATTCTAAATTTATGAACATCACATACAATGTGCTGCCCGCTCCGACTCCTTGTAGGCATACGGTTTCAGGTCTATTTCACTGCCCTCACCGGGCTGCTTTTCACCTTTCCCTCACGGTACTAGTTCACTATCGATCTCTAATAATATTTAGCCTTACCGGTTAGTTCCGGCAGATTCCCTCAAGCTTTTCGTGTCCTGAGGTACTCAAGAATAATAACGGAAAAGATATTTTGTTTTCGCTTACAGGACTATTACCTCCTAGGGTTCTGCTTCCCAGCAGATTCTGCTAACAAAATATTTTGTAACTTTTCTCATTTAAAAAATGACGTTATTACCTTACTACACCCCTCACTAACTTTTAACACGAAAATATTATTCATGTGCAAAGTTAGTGAGAGGTTTGGGCTGTTTCCTTTTCGCTCGCCGCTACTAAGAAAATGTTGTTACTTGCGTAACATTGTTTTATATTCCTCCAGGTACTGAAATGTTTTACTTCCCTGGGTATGCACCTTATGTCAAGCATATAGGTATCCAATAAAATTGGATGGGTTTCCCCATTCGGAGATCTCCGGATCAAAAGTTGCTAGGCACTTCCCCGAAGCTTATCGCAGCTACGCTACGTCCTTCATCGCTTATTAGAGTCAAGGCATCCACCGTACGCCCTTAAATTTCCCATTAGGAAATTTAAAAACCACAATATTCTATGATTGCAAATTAATGCAAACATAAATTTGTTTTAATCTGTTATATAGAATTAATTCTCTATAACATTTTTTAATCAATTCAAACTCTCTTCAAAAAAAGTTTGATTGATTCACCTGCCTGTCTATAGTATCTATAAAAGACCCAAGTCACCTTCCGGTAACAAATTGGTGATACTATGACAGAATTTAATTATCAAGTTTCAATCTTTCAGATAAAAAAACCGCTTTCTCTTGCGGCTAGTAAAGACAACATCTAAAGGTGCTGACTATACTTTCCGATTTAAAAATTGGTTTCTATTCAACATATCTGTGTAAGGAAGAGTATAGCGGAAATCAAAATAAAGTCAAGCAAAATAACGAGCGAAAGCGACTATATTTTGCTGACCCCGTACCATTTTCATTTTAACCTTAATTTACAACATATTTTTATATATGAAATAAAAAAACAAAATATTATATTATATTTTGTTTAAAAAATGGTATTGGGGTAAAACAAAATAATAACTAAAAATAACTATCTTTTATAAACCTTTTAACCTTTTCATTATAGCCTTAATTTACAATATATTTTAGGTAATAGTTTTATTAATTTTAACTTAAAACCATAATTAATCTATTATACTGCTTATTTATTGAATAGAGAAAAACTGCCGTGACTGACGGCAGTTTTATCGTACTTTTAGAAAATGAATATGGGAAAACTTTTATTCTAATATTCCGTCCAAATTTACATCATAAAGTATTGCATCTTGAATGTGGCGATATTTCATAACCTCATCATCCTGAAACCATAGCGATATTTCACCCTTCGCTTCATCAACAGAACCAGAAGCATGAACAACGTTTCTAACCGCTCTTTCATCAAGGTCTGATATCTGATAAGAATCCAAAACAAAATCACCTCTTATTGTTCCAACATCAGAAGTAAGAGGTTCTGTTCCTCCAACAATTTTTCTTACAATACCAACAGCATGAGCTCCCTGTAATACCATAGCAACAACTGGACCACTTACCATGTATTTTATAAGATTACCCAAAACCTTATTTCCGATTTCAAGTGGATCGTTCGATGGTGGTGTTAAACCTTTTTTACCATAATTTAAAATTGATTTTTCTCCAACTTTTCTTACCCATTCTGGATCAAGAGTATAATGTTGTCTTGCTTTATCTTCTGTTGGTAAAACCATCTTTAATGCAACCATCTTAAGTCCTACCCTTTCAAATCTTTTAACAATTTCTCCAACAAGAGATCTTTGAACTCCATCGGGTTTTATTATGACAAATGTCTTTTCGTTTTTCATTTCTTTTTTTTATAACTAATAATTAAGGGTTATAATAACACATAAAAATAAAAACTGAAGTAATTTTATGTTTTTTGAACAGGAAGGGTATCGATTTTAATATCTGGTTTCTTATATTTTTCCATTATCATCGCTTCGACTTCACCCCTATCTTTACCATATTTTAAATAAGACAATTCCTTAATTTTATCTAATAAAATTTTTGTTCCTCTTGGTGGTAAATTTGTCTCCATACTAAAAGGTTTAACAGGTCTTCCATCTGATAACATTTTTACAAAAGAGTTATGATTATCTACATTCATTAAATCTTTTGCAGAAAAAACTGGAGAAAATTGTTTCTCAAGATATTCTGAATCTTCAGAACTCACACGAAAAACAGACATTGAGCCAACGTTTCCAAAAACAGAATCTTTAATTTTTTCTTCTAACTGGGCGATAAACTGATGAGCAATTGTTAATGATAATTTATATTTTCTAGCTTCAGAAAGAATTGTAGAAATAGAATCTGTAGTAACATTTTGGAACTCATCTATATAAAGATAAAATGGCGGTAACTCTTTACCAAAAGAATCAACACGTGAGAGAGCAGCCATCAAAAGTTTTCCTACTATGATAAGACCGAGTAAGTTTGAATTTATATCTCCAAGTCTTCCTTTTGCTAAATTCACCAATAAAATTTTTTTACCATCCATAATTTCTCTAAAATTAAAAGATGATTTTTCTTGAGACACTATAGGTCTCATAATTTCATTTGATAAAAATACATCAAATTTTGAGGTAATATAAGGGATTATATTAGCAAGAGATGCTTCTCCCCCAGCCTTTTCTGCTATTTCTTTCCAAAATTGAACCACTATAGGATTCTTACATCTTGAAATTTTTAATTGTCTATAAGCCTTATCCGCCATAACTCTTGAAACATCAAGTAACGTACAACCAGTTTCTGGATCCTCAATGACAAGCATTGTTGCATTTCTAAAATATTGTTCAAACATTGGTCCACCAGCTGTCTTCATATCAAAAAGTTTATTAAAGATAGACATCATTTCATTCACAACAAAAGTTTTTTGTTCAGGAAAACGAACATCGTATTCAAGCATATTTAACCCCATTGGTCTTTCTACAAAACTTGGATCAAAGTAAATAACATCTTCATATCTTTCTTGTGGTATATAAGAAAGAACTTCCTGTATATCAGAACCATGCGGATCAATCATGCATACTCCATCACCATTTAAAATATCTTGCCTTATCATTGTCTTTAACAATGTTGTCTTACCAGTACCGGTCTGTCCTATTACATAAAAATGTCTCAATCTATCCTCAGGAGATATTTTTATTTCTGTATTTATACCTCTAAATTTATTAACACCTAAAAGTATTCCCTGACTAGGTAAATCTATAGGTGCTGGTGCTGTATTTGCTTTTGTTTGTTTTAATTGAGAATTAACTTTTGAATCTATTTCTGGTAGATGCATTATTGTAGTAAGTTCTTTCAAATTGAGTGTATTTTTTTTAGAATAATCAAATAACCTAAAAGAAAAATCTCTAGACATTTTCAATAATTCTTTTCCAAAGACTCTTTTAAATTTTATTTTATTCCCTGTAGTATTTTCAAATTGATTAAAAACAGATTCTATATCTAACAATATAGCATTCGCTTCTTCTTGAGTATTAGAAGAAGTCATTATTCTAATATTCACATCAACAAGAGGACTACTAATTTTACTTTTTATATTTTCTATTGGTACCTGATTAGATAAAGATGGCTCATCTTTTTTAGAAGAAAAGATAATTTCTTTAAAAATTTGCTGGGAAATATTCCAAAAAGAACTATCCGCTTTTTTTAAGGCGTCTTTAAACTTAAGTCCTTTTTCCATTTCTTTAAGAACTCTTTTGAAAAAAGAAATCTTCTCAAGTTTAGAAGGTTTAACAATTATCTGTATGGCTGCTCCCTCATTCTCCTTATCAACCTTAGAAAAACTATTTAATATAATTTTAAGCGGATCATAATCATATTGATCATATGTTTTTATGGGAAGTATATCACTTGCAGATAATTCAGCATAAGAACCAACATAATCACCCCCCTCATTAAAAATATTGTAATCATCTTTCTTTTCTATGATTCTTACATTAGGAAAAATAGAAACTAATTGCTTTTCAAAAAGTATTTTTTTTGAATCAGGAACTGAAATATAAAAAATAATTTCATTACTATGACTAGAATTTGCTAACTCAAGTACAAAATATCCTGAATTATTTTTATCATCATTGGCTACAGAAAACATACCAGAATAAAATTGTTCCATCTTTGAAATAATCTCTTTTAAATTTTTACCCTTTTGTTCTTCCTCATAAACTTCTGGTAAAGACACCTCAAAGAGAGTCATCTTTAAAGCTTTAAAGATTGGATTTCTTTCTTTAACATTAGAAATTGGAAGACCTGCTTTTATATATTGAACAAGAAACCTATGAAAATCATCTTCTAGATGTGGGTCTTTTAGACGACCAATAACAGATAGAGTATTAAAAATACCTTTGTCTTGTAAAATATTTATAAGTTCAGACATTTTTGAATCATGACTTTCAGGAGCAAGTTCTAATACTATAGAATTCAATTCATTTTTTTGAAGGATATAATCCTTATCAAGTTTTTCTTCTCCATCAATATTTCTATATTCATCTATTTTTTCTGTTAAAACTCTTTCTTTATTTACAAGATTTCCATCTTCTAAAAGTTCCTTTTCTTTTCTAGAAACTTCTTTACGCAAAAAATCTAACTCTTCTTTTGGAGTTTTAAATTTTTGTTCAAAATTAGAAAAACTTTCTGTCATAACTACTAAAAATTATAACACGACAGAAAAATAAATAACAATTTTAAATTTTAGTTATTATTTCTGGCTCACCACTAGTAATAATAATAGTATGCTCAAAATGTGCACTTCTTAAACCATCAGAAGTTTTATAAGTATAGCCATCATCTGAAAGATATATATCTTTATCTCCTTCATTTAACATTGGTTCTATACATATAACCATACCCGGTTTTAATTTTTCTCCCCTTCCCCTTTCACCATAATTTGGAACATAAGGGTCTTCATGAACACTATAGCCAACTCCGTGTCCACATAAATCTTCAACAATAGAAAAACCATTTGCTTTTGTAACTCTCTCAACAGCATAACCTATATCCCCTATATGTTTATTTCCTTTTGCTGCTTTTATACCAGCATACAAAGCTTCTTTCGTAACTTTTAAAAGTTTATCCGCAACCACATCTATTTTACCGACTGGTACTGTTATAGAAGAATCAGTTACCATGTTTTTATGAGTAAGACACATATCAAGAGAAACTATATCTCCTTCTTTTAAAATTTTTGGATTTTCATTTGGTATACCATGAACAATTTCATCATTTACTGAAATACAAATTGATGCTGGATATGCTCTCTTTGCACCTCTGGGTTTATAATTTAAAACAGAAGGGTAATCACCATTATCAATAGCTAGATTGTAAGCCAATTCATTGAGATCAAAAGTAGAAACTCCTGGTTTTACTGCTTTAGAAACTTCTTGCAATATTAAAGCTAGGCGTCTGCCCCCTTCTTTTAAGATTTCTATTTCTTCTTTTGTCTTAATCCTTATCATAAATAAACTATACCTTTTAAATATTAAAAATCAAACCCCATCTTTCGACAGGGAATGTTTTTACTGATTAAAAATTTTACTAATTATTTCTTTATGAACATCTTCTATATTCTGTTCTCCATTTATTTCACAGACTTCACAGTTTGGATTATTCTTAAAATAATCTACACAAGGTATGACATCATTCTCAAACCAAGTCATTCTATTGTTTATACCATCTTCTGTATCATCTTTTCTACCTCTAGCCAATAATCTCTTTGATGCCCAATCTCTACTTACATTAACATAAATTATTTTATAATTTTTTATATTATAAAAATTTAAAGTTCCATCTAATAATATTGCCTCTTGAAGTTTTCTAGGTGCTCCATCAAAAAATAAATTTTCTTTACCAGTAAAATTTTTTATAAGATGGTCAACCCACAAACCAATAACAACCGACTCTGGCATAAGACTACCTGTTTCTATAATTTCTTTCGTTTTTTGTCCTGTGTATGATAAAGTCTTAACAAGTCCTCTCAACAAAGAACCTGTCTCAACATGAATATCCTTTAATCCAGTTTTTTCTTCGAGAATCTTTTTAAAAAGTTCAACTTGAGTACCCTTTCCACATCCAGATCTTCCAATAAAAATAAAAGCTTGTGGTTTTATAGCTTTTTCTTCTTTTTTAAAAATATTAAACATTTACCCGATTTTTTTACTAATAAAAATGTAATTTACCTACATATAAATTACCTCGTTTAAAACATCTATTGTCTTTACTTTTAGATTATAACATAAGTCTTTTTTGTGTCATAGATTCTATACAATATAAAATACAAAAACAAAAGAGCGACTCGCAAAGCGAGTCGCTCTTTTGTTTTTGTATACTTTTTATTTTAGTATTCTCTCATTGTTATTTGCGCTTCAATCTTCTTTATAAGATCAATAACTACAGAAACCACAATAAGTAATGCGGTTCCTCCAACAGCAATAGAAGTAATACCAGTAATAGATTTCATTATAAGTGGCAGTACAGCAATTAAACCAAGAAATACAGCACCAACTAAAGTAATTCTTGTTAAAACTTTTGCTATATATTCAGAAGTTGATTGACCAGGTCTTACACCAGGGATAAAAGCACCATTTTGTTGTAAATTCTTTGATATTGCATCTGGATCAAAGGTTACTGCAGTATAGAAATATGTAAACAAAAATACCAATAAGAAATATGATATACCATAAACCCAATAGTTTGATACAAAAGTATTTAATGAAGTTGCGATTGATTTTATTATTTCATTTGTAGCAACTTGAGATATAAACTTAAATATCATTTGTGGAAATAAAAGTAAAGACATCGCGAATATTATAGGAATAACACCAGATTGATTAACTCTCAAAGGTAAATAAGTAGATACACCACCATATACTTTTGAACCTCTAACTCTTTTTGCATAAGTCACTGGAATTGGTCTCTCTGCTTCTGTGATAAATACAACAGCATATATAACCACAAGTGATATAACTATAAATAATATATACATTGGTATATCAGAAACATTAAAAGCCGCGCTCATTTGAACCAAAGAAGTTGGTAAACTTGAAACAATACCAGCAAAAATAAGCATTGATGTACCATTACCTATTCCAAATTCTGTCATAAGTTCACCTATCCACATGAGAATAACTGAACCAGCAGTAATAATAGCAATGTTAATTATCATTTCCATAGGAGAAAAACCTGTAATAACATTTTGTTTTGTTAATAATGTCAAAAATCCAAAACCCTGAACTATAGCTATAGGAACTGAAATAATTCTTGAATATTGAGAAAACTTTCTTCTACCTGCTTCACCTTCTTCTTGATACATTGCCTTTAATTTTGGTGACATCATAGTCAAAAGTTGCATTATAATAGAACCAGTAATATATGGCCCTACTCCAAGCATAACTATAGACAATTTACTCATTCCACCTCCAGAAAATAGATTTAAAAAACCAAAAAATTCACTTCCAGCAAAGAAAGAGCTTAATTTGGCGATATCAATTCCAGGAATAGGTATAGAGGCTAATAATCTTGAAATTACAAGAGCACCAGCTACAAACAATATCCTACCTCTTAGAGACTTATCTTGAAAAACTAATTTAATTTTACTCCAAAAGTTCATATTTTTATTTTACTGTTCCACCAACTTTTTCTATTTTTTCTTTGGCACCAGCCGAGACTTCGCATCCAGAAATATTAACTTTTTTAGTTAAATCACCCATAGAAAGTATTTTTATTCTAGGAGTTTTACCTTTTTTCCTTTCAATAATACCTCTTTCTATTAAAAGAGATGGTGTGATTGAATCATTATTAGAAAAAACCAATTCAATAGTTGATAAATTTATAGGATAAACTTTTTCTGCATAAGAATTAAAAGCATAACCTCTAAGTTTAGGTATTCTCTTTATAAGGTCTCTCATTTCTGGTCTTACTTTATGTCCTGCTCTAGCAGTCTGTCCTTTACCTCCTCTACCAGAAGTTTTACCTCTTTTACCACCCCTACCAACTATAGGTGTTTTCTTATTTTCTGTTTTTCTTTTTAAATTGTGTATCTGCATATTTTTATATTATTTCTTAACCTCTTCTTTTGATTCAGAAACTTTATTTACAAATTTCTTCTTATCAAAAGCAGATAAAGCAAGAACCGCTGCTCTCGCTATGTTTAATTTATTCTTTGAAGGTGAAATTATTTTTGCAGTAATATCTTTAATACCTGCAAGCTCAATAACACTTCTTACAGCACTACCAGCATTATTACCTCTACCTGGAGTTGGCATAATAAGAACTCTACCACTACAATATTTTGCTGATACTTCATGTGGTATAGACATGTCTTTTGTAAGATTCAAGGTTAACATGTTCTTTTTAGCATTTCTATAAGCTTTATCTATCGCTACAGATGTATCGTTTGCTTTTCCTGTACCAACACCAACTTTACCTTTTTTATCACCAGCAACAACATACACACTAAAATTGAGTCTTTTTCCTCCAGAAGTAACTCTAGTAACCCTTCTTATATTTAAAATCTTTTGTTCGAATTCTGGTTTAGCTCTCTCTGCTCTTATAGGACCGTTTCTTCTAGGGTTTTTTGATCTAGGAGAAAAACTATTCTGGCCAGAGAATGATCTTCTTGGTTGAAAACCTGTTGGGGCTTTGACAACCTTTGCAGCCTCTGTATTTGTAGAAACTGTATTTGTATTATTAACTTTGTTTTCTGTATCCATATCTATTTATTAAAATTTTAGACCACCTTCTCTTGCTCCTTCTGCAAAAGATCTTATTTTACCTGTATATATAAAACCACCTCTATCAAAGACAACACTCTTTATACCTTTTTCGATAGCCAATTTAGCAATTTCTTTACCAGCATTAAGAGACTTTTCTATTAATCCCTTACCCTTAACTTTATCAGCTGAAAAAGCAACTAATGTTACCCCTTTAGTATCATCTATTATTTGTCCATAAACACAAGTATTTGATCTGTAAACAGATAATCTAGGAACAACAGAAGTACCAGAAATTTTTGCTCTGATTCTCTTATGTCTTGTCTTTATCTTTATTCTTTTATCGTTTGTGTTTTTCATTTTTAATAAATTTTACTATGCTGTTTTCTTTCCTTCTTTTCTTCTTATAACCTCATCTTCAAATCTTATACCTTTACCTTTATATGGTTCTGGTTTTTTAATTGCCTTAAGTTCTGAAGCAAAACGTGTTACGAGTTCTTTATCTATACCTGTTATTGTTATAAGTCCTTTTTCTGACGTTAATTTTATTTCTTTTGGAATAACAACTTTTACTGGATGAGAGAAACCTACCTTAAAAGTTACATCTGTTGGAGTAGCGTCTGCTCTATATCCAATACCCTCAACTATAAGTTTTCTAGTATAACCTTTTGTTACACCTTCTACCATATTTTTTATATGAGAAGTATATGTTCCCCAAAGAGCATTATTCTCTAAACTTTCCTTAGCCGGCTTAAGCTCTATTTTATTATCTACAACGGAAATAGTTATATTTTTCTTAAACTCTCTTTTTAATTCACCCAAAGGTCCCTTAACAGTAACAACATTACCATCATTTTTTATTTCAACTTTTTCTGGAATCTCTATTCCTTTTTTTCCTATTCTTGACATATTTTTATATAACTACCAAATTTTAAACAATAATTCACCACCGACTTTTTGTTTGACAGCTTCTTTATCTGTTAGTATACCAAGAGGAGTAGAAAGTATTGTTGAACCAAAACCATTTTTAAAAGCTCTAATGTCTGAATATTTTGTATAAACTCTTCTTGATGGTTTTGATATTCTATCAACACCAGCTATTTTTGAGGTTTTATCTGTTTTATAAGACAAGATAACATCAACCATTCTGCTGTTTTTTCTTTTTGAGATAGATTGAACATAACCAGCTTTAACTAGCGCATTCAAGACTGCATCGTTGATTTTTGAACTATAAACAGAAATGCTTTCCTTTCTAGCAATACCTGCGTTCTTCAATCTTATTACTAAATCTCCAATTTTATCTGTTACCATGATGATTTTTTAATACCAGGAATTTTTCCTTGATTAGCAAACTCTCTAAAACAAATTCTACATAGATCAAAATCTCTCATATAGCCATGTTTTCTACCACATCTAAAGCATCTTCTCACTACTCTTGAGGCGAACTTTGGTTCCTTGTTTGATCTTGCTATTACTGATTTTTTAGCCATAATTAAATAAAAAGCTTTTAAAAAGCTAGTCAGGACATATTAGCAAGAAGTTATTAAAAAGTCAAATATTTTTAAATAAAAGTTAACAACCCCTCTCTCTTCTATAAGGTAAAAATAATATAATTATTATATAATTAAAAAACCGCCGTTTGGCGGTTTTTTAATTATAATTATCTCTTACCTTTTTTAATATCTTCTTCTTTTTTAAACGGAAAACCTAGATATTCAAAATATGTTTTTGCAGAATTTTTATCTTTTAATGAAGTAACAATTGTTACTGACATTCCAAATATATCTTTTATATCTTCATCTGAAGTTTCAGGAAAAACAGTACTCTCTTTTATGCTTATTGTAAAATTTCCCATATCATCAATAGCCTTTGATGAAAGACCTCTAAAGTCTTTTGTTCTTGGTAGAGCTATATAAACAAGTTTATTTAGAAAATCAAACATTCTCTTCCCCCTCAATGTTACTTGATATCCTACTGGATCACCTTCTCTCAACTTAAATGTAGCGATAGACTTTTTAGCTAATCGAAGTGAGGTCTTTTGACCAGTAATTTTTTCTAATCTAGTTTCTACTATTTTTGCTTTATTTTTGTCTTTAAAAGATCCTGTACCAGAGTTTAATACAACCTTCTCTATTTTAGGAGATTGCATTTTATTCTTTATACTTAATTTATCTTTCAAAGAATCAAAAGCCTTATTCTGTTTTTCTTTTAATGAAATCATAATATTGAAATGTTATATTTCCTTACCTGTTTTTTTGTTGATTCTTACAAACTTATCACCAACAAGTTTTTTACCGATTCTGGCTGCTTTTCCTCCATCATTCACAGCGACGTTTGAGGCATTTACTGGCATAGCTTTTTCAACTATTTGACCTTTTGTACCAGACTTTTTAGCTTTCTGGTGTCTTTTTTGAAGATTTACACTCTCAATCAAAACTTTATTTTCCTTAGGAAAAGACATAACAACCTTTCCGGTCTTACCCTTATCTTTACCCGCTATAACTACCACATTATCTCCTTTCTTAATTTTCATAATTTTACTCTTTTAATTTCTAAACTATTTCCGGAGCTAAAGAAACTATCTTCTGGAAACCAAGCTCAGCTAATTCTCTTGGAACTGGACCGAAGACTCTTCCCGCTATTGGATCTTTCTTTCCCTTCTCTACAATAATAACAGCATTTTCATCAAATCTTATATAAGAACCATCGGATCTTCTATAAGGTTGTTTTTGTCTTACAATAACTCCGTATAAAATATCTTTCTTCTTAACCTGTTTTCTTGGTTCTGCTTTCTGAACAGATAAAACGACAATCTCTCCTAGCTTTGCCCATCTTTTCTTTGAACTTCCGAGTATTTTAAAAATTCTGCCAATTTTGGCACCTGAGTTATCTGATATTTTAACTATTGTTCTTGGTTGTATCATGGTTTTTAATTATTATTTTTCAAGAACAGTAAACCTTTTATTTTTTGAAATAGGTTTTGATTCGACTATTTCAATAATCTGTCCTTCTTTACATTTATTACCAGCATCATGAGCCATTATTTTATTTTGTCTCTTGATGTATTTTCCATATTTTGGGTGTTTCTTAAAAGAATCTATTGAAATAACAACAGTATCTTTCATTTTCGTTGAAACAACTTTACCTACCAAAACTTTACCATTATTCTTTTTTGCTGTTTTTGTTTCCATAATTTTATATTGATTTAAGTTCATTTAAAACAGTAAGTATTTGTGCTATTTCAAGCTTTAAATTTTTACCTTCTTTTACATTTTTTATTTTACTACCAGCTATACCTAATTTAAAATTATTTAAAGCTTCTGCTTTTTCTTCAAGCATTTTGTTTAACTGATCTTTTGTATTTTTTCTTAAATCTTTAATATTCATGGTATTTATCTTGCTATAAATTTTGTCTTTACAGGTAATTTGGTTCCACCTTTTCTCAACATTTCTTTTGCTGATACTTCATCAACACCGTCAACTTCAAAAAGAACTCTTCCTGGTTTTATAATTGCTTCATAACCCTGTAAATCACCCTTACCCTTTCCCATTTTAACTTCAGCTGGTTTTTGTGTATATGGATGGTCTGGAAAAATTCTTGTCCAGATCTTACCAGTCTTACTCATTGAGTGGGCAATTGTTTTTCTTGCTGCTTCTATCTGTGTAGATTTTATTCTACCAGCTGAAGTAGCTTTCAAACCAAAAGAGCCAAAAGAAATTTTTACTCCTCTTGTTGCAACACCTATCTTATCTGGATGTTCTCTAAAAGTATGCGCTTTTCTGAACTTTACTTTTTTTGGTACTAACATGGTTTTAAAATTATTTTTTATCTTTATTAAAGATTTCTCCTCTATAAATCCAAACTTTTATACCGATATCACCGTAAGTCATATGGGCTTTTTCTTGAGCATAATCAATATCTGCTCTCAAAGTTTGTAATGGAACTCTACCTTTTTTCATTTCTTCTGATCGTGCAATTTCTGCACCACCCAATCTACCACCACAGTAAAGTCTAACACCTTTTACATCTCTATTAGCCATAACCTTTTCAACTGTCTGTTTCATAACTCTTCTAAAAGGCATTCTTTTTTCTAAACCTTCCGCCATCATTTGAGCTACTATAGCAGCGTTTGATTCTGGTGATTTTATTTCTTCAACGTCTAATTTAAAATCCTCAGGAATTAAAAGTTTATATCTCTTAGAAAATTTCAAAATATCATTTCTAAGTTTTATAGAGTTTTCTCCACTTCTACCGATTACAACACCCGGTCTTGATGTTTTTATGATAAGTCTAAAATTCTTATCATTTCTTTCCATTTCAATAGAACCAACATATTGCCCTCTCATCTTCTTTTCTAAAAACTCTCTTAAAAGAACATCACTCTTCAAAAAAGTCTTGAAGTTCTTTTTAGTAGAAAACCATCGAGACTTCCAGTCTCTGATTATTCCTAATCTATGTGAATATGGATGTACTGTATGTGGCATATTATTATTTTTTATCTTCTAATTTTTTTGTTTTTTTAACTACTTTTTTAGTTTTCTTTATTTCTACCTCTTTTTCTATCTTTTTTACTTCAGATTTCTTTCCTTTTATCTTCTTTGGTAAATTATCTATTGTATCTAATTGTAGAAAAACATGACTAGTTCTTTTCTTTATAGGATAAGCCATACCTCTTGCTCTAGGCATTCTTCTTTTTAAAACTACTCCTTCATCTACTCTAAATTCTTTTACAAAAAGTTGATCCGCTTTAATATTAAAATTATGTTCTGCATTTGCTACTGCTGAATCTAAAAGATCACAAAGAGGTTTTGAAGCTCTTTTTACCAAAAAAGCTAAGGTATTCTTTGCATCCTCTACTTTTTTACCTTTAACAAGATTAGCAACTAATCTTACTTTTCTAGGTGATTGTCTATAGTCGTTTAATTTAGCGGTTATCATGATATTTATTATTTCTTAGATTCTACTGTTGCTTTGGCTGCTTTAGCTGCTGCTACTTCAGATTCTTTTGCTTTTATATCTAATTCTTTCTGCATTTTACCACCGTGTCTAGTAAACTTTCTTGTAGGAGAAAATTCTCCGAGTCTATGTCCAACCATATCTTCTGTAGCTAAGACCTCTATATGTTGTCTACCATTGTAAACACCAAAAACGAATCCAACCATTTCAGGAGAAATCTGACTTCTTCTTGACCATGTCTTAATAATACCAGTTTCAACAGGTTTCTTACCTTCTATTTTTTGTAGAAGTTTTTCATCAACGAATGGTCCTTTTTTTAGTGATCTTGCCATAATATATTTGTATAAAAATAAAACAATAAGCTCTTAAGAGCTCGAGTAAACATACTAGCAAAATTTGAGAAAATGTCAACAGTTATTAACTGCTTTAGAATATCTTTCGTTTATTTTAATAAAAAAAATGACAACTATTTTTCAAAACCACCGACGACCCCCATAATTAGAAAGCTTACAGCTAATATAATCAAGAAAACCAACAGAAATCTGAAAAAAGTGATATTAAACATAATTTTGCTGAGACAATAATAGCACAAATCCTATAAATCGTAAAACCTACCAAACATATTCTTTACTCCCCTTATTGGAGAATAAATAATTTTCTTTAAAACACCCTCTGTTGTAGTAGAAATCATAACTTCGCCAACAGTAGCTAGATTATCTTTTTTTTCAGATACAACAACATCATTAATATTTTCAAACTTTGATTCTTTAATCTTCTTATCAAGAGCCATATTACTTTTATATGTATATACAATATTTTCTACATCCTCAATCTTCATACCTAGTATTTTTTCTAAAGATTCATTAGCAACCAAATTTTCTTTATTATTCAAAGAAATAACTTGGTTATTCCCCTCATTACTAGAAATCAACATATTACCAGACTGGTTAATCAGAGAAATATTGGTAAAATCCTGAAATTCAGTAAAAACATTGTCAGGTATAACTATTTTATTTTTCGAAGCAATTATTGTGTCTTTGGGAATAAAAATATCTGTATATCCATTACTTACTTTCCAATCACCAATATTAATCTCGTAATCGCCATTATTTGCAACCTCCAAACCGCCACGAACAATAGACATACTTAAATCTGGTTCAAGAATCTTAATATTAGTCCTAGAAACAGCATCGTTTATACTATTTTTAGAATTCAATATCACTATATAATCACCGGTATTTTTATAAACATGAGATATTTCCTGACCAGTTTCACTAGTACCATCACCAAAAGACCAAGTAAAATTAACCCTACCATCTTTCTTGTTATGTTTTGCGTCAAAATCAACTGGTATGCCAACATAAGAGATTCTGTCCCTACCTGCAGATATTTCAAGAGTATTACCACTTATATAATCGCTCAACTCTTCTGAACTAGAATGTGCCGAAACGTAAACATATCTTGTTTTTGTTTGAGTAATTATTGTTGTGGTTGATACTGTGCTTGTACTATTAGTATTTGTAGTCGAAGTAGCTGTTGTTGTAGACACATCATCATCTATAGGATCGTCAACAATCAAACTATCTGAAATATTAACTACTTGTGTAGTAATCCACGTTTTACTTGTCTCCCCAGAAACCAACTGCACTGTAATTGTAAAATTACCAATGGAACCATCTTTATAATAAAAATTCTTATTCTTTGTGCCCTTATTCATTGTAATAATATTCGTACTTTTCCAATCACTATTACTAGAACTAAATTCTCCAGTTGATGAATCTGTGGATAATGTTAGCTTATTTGTTGATTCGGTAATTTCTTCTGCTATATCATTAATGTTTTGCGTCTGTATTGTAAAAACCTTTGATATTTCATCTTTTTTAACAGTTTGTTCATCAGAGACAAAATTTATATGAGTTATATTATTTACATCAGCAAAAACACTATTAATAGAAAATAAAAAAGTAGCTGTTATAATAGCCACTATAAAAAATAATTTATATTTAACTTTAGACATATCTAAAATTATTTTATCATCCACACTAAACTTTTCAAAAATGTGGATAACTTTTGCCCGAGGGGAGACCTAGGGCAGATTAATATAATTTAACCAATCAAAAATTTCTCTCTCAAAATCATTTGTACTAGGGAAATATTCTGTAAATACTTCTTTATTTATGATTTTGTTTTCTTCCCTACTAACTCCCATATAATCTAAATAAGATGAATTTTTATAGTCTTTTAAAAAATTAATAACCTCATCTTTATTTTCAATGCCCTTTTCCTTCCAATCTGGCTGGATTAGTTTTATCGGGTTTAAGTGTATATAGGAAAACAAATATTTTAAATACTCATCAGAATCAGCATGCTCAGCCTTAAAAGTACCCTGAAATAAAGCCCCGCTTCTTTCATATTTCTTATTAAAATACATAGAATATGCCGTCATTATTTTAGACATAAATTTAGAAATTCCTCCTTCAGTAGTTTCTTTTATCAACAAATGGAAATGATTAGGCATCAAACAAAAAGCACCAATCTCTATAATTGAATTTTCTCGTTTGCCCGAGGGGAGACCTAGGGCAAACTGTCTTTTTATATCTCTAGAATTAAATCTAATTATATCGTTTGCACAAAAAAGTACAAAGACAAAACGTTTATAATCTGCTTCATCTAGAAAAATAGTTCTCTTCTCTATTCCCCTATTATAAATATGATAATATTCACCTTCTGAGAATTTTATTTTTCTTTGCATTCTGTTTTAATTATATCAAAAGAAAAATCATTACTCGAATTTTGCCCTAGGTCTCCCCTCGGGCACATTAATTATATAAAAACTGGTCAATGTTAAACCTTGACCAGTTTTTATATTACCTTTTTATATTATCTATTTAATAGTGAATTGACCAAATCTCTTGTCAATTTACCGAAGTAACCTGTTCCTTTTATAAGCCCTAAAGGCTTGAGAACTGTATCTGAATTTGCTTCTTGGAACTTGATAACAGCGTTAGCTGTCCTATTTCCATAATAATTTGTTTCGTTTCCTGTAGATCCAACACCACTTGTTCCAACCGCAAATCCCTTACTATTTAAGAATTTTTGTAGTTCTTTTACATCTTCTCCTTTTATTTCAAGGTATAAATCCCTTGTAAACATACCTGTAAACTTAAATAATTCTTCTGTAGAAGTATCTGTTGGGGGTGTAATAGGAGTTATCACAGAAGGAGTTGTTGTCGGTGTACTTGTACTAATCTGACTCACTGTAGATGTCGCGATGGTGCTTGTGCTTGTAGTGATATCTTCTTCTCCACCAAATGTCGTATTATCATCTTCTGTCGGAGCTACATATGTATTAGATTTTCTCTCTCTTGTGTCTGTCAAAGAAGAACAATTTCTATCATCTGGATAATCTATGTAACCATCATTATCATCATCTGAGCCATTATTACACTGTGGTCTTGTACTTTGTGGTCTCCAAGAAGTAGATACTTTATAAACCACAGAACCACCATTCGCAGAATTAAATGAAATCCATCCGACATTCTCTCCATAAGCATAACCCGTAAAATCTCCACCAGATGTTATTGAAACACCCCAAGGTCTATTTGCTATATCAGTAGAAGTACCAAAGTCTACCCAGCCGATATTTTCTCCCCAAGCATATCCAGAAAGTTTTCCTTCACCATTATTTGAAACTTTATAGTTTATATTACAATTATCACCATTTCCACAATTTAATGAAATCCATCCGACATTTTCTCCATAAGCATAACCCCAAAGTGCATTGTCTGCTACATATGTATCACCTTCTGTGGTAGCAAAATCCACCCAGCCAATATTTTCCCCCCAAGCATAGCTGTTATCAGATATCGTCCAACCATTTGAAATCGCTCTGTCACCAGATGCATCATATACAGTAGCAAAACCAAAATATTTTTTAATCGTGTTATTATTTTTATACACTAAAAATCCTATAATTAAGATTAATAATATAGAAAAAATTATCCACCATTTTTTATTCTTATTTGTTGTGTTGTCCATCGCAGATATTTTTATTAAGCCAATAATAACTATTATTAATATTATAACATTTAATATTAAAATAAATCAAATCTATTGAACTGTATAATAAGAAAAAGATACTAGATCTCGTTTTGCAACGGGATGACAGAGAGACTGTACTTGAAAACTGGATGTCCAAGTGATTTGCCCGAGGGGAGACCTAGGGCAGAAAAATTAAGACTGGTCAAGGCTTAAACCTTGACTAGTTGATGGAAAAAAGAAAATTGGACAACAAAAAACCGCCCCTTTCGGGGCGGTTTTTAGAATACTTTTTAAGGTGTATTAGCCAATAGTTTTACGAAATTATTTTCGTAAAGTTCACGAATGAACTATAAGTTTTCTGTTCCTAACAATGCCTTTGATGTTCTGAAATCTTCATCAATACCATTTGTTAATTGAACATCAGCAATTGCTGCTGAACCAAGCTTGTAGTTAACACCGTATAATTGAACTCCACGTAGTATTTCCGCAGCACCACCTTCGTTACTTAAGATAACCTCAAGTCTAAGTGTAGCAGAATTGTCTTCTGCAACTTTCCAATAACTTCCTGATTCTGAACCACCAGAAACTCTTGTTACAACTGCTGAAGTTGTTGTTGCTGTTGTTGTTGCATCATCAGAAGTAATTACTTGGTAGTAAACACCTTTAGCTGCTACGAAAGCACTGCTTGATGTTGCACCCTTTCCAATGTATACATCTTCATCTGAAGGAGCTGTAACTTTGAAAGTAACATAGAATCTAGCTGAAGCTTCATTTCCACCAACTTGTTCTGTTGTTGTAACTGAAACTAATTCAACTGAAACTGCACTTACTTGTAATGATACTGCTCCACCATCTGTAGTATCTTGAACTGTTTGATCGTCGTCTTGTTCATCAACATAGTCAACATCCATACCAGTTACATAAACTCCAGTTGTTGTTGTAGCGTAGTTACCATCTTGATTATCAAAGTCTGCTTTAACAACTATAGTAACTTCATCATCTTCATCTACATCTACATTTATATCTTCAAATGTAATATCTTCTGCACCATCATCATCACCAACAGTTTCACTTCCAACTTCTTTACCATCGATATAAAGAGTCAAAACTTTAACGAAATCTGAAAGACCATTTGTTGTTCCTGTTGTTGTAGCAATAGAAACCATAACTTCTTCTATTTTGTTATCACCTGTTTGTGATTCTGCAGTAGCAGTATAGATAACTACATCGTTTGTATCATTATCTTCATCTACTTCTACAGTTATATCTTCATTATCATCATCATCAACTGAAACATCCATATCCCCAGCTTCTGCTGCTTCAAGAGTAAAGTCTCTTGTATCACCTGCTGTATCTGCTCCTTCGTAAACTTGGATACCTTCACCGTTTTCTGCTCTGATACCATCATCAGTTATAGAAACATCCCAAGTTCCCAAATCAGCTGTATCTAGAGAATCTTGTGCTGTAATAGACAAAACCATTTCAGCTTGTTCTCCATCTTCTACTAATACTTTTAGATCATTAAATCTAATTGTATATGTATCGTTTGTTGATTCTTCTGACCAAGAATCTGAATCTGAAGCATCTATAGAAGCAACTTCTTTACCATCTGCTGATAGAGAAACTTCTTCTAAAACCTTCCAAGGCTTATCTGTATTTGAACCTGTTTCTTCAAAAAGAAATTCTACTCTTTTAACTAAAAGATCAGAATCTTCTGCTTCGAATTCAAAAGCAAATACTTCTTCTGTTTCACCTTCTCCTATATCTGTGCTGTCTGGATTTCCAAGAACATCATATTCATTGAAATCTCCATCACCACCTGTAGCTGAAGTTGAACCTCCAGTTACTGGAGTTGTTACTTGAGCTGCTTGATATTTTGCATAAGCTGCTGCTGTAAGGCTACCGTAGTATCCGTACTTAACACCAGCTGGCATTACCAAGTATCCATCCTTTACAAGCATTTCTTGCAAAGCTACAACATCTGCACCTGTAGAACCTATTTTTAGGCTTGAGTAAGATGTAGTTGTCAAAGCTGCTTTTGCAGTAGCTGCTTTATCTGCTGAAATTATACCTAGAGCAACAAGAGTATCTATATCTGCTGCTGTTAAGGCTGAAGCTGTACCAGCTCCGATAACCAATGAAAGAGCAATTGCTAATCCAGCAACTAATCCAAACACTGATTTTGTTTTTAATGTCATCATAACTAAATTATTTTATAAATTAATTTGAGAATCGTTTTTCTATACTTAATTAATAAAGTTAATAAATTGAAAAACTTTCCTCGGATTTATTTCATCAGTAAACTCTATTAAGAGCTAAGTAAAAAATTTCGACTAAAAATGATTTACCTAAACTACTGAAGTTTGTCTCTCTTCCCTTTTGAAGAATAAAGAATGACCATCTTTAACTCTTCGAGATAACATACCCACCGACAACTAGTTGGTATGACTTTCTTCCTACTATTCTATCTAACTCATATTCTCAATCAATCTTCTTATCTCGAGAAAGAAAGAAGTTTTATTTTGATGAGTTCGACACAAGTTAGATAGATTAGTTTTCAAAAAATAAAAACTGACTATCCGTAATCCTGTATATTTACTTGTCAAAGTTCTCGTCTACTGACAATGGGCTGAGCAGGCCCGAATTCAGTTCCTAACTGTAATTCTTGGGAATATTTGCATATTCGCCAAAGTAGAAACCGTTTAACGATAACTACTTTTTGAGATATTAAAAACACTTTTTACATGCAATTAACATCTCAACTAATATTATATATTTTTACTAAAAAACTAGCAAAATATATAATTGTGGATAACTCACAAATAAGCCTTCTGTTGAAACAATCTTTATTTTATAAAGATAATCTTTTTAAAAGCCTATTTTGTGGGGTATAAGCCACTTGTAGATTATTGCATAAAATGGTTAAAAATACAAGCAATTAGAGTCAAAAGTTCATAAAGTTTGTAAAGTAGAAAATTCAGAAATAACTACATAAATACCCCGAGTAAATGGCTTGGGGGGCTGGATTCCCGCCTACACAGGAATGACAGACCAAGTACGAAAGGACTGGATTGCTTCGTCGGAAGACCTTCTCGCAATGACAGATGGGGAAAGTACTGGTTCCCGTTTTACAACGGGATGACATACAAATACAGGGACTGGATTGCGACGTCAGAGTACTTCCTCGCAATGACAGAAAAAAAGAAATGCTGGATTCCGTTCCTTACAGGAACAGTACACCTTTCACATTTTGATTACAAAACGTTCAAGGTCTTTTATTTGGGTCCCTAGCCCAAATTTCAACTTCGCCGGAATGACATACAAAAACAGAGATAGTGCAAGATAAAAGAGCGGATGTTCTTTATAAAGGACATTTTGAAATAAAAGACATTCAATATTTGAATTTGCAATAAAGAACGAATCTGAGTATTTTGAAAGACTTACGGAGCGAAATTTTTAGTAAAAAATTTCGTAAGTAGAGAAAAACTGCCGTGACTGACGGCAGTTTTATCGTGCTTTCAAAATACTCTGCGAGCGAATCTCTAAGCGAGGAAATATTTAGACCATCTCCTTTCTCCCTCTTTCTTTAAAACACCGCTGTTCAACATGACTATTAATTCTCTCTGTATTGTCTTTTCACTACATCCTTTTATATTTTGTGCAAAATCTTTTATAGTTAACTTCACACCGCTCTTTAACATATCCTTAATAATATCTTGTCTGTTATTCTTGTCTTTTATATTTTTTTCTCTGTCGTTTATTTTTATATCAGACATTTTATTAAGGACTGTATCTTTATTAATGTCCTTTTGTCCTTTATAATCAAATCCGCTATTTTGAGAATTATATTTTATATTATTCTGATTATCATTTTTATATCCATTATCAGGAATATAATTATAATCTCCAGAAAAAATATTCTGAGGAAAAGCAATCTTTGCTGATGAATAATTTTTATTTGAAGTAACCATAAAATCAATCATCTTTTGTATCTCAATAGATAATATATCATGGTTCATTTTTGAGATCATTTTTGTTGTTTCTGCAAGATTAAAAAGAATAGAAATTTCTGACAATGAGTTCACTATATTTTTCTGTAAATAATCTTCTCCCCAAACTCTCTCAGACATCAACAAACTATTTTGAATCAAATCATCGGTAAGCTCCCGAACTCTAAGTCTCATTGGTTCTGTATCAGACATAAGACTTGTGAGTATATAGATTGCTGTTGAGATTTTTTCTATTTTTTTAAAGACAAAAAGACCGTATGAGTCACCAGAAAATATATGCTCTATAGCATTATTATTCAATGAAATATTTTGATTATTTAAACCGACCATATTATTTTGATTGTCCATATTTTTCGTATGTCTGATTAATGTCTAATAATAAAAAGTCCTTTATTTATAAGTGTCTTATATAATTTGTCTTTTACTTTTTCAAGGACGAACTACCTCTTGTTATCTATGATAGTATGTCCGATAAAAAATGTAAAGCGAAGTTTGGAGGAAAAATATGAAGCCTAGATTATAATATCAGAACATCCTCTTACAGAGACTATCCACTCAGTAAAAAAATACGATAATAAAAAACTTAAAACCAAGTAAACCCTTTTGAGAAACTCAAAGATTAACTCAGTTTTCTAAGCTTAAACTTTAGAAGAAATTAGTAGATAAATTTGATATAATTATTCATACAAAAGAGTTCAAAAAATTATTCAAATTAAACACCTACAAATTTAAAATGGCTTCCAGAAAAAATGAAAAAAATATCAAAAAAAATACACCAATAAAGACAGGTTTTTGGAGTACAGTTAAGAGCGAGACCAAACAGGCAATTCTTGCTATCACCTTCCTTGTATTATCAATAATTTTTATACTTGCTGCAGTAAGTAAAGCTGGTATGGTTGGAGATAAAATTTATTTAATACTTTCCATTCTTTTGGGTATAGGTTATTACCTAATACCAACCTTTTTTTTATTACTTTCAATTTCCTTTTTTAAAGCAGAAGAAAGAGAGTTTAATAAACTTAAAATTTTTGGTGGGGTACTTTTCTTTGTGTCTGGACTCGGACTTATAGATTTAATATCAAAAACCTACTGGACTCCCAAAGGAGGATATGTCGGCTGGGCTATCTCTACCCCACTTCTAAAACTATTTGGTTTATATGCGAGTGCAATAATCTTAGTTGCAATCTTAGTGATTTCTTGTTTAATACTCTTTGAAACAAAAATTACAATTCAATCTATAATGTTTTGGAAAAATAAAAAGACAGAAGATGATTATAACAATGAAGAAGATATAGAAAACTTAAAAATAGAAAATGATGAAAAAATAAATAATATAAAAGATAAGAAAAAGAAAAAAATCGAAGAAGAAGAAAATGAAATAGAAGAAGAAAAAACAAAGAAAGTTTCAAGAGGAGCATTTATTAAAGCTAGTGAGGAAGAAGAATTGAAAGTTACTCCAAGAGCTGTTGGTAATACAAAATATACCCCCCCACCACTTTCATTACTTGAAGATGATAAAGGTAGAATCGTAACTGGAGATATCAAGGCAAATGCTAATATCATCAAAAGAACTCTTCAAAATTTTGATATAGATGTTGAAATGGATGAAGTATCCATCGGACCATCCGTAACCAGATACGCTCTCAAGCCTGCAGAGGGAGTAAAAATATCAAGAATACTTGGTTTACAAAACGACCTTTCTCTTGCTCTTGCTGCTCACCCCATTAGAATAGAAGCTCCAATCCCTGGTAAATCACTCGTTGGTATAGAAATACCAAACTCTGTAAAATCAACAGTTGGTCTATCTGGACTTATTGGATCAGAAGAATTTCAAAAATCAGAAAAACCCCTTATGCTTGCTTTAGGAAAAGGTATCTCTGGAAAGTCGCATTATGCAAACTTAGCAAAAATGCCTCATGTACTTATTGCTGGTGCAACTGGTTCTGGTAAATCTGTGACTATACATACAGTAATTACTTCTCTTCTATATAGAAACTCACCAGAAAACTTGAGATTTATAATGATAGACCCAAAGAGAGTCGAGCTTACACTTTATAATAAAATTCCTCATTTATTAACTCCTGTTATAACTGATGCAAAAAATACAATTCTTGCACTTAAGTGGGCAACAAAAGAGATGGACAGAAGATACGATATACTCCAATCATTTGCTGCAAAAGATATAGATTCATATCATAAAAACATATTCGCCCCAGAAATTAAAAAGATAGAAGATTTAAAGAAAACTGGCAAATATAACCCAGAAAATCACATACTTCCCGAGCCTATGCCTTATATAGTTTTAGTAATAGATGAACTCGCAGATATTATGATGACGTATCCAAGAGAACTAGAAGCTGGAATAGTTAGATTAGCCCAGATGAGCCGTGCTGTTGGTATACATCTTATCCTTTCAACACAAAGACCTTCTGTAAATGTTATAACTGGTCTTATCAAGGCAAACGTTCCCGCTAGAATTGCATTACAGGTTGTATCACAAATAGATTCAAGGACTATTCTTGATGCTACTGGTGCAGAAAAACTTTTAGGTGCTGGTGACATGCTTTATCTCGGTGGAGAAATGTCTAAACCAGTTAGAATCCAATCTGCTTTTATATCAGAAAAAGAAGTTAAAGATATCGTAAAATATTTAACTGATGCATACAGAGATGAATTAATTGGTGGAGAAATAGACCTTAAGGAGGTTGCTAATGACAGAAGTGACATAATAACAGGATCATCTTTTGATGACGATGAAGATGATGAGCTATATGAACAAGCAAAAGAAGAAGTTATAAATGTCGGTAGAGCTTCTACATCTTATATACAAAGAAAACTTAGAGTTGGTTATGCAAGAGCAGCAAGATTAATCGATATATTAGAACAGAGAGGTGTGATTGGCCCTGGAGACGGAGCAAAGCCTAGAGAAATATTGATTGGTAAGGGTGAAAATAATTCCAAAATACCAGAAGAAGAACATTTGGAAGGAGTGGAACATAAAGACTCGCTCGATAATACATTTTAGGAACACGAAAATATTTTACTAAATATTTTCTCTGTCCGTCGCCGTCGCTCCTCCCAAGTTTCCTAAAATGTATTATTTCGTTCGTTGGTGAAAACACAAATAGAAAAAATTAAAAAACATCCTTAAATATGATTTCAAATAAAGTTATTTTAATCTCATTGATTGTTATGTCGAAACAAACAATTTTTATTGGCAAAAATTTTCTCTGGTAAATGACTGATAGACACAAAACAAGAAGATATATTAAATTACTGATTGCTATCATACTGGTGGTTGTTTTTGTCGGGTATACTTTATACGAAATTCAGAAAGTTGTTCTAGGTCCTAGAATAGAAATATTATCTCCCCAAAATGGTTCTTTAATATCTAGTTCTTTTACTGAAATCGTTGGTAAAGCTAAAAATATTACAGAAATAAGTTTAAATGATAGAAAAATATATATAGATGAAGAAGGTAGTTTTAAAGAAGATTTATTATTGTCTTATGGATATAATGTTCTAATTATTAAAGCTAGTGATAAATTTGGAAGAAAAACTGAAAAGGTTTTGGAAGTGATCTATAAATAAAGGCTCGCTCGATAATACATTTTAGGAACACGAAAATATTTTACTAAATATTTTCTCT
>CAYZNH010000004.1:0-26603 GCA_964479775.1 uncultured Candidatus Saccharibacteria bacterium | reverse complement strand
GTCCGTCGCCGTCGCTCCTCCCAAGTTTCCTAAAATGGATTGTCTCGCTCGCTAAGAAAATACATACAGTCGCGACTTCTATGTTTCTTAAAATGGATTACCTCGTTTGCTAGAGACAAAAACTATCTTATGGTAAAATAAAAGGAAGAAATAATATTAATTATTAACAATAAATTTATGGCAAAGAAAACAAAAGGTAAAAAAGTTGAATTAGAAGATAAAGATATAAAAGACACCGAAGAAGCATCTGTAGAAGAAGATGCTGTTTGTAATCCAAGTAAAGCAAGTATGGATAAAATAGAAGACGCAATGAATGCCATAAAAACTAAGTTTGGCGATGAATCCATAATGATGCTCGGGGAAAAACCTAAAGTTAATGTAAATGTTATACCAACAGGTTCAATAGGTCTTGATGCGGCTTTGGGTGTTGGAGGACTTCCCCGTGGAAGAATAGTAGAAATATTTGGACCAGAATCTTCTGGTAAAACTACCCTAGCCCTTCATGTTGTTGCTGAAGCTCAAAAAATTGGTGGTATCTGTGCCTATATAGATGCAGAACATGCTATGGATCCAGAATATGCAAAAAAAATTGGTGTTAAAATTGAACAACTTTTAATTTCCCAACCAGATACTGGAGAACAAGGTTTAGACATCGTAGATAGTCTTGTAAGGTCTGGAAAGATGGATGTTATCGTTATTGACTCAGTAGCGGCTCTTACGCCAAAAGATGAAATTGAAGGTGATATGGGGGCATATCATGTCGGTAAACAGGCAAGACTCATGTCTCAAGCTCTAAGAAAACTCACTGCTATAGTAGCAAAGTCAAAAACTGTTGTTATTTTCATTAATCAGATAAGAATGCAAATAGGAGTTATGTTTGGTAATCCAGAAACAACACCTGGAGGTAAAGCACTCAAATTTTATACTTCAATAAGACTCGACATAAGAAGAATTGCTCAAATCAAAAAAGGTGAAGAAATAATGGGTGGAAGAGTCAGGGTTAAGGTTGTTAAAAATAAAGTAGCTGCTCCTTTTAAACAAACAGAATTTGATCTTATGTATAATGAAGGTATTTCAAAAGAAGGAGAAATGCTCGCACTTGGAGAAAAAATGGGAATTGTTAAAAAATCTGGATCTTCTTATGAATATAATGGAGAAAAAATTGGTAGAGGTTATGATGCAGCAAGGACATATCTTAAAGAAAATCCTAAAATTACAAGCACAATACTTAAGACAATAAGGGAGAAGCTTAAAGAAATTTAGAGACTCGCTCGGATACTCCTTTTAAAAACACGATAGAAATTTTTCGACGGAAAAATTTCTTCTCTACTCAGATAATTTCTTGCTAAAAATTATCTTCCGTAAGTTTTTTAAAATGAATATCCTCGTTTGCAAATAAAAATACAAAAACAAAATAACGTACTGCGAAATGATTTTAAAAAGAGAAAACCCGCTCGTTAATGAAAAATGCAAATATGGTTGGCAAAAAACTAACAAATAATAAAAAATGAGATATTTTTATTGGATTTTAATAATAATACTTGGTATAGCAATGGTATACATACCAAAGATAAATATTTCTATTACCCTATCATTGGGTATGGTTATATTTGTTTTAGGTATCTTCGGATTAGCAAGAGATTTATTTCATAGAAGATATTAAAAAACCAAAAGGTTATAAAAAACAAAAGAGGTCTTGCGAAGCAAGACCTCTTTTGTTTTTATTTTAACTTTATAAACACACAGCTATTTATTTCCTGCCCTGCTTACATATTCACCAGTTTGTGTATTGACTGTAACTACTTCATTGTCTGTTATAAACAAAGGAGCATTTATAACAGCACCAGTCTCCAAAGTTATTTGTTTTGTTCCTCCAAAAGATGTATCACCTTTTACAGCATAAGGAGCCTCTGTTACTTTTAAATCTACTTTTATTGGAACTTCAACACCAATAACCTCTTCATTAAAAACCATTGTTTCAACTATCGAATTGACTTTTATAAACTTCGCAGTTATACCTAATAAATCTGATGATAATTTAAATCTATCAGATTGATTATTTGGATCACAAAACCAATACTCCCCTTTATTCTGATAAAGAAATTTTGCATCTTTATATTCAATTTCTGCCTCTTCTATCCTCTCTGATTGATGAAAAGAAACTTCAGTAATCTTACCTGTAATAAGATTCTTTAATTTTGTAGCATTAACTGGTTTTCTCATTTGCTTCCTAAAAACATGAGAACTTAAAACTTCAAAAGGTTGTTTCTCGTAAAGAATAATCTTTCTTTCTGTAACTTCACTGTAATCTAATATTGCCATATAATGGTTTATTTTAATTTATAATAAAACTGATTTTACATAAAAAACTAATAAAAAACAAGCTTAAAATAGTTTTAATAAATATAAAAAATAAAATCGCCTAAGGCGATTTTATCTAGCTATATAAGGCAATAATGCCATGTATCTTGCTCTCTTTACCGCTTGTGCAAGCTGTCTTTGACTCTTGGCACACACGCTTGTTTTCTTTTTACCCTGAACTCTTGCATGTGGGTTTAAGAATTTTTTAAGGAGTTCTACATCCTTGTAATCAACATATTTTATATTATTCTGTGAAAAAAAACACTGCTTCATTTTTGTATTATATTACTTTGTATTTAATAAATTTTTATTATTTTAATCTAGAAAGGTATGTCTTCTGGATTAATTTCTTCTGTTGGATATTCTATAGTATCCATATTATCGGCCTTATTATCTTTTGATTGACTATCGACAGCTTCTGTTTTTACTCCAGATGATGAACTGTTTGATTTCTGTCCAAATTGTATTTTATCAGCAACTATCTCAGTTCTATACATCTTTTTTCCATCACTCTCCCAACTTCTAGTTTGCATTCTACCTTCTACCAAAATATTACTTCCCTTTCTCATATATTGAGCAACTGTCTCTGCTTGTTTTCCAAAAACTACTACATTATGATAATCTGTTGATTCTTGTTTAGCTCCATTTTTATCTTTCCAAACTCTATTAGTAGCAACTGAAAATGAAGTAACTTGAATTCCTGATGGAAGTGATTTTAATTCTGGATCTCTAGTAAGATTACCTATTACAAAAGCTTTATTTAAATACATTTTATTTTTATTTTATTCTACAACAGAAACCACTTCTTCTGAGACTAACTCATCTATTGATTTGTCTATTTCTTCGATAGAAGCAGTCTTCTCAATTTTTTCAGTCTTTATAGAAATCTTTGGTTTGAACTCTTTATCAGAAAAAACTGTTATTTTAGGAGAATACATGGTATTTTCCCTAACTGTTTTAACTATTATATATCTCAAAACTGATTCATTTGATTTTAAATCTGAATCTATTTTTGTTATATCTCCCTCGTTAAGTTCAAATTTAATAAAACCAAAATAAGCTTTATCAAAAGTCTTATAACTTCCTCCAAAAGCCTTTTTAATTGCATAAGCAAGCGGTCTAAGCTTTGGCATTTCTTCAGAAAGTATAACGGCCTTTTCTTTAGCTAAAACATCTTTAATTTTGTCTACTTCAGCAGGAATATTTTCTTCTGCTATAGAAGAAATAAGGTGATATCCGATTTCGTATATCTTTTCTTCATTATTTTTTGTAACTGTTGCCTTTTTACTCATGAAGACAAGATTAGCACAATATTTTACAAAGTGCAATCCCCTTTTATTTTTTAAAACTTAAGTATATCTAAAAATTCTTTCTTATCATTAAGCTTACCAACTATGGCTAGATTTAACAATTCATCCTTAAAAATTCTTTCTGCAACAAATTTAATCTCTTCTGAAGTTACTGCTTTTATTTCTTTTATAATATCTTCTGGTTTTTTAAGAGTTTTTTTCAAAACTTCTTGATAACCATAAAAACTAGCGAGGTCATCAGAAGACTCAAGACCTAAATTTAAGTTACCTATTAAAAATTGTTTAACTTTATCTAATTCTTCTTTTTTAACAAGTTCTGTCTTTAATTTTTTAAGCTCAGTCAATATAGCAGTTATTGCTTCTTTTACTCTACTACTATCAACACCAGCAGAAACTGAAAAAACACCATGGTCAGTAAGGGTATCATTTTCTGCATAAACATAATAACAAATACCCATCTCGTTTCTCATCTTTTCAAAAAGTCTTGAACTTAATCCACCAGAAAGAATTCCAACCATCATTTTAATAATAGAATTATATTTATTATAAGTATCAAAAGATCTTACACCTAAAATTAAATGAGTTTGATCTGTATCTTTATAAAAAACAGTTGCCTGTGGTTCTTTTTGTGATTCTATAACTTTTTCCTTACTATCTTTCTTCCATTTTCCAATATCTTTAAAAAGTTTCGTAACTTTCTTAAAAACTTCTTTTTCATTTATTTTACCAGAAACGACTACTGTGGTAGCAGAGGCAACATAATGTTTACCTCTATAGTCTATAAAATCAGAACGCTTCATGTTTTTTATATTTTCTTTTGGACCTGCTATATTCCAACCAGCTGGAGTATCACCATATAAAAGCTTAAGAAATTCATCTTGAACGACAGCTCTGGGTAAATCTAAATACATATTTATTTCCTCAATAATAACCCCTTTTTCTTTTTCTATCTCTTTTTCATCAAAAACAGTGTTTAAATACATATCAGAAACTACATCCAATATTTTATCTAAATTTTTATAATCTGCTTTTGCATAATATCCAGTGTGTTCTTGAGAAGTAAAAGCATTATAATGTGAACCTATACCATCAAGTTCTTTAGAAATATCCATAGCTGTAGGTCTGTTTGTGGTGCCCTTAAAACACATATGCTCAAGGAAATGAGAAATGCCATTGTTTTCTTTTCTCTCATATTTAGAACCAGCCTCAACGAGTACTAATACTGTTGCAGTTGGATTATCCTTCATTGGAATTGTAATAATTCTTAAACCATTTTTTAGGACTTTTTTTGTATACTTCATTATCTTAATATATCATAAAATAATCATAAATAAAAAACCCCTAGCGTAACCCTAGGGGTATTTTATTTATAAAACTTTTTTAAAATATTCTTTCAAGTCATCTATTAAGATTCTTTCTTGTTCACCTGTATCTCTATTTCTAACTGTTACTTTATTATCATCTTCTATAGTTTCAAAATCTACAGTGACACAATAAGGAGTTCCTATTTCATCTTGTCTTCTGTATCTCTTACCAATATTTCCATTATCATCAAACATTACATTACCAAACTCTTTTTTAAGTATTTGATAAACTTCTCTTGCCTTGTCTACAAGTTGAGGTTTATTTTTCAATAAAGGAAAAACTGCAATTTTTACTGGAGCAACCTTTGGATTGAATTTCAAATAAACTCTCTTTTCCCCACCAAGTTCATCCTCTGTATAAGCATCTGTAAATACAGCAAGTACAGTTCTATCTACTCCAAAAGAAGGTTCAATACAGTGAGGAGTAAACTTTTCTTTTGTCTCTTCATCCATATAAATCAAATCTATTCCACTTGAAGTTGAATGTCTTCCGAGGTCATAATCTGTTCTGTAAGCCAAACCATAAAGTTCACTTTTACCAAAAGGAAAATCAAACTCAAAATCTATAGTTCTCTTTGAATAAAAAGCTCTATCCTCATCTGCTATTTCATGCTCATAAACATTTTCTTCCTTCAAACCAATTTCTTTTGTCCAATCAAGCATTTCTTTTCTAAAATGTTCAAAGGTATCTTGCCATTCCTCTGGTTTAACCAAATATTCTATTTCCATTTGTTCGAACTCTCTTGTTCTAAATATAAAATCTCTAGGAGCGATTTCATTTCTAAATGCCTTACCTATCTGCCCCATACCAAAAGGAAGTTTGGGATGAAAAGAATCAATAATGTTTTTATAATTAACAAACATACCTTGAGCTGTCTCTGGTCTGAGATATGATACTGAATCATCACTTTCAATAGCACCGACACTTGTTTTAAAAAGCATATTAAATTGTCTTTCCTCCCCCATTTCTCCACCACAATCTGCACATTTCTTAGAGTCTTCAAGCTGATCTGTTCTAAATCTCTTCTTACATTTTTTACATTCTGCAAGTGGATCAGAAAAACCACCAACGTGTCCAGTAGCTTTCCAAACATTTTGATTCATTAAAATAGCAGCATCAACGCCATACATATCATCCCTGTCAGTAACAAATTTTTTCCACCAGAGATTTTTAATATTATTTTTTAATGCAACACCCAAAGGACCGTAATCCCAAGTACCAGCGAGACCACCATATATTTCAGAACCCTGATATATAAAACCTCTTCTTTTACATAAAGATATTATATCTTCCATTTTCGCATTAACTTCTTTTTTCATTTCTTTAATTTACCTTAAAATAAATATTTTTTCCAGCCTTTAATTTACTACTCTGCCTATATCCTTAAAATAAATCGGATCTGATATTATATTTGTATTAATAATTGGTTTAGAACTAATTATTTTTTCTTCAGAAAATACGTCGATACCACTTATCGTCGATTCCTCCAGCAAGTTAATCTCCTTACCTAATTGACTAGCGCTTGGTATAACAAAAACCTGAAAAGATACTGTTTTTGCGGGATTTTTATCTCCTGTATCCATCTTCATATCACCAATATCCCAAACTATCTCTCCCGTATCACTATTAAAAGAAACTCTTTCATCCTCTGGATCTATATTACCAACCCAACCAACATTTGATGATAACAACGAATTGACTTTAACGTTTTTAATATTATTAAATGAATTTGTTGCTGTCCATGTAATGGTATAAGTAGTTTTATTATCAACTTTTGGTGGTATAGGACCAGTATTTTCAAAAGATCCAACTGTCCTAAAAGCTTTAGACAAAAGAATCAGGTCAGAAGTTATTTTAATATTTTTCTTTCCACTAAATAAAATCTCAGAACGTGTAGCTTCATTATCTATCAAACTTCCAGTTACAGTTGTTTCCATTTGAATAATTGAATTACTAAAAGATACTTGTGGTTTTAATGCTTGTGGATAAATATCAAAATTAAATTTTAATAATCCATTATCTCCTGGGCTTAAAACAGAAAACTTGTCGTTATATTGTTTATCAAAAATAATTATATTGGTATAAGAATCATAAAATCCACCATCAACCTCTACAGAATTTTTATCTAAAGGTAGACCAGTCATTTTTACTTTTATAGACATATTATATATTTTTTCACTGAGATTATTTTTCCATGCAATTATTGATTCTACATTACTACCATTTTTTATTGATATATCATTACTCATTAATCCATTTAAACCAAATTCCACTGTAACAAAAGATCCTTTTAATGATATGTCTTTAGAAATTATAGAATAAGGAACCCCAACCAAAGTAGTGTCTCCATCTTGTGGTGTACCGACAACAAATTTGACTGTTCTATTTTCACCTCCTTGACCCTGTAATATTGCAGATATTTTTATTATTCTTTTTCCACCTGGTTCTAAATCACCCAAATTAAAAACACTATTATTTTTTTCTGTTGAAACAGGATTTGAAGAAATAATATTAAAGCCAAAAGGATAATCAATTTTTAAAATTAAATTACTAATTTTGGTTAAAGAATTTGAAACTATTTCTATCTCAAAATCTTCTTGTTGATTTGAATTTACTTCATTTGCACCAATAACTTTTACATTTACAGGTGAAGAATTGATTAGAATTGAATAAGTCTTTTGTTTATTAAACACTGCATTTGAACCAGGTATTCTATATTCAACATTAATTTTTATTTCTTTTTGGCTATTTTCTTCACCAAAAATGACGGCTTTCACAACTCTTTCTTCACTCCCCCCAATATCAATACTCCCAAGTATTTCACTATATCTTTTTAAATCCTTAGATAAATCATCTAAACCCCTTGTGCCTTCTGGAAATTCTACCTGAAGATCAACCACCTGAAGAGCGACATTGTTATTATTTTTAACTTCCACATTAAGAGAAAACTCTTCTCCACCAGAAACAGAAACTGGCCCAGAAATTAATATATCTATATTATTGCCAGATACAATATTTGACCCAACAAAAAATTTTATAAAAGTAAAACCTATTGCCAATATAAAAAATACAAAAGCACCTAAAAGAATCTTCTCATAAGGTACTCTAAAATCTTTCCTCTCTTCTTCTTTCCAAGAAGTTGGAGTATCATAAAAATCTTTTTTATTTTTCAAAATATGTCTCCTTCTATTTAACAGGGTACTGTCATCTTTAGAATAAAGAACATCTTTTAGTGTTTCTATTCTATCCTTACTTTGATTTGGATCTAAAACCATAATTATGAATTATTATAACATAATTGATAAGTAAAACTATAAATGTGTCTCCTTTAATGTATTGTTTATCTCCAAGATAGCCATACTCCTAAAATCAGAAAACTTTTTTAAAACTTCAAAAGTTATCTCGTTATCATTACAAAAGCATACAAAAGATTCTGTTTTTTTTAAATAACCTAAAATATTAAGTATTCTTAAAACAACGATTGATTCTATATTTTTAGTATCTTCATCTGTAATATTATTATTTAATAAAAATAAATATAATTTTTCTATACATTCATAGAGGTTTTGGCTTTTTTCTTCACCGTGTATAAGTCTAAGTAATATATAAAATATATTTTTTACTATATATATTTTGTTTAAATCGTGTAAGAACTTCTCTTGAAAAATAACTTCTGAACTGGTTATTCTCCATAATTCCCTGCCTTTAACAAAAGAAATTTTTGAAAGATAAAAATCTTGTAAGTGTCCTTTTAATTTTGATTTAGAAAGTCTTATTCCTTGAGCTGTGGCTTTGATAAGACCAAAATCTTCTGTAAGTAAAAAATAAAGCTTATTAGCCTCGCCTATTGGAATACTTTTAAGTATTATTGATTTTGTAGTATAAACACTATGCATTTGGTTATAAGTTTAAGATTTTAATAATAAAGAGTCAAAGAGAGGGTTTTGCGCTTTGCGCAAAACCCTCTCTATTTTAAAATTCTATATTAATTCTATCTTTAATTTTATATCACCCAAGTTCATCGACTCACCTTCCAAAACATCAAATTCTATATCATTCAAACCAGTCGTTTTTGATATTTCATCCCTAAATTTATTAAATATTTTTTTACCATTTTCATCTGTATCAACAACAAGCTTTACTAAATCACTTGGATTAAGTTTTTTGTTTTTCCTCAACTCTTGGATTGTTCTCATTATATCCCTCGTAATTCCTTCTTCCTTTAAATCGTCTGTTATTTTTGTATCTAATTCAACAGATTCGCTTATGGATTCATCCACCAGAACTTTCTTTACATTGACCTCATCTTTAATTAAAGAAAGAAAATCATCTTCATTTTTTAGAACCAAACTTTTTATCTTCAAACTACTCAATGGTTGTCTAACCTTAAAATTACTCTTTACTCTAGCCTCAAGACCTAAGGATACCGATATCCTAACCTCTTTCATTTTTTCTAAAATATCTAATTCTCCTTTATTCAATTCTCCGATAAAATCCTCTGGCCAATCCTCAAGATGAACACTCTCTTTCAAAAGCCCACCAGTAATTTTCAAATACAAATCCTCAGCCAAGAAAGGCATCGATGGTGCAAGAACTTTTGATAATTCAAGTATAATCTTTCTTGTTGTAAGTATTGCACTTTCTTTATCAAGTATATCTTCAGACTTAAATCTATCTCTTGATCTTCTCAAAAACCATGTGGAAAGATCGTCAACAAAATCATTTATAGGTCTTGTTGCTCTATCAAGCTCATAATTATCTGTAGATTTTGTAATCTGAGTTACTACCTCTTTCAATCTTATCATAACCCATTTATCAAGAATATTTTTAGATTCAAAATCTTTTAGCTCTACATCAAAACCTCCGTACATTTCAAAGAATGAATAAACATTTTGGAGTCTCATTGCAATCTTCTTTAACACTTCATCTACACCTTTATTCGAAAATGCTAAATCTTCTGACTTCATGACTGGAGAAGAAAGTAAATAGTATCTTAAAGCATCAGCACTATATTGATCCACAAGTTCCATTGGATCAGAATAATTATTCAATCTTTTAGACATCTTCTGCCCATTTTCCGCAAGAACAATTCCATTCACAACAACATTTTTATATGAAGATTCATCAAAAAGAGCTACTGCCAAAACAAGCATTGAATAAAACCATCCTCTTGTTTGATCCAAACCTTCAGCAATAAAATCTGCTGGAAAACCTATTCCCTTTTCTGGATTAAATTTATCTAGATTCTCAAATGGATAATGTGACTGAGCATACGGCATTGAACCAGATTCAAACCAACAATCAAAGACTTCTGGAACTCTTTTCATTACTCCTCCACAAGAACATTTCAAAGTGATTTCATCTATAAATGGTCTATGTAAATCAAGTTCATAATTTCTATTATGAGGAATTGGAGCAAAATCAAATTTCATCACTTCAGAATTCTTTATAAAAGGTTTTCCCTGTTCTCTTATAGCCATAATCTCTTTTTGAGTCATACCTTTCATACCTCCATACATAAGCCAGATAGGTGTATTGTGAGAAACAATCAAAATATTTTTTCCTTCATTTTTAGAATCAATCTCATATAGAAAATCTGTCATTCTATTTTTTACAGCAGTATAGTTTTCTCCTCCCTCTGGAGTTTTCCAGAATTTTTCTATTCTGTCATGAAAGAAATTTTGATATTCTGTATCTGGTTTACCATCAAGAACCCCAACATATATTTCATGGAGTCTGTCATCATAAACTATTTTATCTTTAGAATAACCAATATTATCTGCGATTATTTCCGCAGTCTCTTTTGTTCTCAAAAACGGTGAACAATAAATTACATCTATTTTATTTTTCTTCAATTCTTCTCCAGCAACGATTGCTTGTTCTTTACCACTATCTGTAAGATGATGTACTGTCTTTGGATTTGAACTCAAAACACCGAGAATATTACTCTCCGCCTCACCGTGTCTTACAACATAAATATTGTTTGTACTTCTTGTCTTTTCTTTTATATCTTCTACACCACCTATGAAATGTTTTTCCGGACATCTGTCACATTTCCAAACTGGAAGTGGAGCACCCCAAAAACGAGATCGTGAAATAGCCCAGTCACGAGCACCTTCAAGCCATTTGCCAAACCTACCCTCTCCTACTTCTTTTGGAACCCACTTTATATTTTCATTTACTTTTACAAGTTTATCCTTAAACTTTGTAACCTCAACAAACCAAGAACTTGTAGCGTAGTTCAAAAGTGGAGTATCACATCTATAACAATGTGGATATGAGTGGGTGAATTTCTCTTTCTCAAATAGAGTTCCCTTTTGAGCTAAAAACTTTATCATCTCGATATCTGCTGCTTGAGGATTCTCTATTGGTTTTACCTTTCCAGAAAAATCTTTTACTTCTGCTTTATAAGCACCATCGATTCCTACATGTTGAATAAAAGGAAGTTTCTTTTCTTTACCCAAGTTCATGTCATCCTCACCAAAAGCAGGAGCAATATGAACAATACCAGTACCATCTTCTGTAGTTACAAAAGGTGCGTCATAAACTTTGAAACCATTTTCTCTATTTGTAAGCTTGTCATTATTATAATAATCAAAAAGAGGTTTGTATGATTTACCTATCAAGTCTTTACCTTGTATTTTTTCAACTACTTCATATTGAGTTTTAATAACAGAAAGTCTTGATCCTGCTAAAATAAATTTCTCATTTCCAACTTTTATTTTTACATAATCAATATCAGAATTAACTGCCAAGGCCACATTTCCAGGGAGTGTCCAAGGGGTAGTTGTCCAAGCGAGAAAAGCAGTTCCAGGCTCATCTACAAGCTCAAATTTGACCGTAACAGATATATCTGTAATATCCTTGTATCCTTGACTCACCTCAAAATTAGACAGTGTTGTACCACAATGTGGACATAAGTGCATAGATTTGAATCCTTCATAAACCAATCCTTTATCTTGAAGTTGTTTAAACACCCACCAAACAGTTTCTGTAAAAGAAGAATTCAGAGTTCTGTAGTCATTTTCCATATCAACAAATCTCCCCATTCTAGGAACAATTTTTTTCCAATCATCCACATAAGTAAAAACTTTCGTTCTTGCAATGTCATTAAATTTCTCTAAACCAAAATCCTCAATATCTTTTTTAGATTTGAGTCCGATTTCTTTTTCAACGATATTTTCAATTGGTAAACCATGAGTATCCCAACCCCATCTTCTCTCAACATGTTTACCTCTCATTGTCTGATATCTACCGATATAATCTTTCATGGTACCAGCCAAAATATGTCCGAAGTGTGGAAGTCCTGTAGCAAATGGAGGTCCATCATAAAACACATACTCACCTTTGGGAGAATCTTTCAAAAGAGTTTTTTTGAAAATTTCATTATCTTGCCAAAACTTCAAAATCTCTTCTTCTCTTTCAGCAAATTTACTCTTTATTTTTTGATTTTCTTCTTTTGACATAATATTGTTTGTTAGATTTTCATTCTAGCAAACTTTAGATAAAAAATGAAGAAAAGGTTCGGTCAAGGACTTACCTTGACTGTTCAACAAAAAATTCCCCGAGGACCGTCCTCGGGGAATTTTTTGTTTATTATTAATTGTTTGTATTATTCTTATCATCTTCATCTTTTTTTCTCTTTATAAAGAATAAGATCCAAAGAATTATTCCAAGAATAATTATTGTCCCTATAATCCATCCGAGTTTTCCACTCATCATAGAACCAAACACTGAAGCCGTAAGATTATCATCTGTTGATGTACCAAATAATCCATCAAGTGCACTTCCTACCGTAGCTTCTAATCCTGTAAGTCCAGAATTATCATCTGTTGTTGTAGAAGTAGTACCTACAGTTGTATCTGTATAAACTTTACCTGTAATATTTATAACTGATTGTGAATTTCCAAAATAAACATTCTTACCTGAAGCATCATAAGCAGCACAGTCTGATGTAACACTAATTGTAGCTATACCAGCCTTCTTTGCTGTAAAAGTAATTGTTCCAAAAACCATATCTGAAGAAAATCCTCTTGGATAACCTGCTGTTTTTATTAAAACGCCATTTGTATTGTCTTCTAAATCATATCCATCTTGTTCGACAGTCATCCAAACTCCTGGTTGTGTAAATGAAGTAACTTCCAAAAGATCGGCTGGAAATTCTACTTGCATTTTAACCGTACCATTTCTCACACCATTTGCATTTGTATAAACTATCAAGTCAAAACTTTGTCCTTCAGCTACATTACGAGTAGTTGGAGTAAGGGTTATATTTGTGGAAGCCATTGCACTAATTGCAATAAAGATTCCAAGAATTGCTGTAAAAATTGATACTATATATTTTTTCATATTTTTATTTTTATTAATTATTTAAGAATCTTTATTTTTATAATGTTCCAGTCCAGTTAAGCATCAAGATGTTTAAATCTAGTATATCGACTTTGTCATCATTATTCAAATCTGCATCATTTCCTGATACTGTACTTCCCCAGTTAAGCATTAATAAGTTAAAGTCTAAAATATCAGCATCACAAGCTCTATCTCCGTCTATATTTCCAACTAATTTACAAGTATTTCCTACTGAGCCACCCCCTGATGAGCCACCACTTGTTGAACCAGTAATATCTAAAGGATTACATTTTATTGTAAGTGGACCTGATTCATCTTCTAATGTTATTGAGACATCATTAGCTGTACCAAGAGTAGAATAACCAGAAATATTAGTAGCACTTTGTGTGGTTATTCCTGATACTCCTGTACCTGACCAATTTACAATTATTGGACCGAATTCATCGAAGTTAATACCAGATAATCCCCAAGTTACTGAAGTATTTTTTGATAAAGACAAAGCAGAAGGAGAACAAGAAATAGTATCTGTACCCAAGACATCTGATAATGATTTTTTAATTGTTAGTGGATTACATTTTATTGTAAGTGGACCATTCAAACTTTCATCTTCTAGTGTTATTGAAGTTTCAGGAACCAAACCAGCTATAGAATAACCTCCTATCTTTGACACTGTTGCTGTATTACCAGAAACCGCACCTGACCAAGAGATTAAAACTGGTCCATAATTTTCTAATCCAGAAATACCCCAATCTGCTGTTATATTTTTAGCTAAAAATGATTCTGTTGGTGAACATAAAATATCAGTTGAGCTAGCAAAATCAGAAAGTGATTTTAATACATTTAATGAATTACATTTTATTGTAAGTGGTCCCGATTCATCTTCTAATGTAACTGAAACATCATCAATAAGACCAGCATTTGAATAGCCACCAGAAACAACCGACTGTATATCATTACCAGATGTATTAGAACCTGACCAAGAAATTAAAATTGGTCCATAATCTTCATTATTAAAACCATTTATTCCCCAAGTTACTGAAGTATTTTTTGTTATAGAAGACACAGTAGAACAAGTAAGATTATTTGTCCCGATATCTTCAGAAAGAGTTTTTTGAACTTTCAAAGTATCACACTTTATTGTAAGAGGACCAGATTCATCTTCTAAAGTAACTGAAACATCGTCAACTAAACCAGAAGTTGAATAACTAGTATCTACAGATTGTGTAGAGGCACCATTTACTCCAAGACCTGACCAAGAAATTAATAATTCCCCATAATCACTCAAATCTCCAACTTTCCAAGTGACTAAAGAATTTTTTGCTATTGAACCCTCAACTCCTGTTCTACAAGTAATAGAACCATTTGCTTCGGACAATAATTTTGTTGATACTGTTGCACCAGCAAAAGAAGGTATAAATACTATACCTAATACTAGAAACAAAATTTTATTTAAATTTTTCTTCATTTTATTAAATTAATAACTAATAAATAACTAACTTTTATGAAATAAATTAACAATCTTTTCAGATCTAACCTATTCCCTATTTCTAGAAAACAAGTTAGACCCGAAAATGATTGGGTTGGTCACCATTCGTTCAGAATGAACTTGAAAAAACATTTGGCGCCATCAGTAATACATCGATACGTTGCATAGTGGGTAGACCCAGTTAATGAATGTGAACCCATAACATACTTCACCTTTGAAGCATCATTCGTCCACACACCAAGGGTCAAGTCACTACACACCATCCCAGACGGTTGGAAGCTGTCACTGACTGAATAGTATTGGATATTGGCGAGATAATCACGCCCCCCAACACCATTAGTCACAGCTGTAAAAGAAGTGACCTCGATATAGGAATTGGTAAGTGTCGAACTTGCCAAGGAACACTCCTTGAGTCCGAAAAAGCCGACCAACGCCACAACAACGAACTTCAGAAACCCTTTCATGGGTTCCCCCTTTCTCTTTTTCTTTTTGACATGCTTTTGCGTGGAAAATCCTCGCAAAGACCTCGAATGAGAATCTATTTTGATATTACAACTATAAATTAAAAAGTCAATAGTAAAAGTTAATATCCTGTGTTTAACTTTTAGATAATAAAAAGAGGGCGAAGCTTCACTTCGCCCTCAATGTTCTTGCCGATCTTTCTACTCTTTTTAGCAGTTAGACCAGCTTATTCGTGTCGCGTCGCAGGTCATCACCCTTTTTGGCGAAAACACCGCGCTCTTCTTTCGAATGAACAATCATACCCACAATGGTGCGCATAGTTGGTCTCCTTTGAGTCCTTTACTCCAGTGCACGTTTTGTTTGGTCAGAAGACATCACAAGGAACATCTTCCAACGCCGATAAAAAGATTATTACATATATAAAAATTCTTGCAACAAAAAACAGGGTTACTCGAAAGCTCCCCTGTCTTAACTCGTTTTTGATTTCTAACTTATACTCCTTAGTATTCAATTGGAAAAAACTCCATCTGACAAAACAATTCATCAGACAATAAGGAACATAAGCCGAAACTTTTGCAGACAAAACGAGTAATGCCTCAATAAGATAAATATCACGAATCCAAAGACGGCTCATCACGAGGCTTGTTGGTTTTCTTCTCCATCATCTTTGTTTTCCTTTCCGAAATACTCGAATCTTCTTTTAGAACAGTAAAGTATATTAGTAAATAAGTCAAGGTTAACAATTTAAATGAGAAAATAAAAAGCGCCACTTTGAGAGTAGCGCTCGGGTTTCTAGACCCTTGTTTTTAGGATCAAGCTGACATCTGCTGACGACGAGACCGACACTGGCAACGCCGAGTGCGGTGGAACTCCAGCCGACCATTGTTACCAACAGTCACCGAACCGCACTCACAAGCCTTGGCGTAGAGCCAGTCCTTCTTTTTCCGCTCGAGGCCATAGATGTGATCGAGATCCCCTTCCTCTTCATCAACAATGACAACTTCCGTCGTACCGCAATCGAGTTCATCGTCGTGTTTTTCAGCCCAACGCTCGAAGACCTCTTCCGAAATCTGACACGCTGACAACTGCTTCTTGGTGGACTTGCTCAGACTCTTGTGATAAGAAAAACGGTTATCCTGACTCGACTTAATACGCCGATCAGAATGACGACGATTCTCACCACGGAACTTCCGCTCGCGCCCGCAGGACCAAAGCATAATCTTACCATTCATAGGTAAAACCCTTTTTACACTGTAACAATTAACAAATTAAGAGGCACCTTACCTCTATCTATATTCAATTATAGCACATAGTAGTTTTTTGTCAAGCTAAAATTCTACATCTTTTCTGGTGCAGAAATACCAAGCAAATTAAGCCCATTTTTGAGAACAATAGAAAAAGCTAGAGTCAAAACCACTTTATATGGTGAGTTTTTATCTTCTTTATCAACTATCTTACCCTTAGCATAAAAACTATTAAAAGTAGACGCAAGTTCTATAAGATATGAAACAATATGATGTGGAGAATATTCCTCTTCTGCTCTTTTTACAACTTCGTCAAATCTATAAAGCACTTTTTCAAGTTCTGTCACTTCATCAGCTTGGACACTGGATATCCAAGTAGACTCTATATTTTCAACCTCAGCTTTTCTCAAAATAGATTTCGCTCTAGCATATGAGTATTGTAAGTATGGACCAGAATCACCCTCAAAAGAGAGTGATTTATCAAAATCAAAAATTATATCCTTACCAGCAACTTGTTTAAGTATTGAATATTTCAAAGCACCAACAGAAACTTGATCTGCTATTTTAGTTTTATCTTCAAGAGACATCTCCCTATCTTTCATTTTTTCTAAAACAAGTTTTTTAATTTCTCCGAGTAAAAATTCACCCGTAATCACATCACCAGTTCTTGAAGACATTTTTCCACTAGGAAGTCTAAGCATTCCATGAGAAATATGTGTTGTCTTCTTCGCTAAATCTGGATAAATAAGTTCAAGTGCTTTTAGAAGAACTTTAAAATATTCACTCTGTTCATTTGCAGTTATGATGATTGATTTATCATATGGATGTCTGTCATATTTTATTTTCGCTAGACCTAAATCTTTTGTTTCATATGTCGTAAGTCCCTCACTGTTTATAAAAACACGTGTATGTAAACCGTAATTCTCACCACGAAAAATCACAGCTCCTTCACTCTTTTCAAATATCCCCTTCTCTATATTTTCCTCTACAAGTTTTCTACCGAAATCTGTAGTCTGACTTTCAAAAAAATATTCATCAAACTTTGTGTCTAAAACTTTATATACTTTTTCAAATTTATCTAAAGAAACTTTTCTCCCAATTTTATAAATTTTGTTTATCTCAGAATCATCTTTTGAATAAACTTTTTTATTTATCTCAACAATTTCCTTTTTAGAACTTTCACTTTCTTCATAATTTTTGGCACCCAAAGCATATGCCTTACCCCAGAGAGTATCGTCTTTTCCAAGACCCAAAATATTACCGAGAAATTTCTTTTTCATTTCTAGATTTTCAGAAATCATTTTTTTCACACCCCAGATAGTTTTTGCGACATGAAGTCCAACGTCACCCTGATAACAAGCACGAGTTACTTTTGCACCATTTGCTTCAATAATTCTTGATATAGATTCCCCTATTGAATTACTCATCAGGTGTCCAATATGAAATTCTTTAAAAGGATTTGGATCTGTATATTCAACGATAGTATCTTGTAAAGATAAAATATTATTTCTACCAAAATTTTCTTTTCTAGAAATAATTTCTTTTGTTTTCTTAATAAAAAAGTTTTTTGATAAATAAAAATTTATAAAACCCGGACCAGCAACTTCTACTTTTTGTATTTCTTCTGGGAGACTTTCGTTTATTTTTGATGATATGTGCCCAGCTAGTTCTCTAGGATTTTTAGATAAATCTTTTGACATCATCATGGCGACATTTGCAGAAAAATCACCATAGGAAGAATCGACTGGGTGTTCTAGTTTTATTTCTGGAATAATTGAAGAATCTATTTTTAAATCTGAGAGTGCATTACCAATAGAATCCACTAAAATATCTTTAATATTCATAGATATTTAAATACTAACACAGTTTTATAGATATATAAATATACCGATATGTTATATAATTAATAGATTATTAGTTTTAATCATTTTTTATGGAATCAAAAACAACAGCAAAAGATTTCTTTATTTATTTAGGAATAATTATTGGATTATATGTAAGCTCAATAAGTTTCCTTGTATTAGTATTTCAAATAATAAACAAGACTTTTCCACTCTCTGGAGAATACCTTTGGGGTTATGAACAAGCAATAAAAAGTAGCTTGTCTGCTCTTATAATATTTTTCCCTGCTTTTGTATATCTGACAAGATTAGTGAACAAAGATTTGAAATTAAACCAAGCGAAAAAAGATATCTGGGTTAGAAGATGGATGATTTTTCTAACGCTCTTTATTGCTGGACTCACGATAGCAATAGATTTAACAACTCTCATATATAGACTTTTGGGGGGAGAAGATTTGACCTTGAGATTTTTCTTAAAAGTATTCTTTGTACTTGCGGTTACGATAACTATATTCAAATCAACACTCTACGATCTAAAAAGAACTACTTTTGATTATGATAAAAAGATAAAAATATCTACATATATTATATCTGTGGTAGTTATAGGTGTTGTAATTTTGGGAGTTATGACTATTGGTTCACCTGCTAAACAAAAAGCAAAGCAACTAGATGAAACTAGAGTAAGTGACCTTATGACGATTCAAAACCAAATAGTTTATACACATTGGCAAAATAAAGGTGATATTCCAGAAACGCTTGAAGAACTTAACAACCCGATAGACAACTATGTTATTCCGGAGGATCCTAAAACAGGAGAAAATTATGAATACAAAAAGATTTCAAAAAATAGTTTCAATCTATGTGCAAATTTTGAAACAGAAAATATTTTAGAAGGGGCAACAAAAGAAAAAGTTGTAAATAAGAATTATCTTATGAATGAAAACTGGCAACATAATTCTGGAAAATATTGTTTTACAAGAATAATAGATGAGCAGATATATAAAATAAATAGACAATAATACAAAAAATAAATCCCCCGTGAAAAAATTCACGGGGGATTTCTTATCGAACAAAGACAACACTCAGGGTTGTTCCCGTCCGACTAAAAGACTTCGAGATACCAGTATTGAGAACAACACCGGAAACATCATGTTTGTCTCCAGATTCGATCCAGTAAACAACTCCGTTCCAACAACTTTTGTCTGCTGTTCTGTCTGCAGAAAAAGTTTGCATTTCATGCCTTGTGGGAAAACGAAACTTCTTGTCTTTCGTTAGTACAGAATTTTTCTCCTCAAGAAGAGTGCTCGCCTCTTCATAAGTAAGCTTCGTAGAAACATGGGAAACATCTATAAACATAATCAACTCCTTTTATTAAGAACAAATAGGCTAACCTATTAACCAAAATAAAAGTTAGCAAAATATTGAAAAAAAATCAATTTTAAATCCCGCAATTTCTTGCGGGATTTTATTTTTGTCCTATCTCACAAGACAAAAATGTAAACGAGATTGATGATCAACAACAGTAAGTTTTCCTTCTGAATCAACAACTGCAATCTTACCATCACTCCTTGATGACCTACACATATACTTAGTTTTTTTTAAATCAACCCCAGGTAAATGGTTATGTATTATAATCCTTATCTCATGTGGACTTGGAAGACGCCACCTTCTCTCATTATTTGGCACCTCACAATTCTTTTGAAATATAAAAGATCGAACTTCTTCATAAGACATCGGCTCATGAAAAATATCCAACCATTCCAAATCAATCAAATTTTCACTCATCAAAGACTCCTTTCAAAAGTTTAGAACTCCTAACAAAAGCTTAGCAAATAGCTTTAAAAAAGAAAAGTTTATTACTTTATTGAACTTTTTCCAGAAACATAACCTGTTGTCCAACAGAGTTGAAGAGAATAACCACCAGAAGGTCTATCAAAATCTAAAATATCACCTATTAAAAATAAATTATCAAATAATTTTGATTTCATCTCTTTAAAATCAATCTCATTTAAATCTACTCCGCCACTCGATATTATTGCCTTATCATATCCAAGCAATCCTCCAACTGTTAACTCAAATTTTTTAAACTTTTCTAAAATAGCAAACCTCTCTTCCCTTTTAATTTCATTTGTATACCACTCCTTATCTATATCTAAAATTTTTAAAATTTCTGAAAAAATCTGAGATGGAACTTCTTTAAAAGTTAAATTTTTAATTTTCTTATTTTTATTTCCTTCAAAAGAATCTAAAAGCATTTTATGCATTATATCCAAACCAACACCTGGGAAAAAATCTATACAAATTTTTACCTTATTGCCCGAGGTCTCCCCTGAGGCATTTTTTTTATTAGAGTAATCCAAAAGTTCACCAATATCCTTACTCATATTTAATATTGTTGGTCCAGAAAGACCATTATGAGTAAAAAGTATCCTACCATTTTTATTTATAATTTTATTATCTCCTTGGTAAACAGAGATTCCAACATTTTCTAATGTTATTCCAGAAAGTTCACTTACAAAAGATTCTTTCGTAGTTATGGGTACAAGTGAAGGATTCGATTCTATTACATTATGTCCGATTTCTTTTAACCAATTCAAACCATCTCCTGTAGAACCAGTTTCTGGATGAGATTTTCCACCAGTAGCAAGGATAAAATTCTTTCCTTTTATTTCATTACCATTTTTTAGAATTACAGAATCTATTTTATTTTTATTTTTCTTTAAATGAGCAACCTCAGTACCCAACATAAATTCAACTCCATTATTTCTCGCATATCTTATAAGAATTTCTAAAACATCTAAAGAATTATTAGATACTGGAAAAACACGATTATACTCTTCTGTTTTTGTCTTTAATCCGAGTTTTTCAAAAAACCTTATTGTGTCATCTACACCAAAAATAGAAAAAGGTGTAAAAAGAAAATTACCTTTTTTCCCGAATTTTGAAACAAACTTTCTGTGATCAGGTTCAGCGTTTGTGAGGTTACACCTACCACCACCAGTTAATAAAAGTTTTTTACCCATCTCTTCATTCTTTTCAATAAGTATAACTTTTGCACCACCTTGTGAGGCAATACAAGCAGACATAAGTCCAGCAGGCCCTCCACCAATAACCACAACATCATAAAATTTAGATTTTGAGCTCGATGTTTTATTTTTTAGAACTTTATTTACCATAGGCACAGATTAGCATAAAATTATTATTTTGCTAAACTTATTTTAATATGAAGATTGCAATTGATATAGATGAAGTATTGGGTCAGTTTATGAGAGCGCTTATTGAATTTCACAATAATGAATATAAAACCGACTTAAAATTAGAAGATTTTTTCTCATATAATTTTTGGAATGTTTGGGGTGGTACAAAAGAAGAAGCAATAGAAAAAGTTTATAAATTTCATAAAACAGATTTTTTCAGAAATATAAAACCGGTTATAGGTTCTCAAGAATCTGTTAAAAAACTAAAAGAAAACAACGAACTTTTTGTAATAACATCAAGACAAAATGATGTGATAGAAGAAACAAAATTATGGATACAAAATAACTTTCCAGATACTTTTTCTGATATATATTTTACCAATCATTTCTCTAAAAATGGTAACTCAAGAACGAAAAAAGAAATATGTGATTTACTAAATATTGATATTTTGATCGAGGATTCACTAGGATATAGTTTAGAATGTATTAAACCAAATAGAAAGATATTTCTACTAGACTACCCCTGGAACAAAAGTGATTCTTTACCAAAAGAAATTACAAGAGTTTGTTCTTGGAAAGAAATAGTGGAAAAAATTTAAAAAATAATGGCCCGGCGCAAAAACGCGCCGGGCCAAATTCAAAACCTATTCTGGAAGCTTGATAGGACGACAAAGACGAAGGTGAGGATTTTGTTGATCATCATCATGATGGAAACTTGATAAATGTCCCAAACCACCTCTACCATCATGAGTACGAATTGTCTCAAAACCCTTACCACTAGAATGTTTTGTGCTCGTCCAATAATATTTCCAAAGAACAAAACCTTCTGGTTTCATCTTCAATAAAGCACGACGTAACTCTTTCTCAGTTGGGAGTCTCCAGCCAGGATTTACATATGATTGAACAAAACCAGATGATACTTCACCGAGATCTTGACCCCACTCAAGGGGAATATAAATCATCCCCTCGGCCCAAGTAGGATGTCCCCTCAAAAAGAGTTTGAATGCTTCAAGCCACTTTTGCCAATCTTCCCCACAGAGTTTATCTATGAGGTCTTTAAACAGTCCGCGAACTTCGCAGAGTGATGCACCGAGCATGTTTTCCATGGTCAGTATCCTTTCTTTTGCTTTGTCTCTTTTTGTTAGAGGGCGAAACATATCGTCATAACAAAGAACTTACTTCATTAAAATAGCACTGTTATTTTTAAATGCAAGATTATCCGTCATTTAAACATAAACAAAAATCTATAATTAATACAACCTGGATTGCCACGCTACGCTCGCAATGACAATACAAAAAAACACAGAGGAGAATTTGCTTTGCAAATTCTCCTCTGTGTCATTGCGAGTTGAAATTTGGGGTGGAACCCAAATAAAAGACCTTGAACGTTTTGTAATCAAAATGTGAAAGGTGTACTGTTCCTGTAAGGAATAGCGTGGCAATCCAGTTTTTTTATTGCCCCGTACTCCCAAATCTCCCCTCCCCACGACTAGATTCTGATAACTTGTCAGTCTCCTCTAACTTTGCAATAACAATTGGATAAACTATAAGTTGTGCGATTTTATCCCCCTTTGATATATGATAAATTTCTTGTCCAAGATTTATAAGTTGAATATTATATTCACCACGATAGCCAGCATCATATACTCCACCCATTGTATGTATTCCGGCTTTATTTGGTAAAGAGCCTTTATCTTTTACAATAACTGCATACCCTTCATCAAACTCCATTGCGAAACCAACAAAAAACACCCTTCTCTCCATTGGCTTCAAATCATAATCTTCAAGAGAATACAAATCCATCCCAACATCACCAGGGTGTGCATATGTTGGCAATATAGCGTCTTCTTTTAATCTTTTAATCTTTAACTTCATACAGATTTTATTTTCTTAAAACTTTATCCATTCTCTTTGCGAGTTTGACCATATCAGACTCTTTTGCGCCTCTTGTGGTTTCCCCCGCTGTTCCTAAACGAATTCCTGAAGGATCCATTGGACTTCTGGTTTCATTTGGAATTGTATTTTTATTTACAATGATTCCATCTTTTTCAAGCTTATTACTTGCTTCGTCACCACTTATTCCCTTCCCATCCATCCAAGTATCAACAAGTATTAAATGACTATCTGTACCTCCAGAAACAATCTTCCAGCCAAGTTTTTTAAGCTCATCAGAAAGAACTTTTGCATTTTTAATAACTTGCTTTGCATATTTTTTAAATGCAGGTGAAGCTGCCTCTTTTAGTGCTACAGCAACTGCGGCTATTTGATTCATATGAGGGCCACCTTGTAGTCCTGGAAAAACTGCTTTATCTATCAAATCACTAAAACTAATCCTTTCTCCTTTTAAATTTTCTTTTGTTTTATCTTTCCTTGAAAAAATAAGTGCACTTCTTGGACCACGCAAAGTTTTGTGAACTGTCGTTGTAACAACATCTGCATATTCAAATGGGGTTGGATATTCTTTACCCGCGACAAGTCCAGCAAAATGAGACATATCCACCATAAGTATAGCTCCACATGAGTTTGCAATTTCTCTGAACTTTTTAAAATCCACAATTCTTGGATAAGCAGTAAAACCAGCAATTATCATATTTGGTTTGTTTTCTATTGCAATCTTTTTTAATTCATCATAATCAAGAACTTCTGTATCTTTATTTACTCCAAATGGTACTTGAGTCCAAATTTTACCTGTAGCAGAAACTTTGTGGCCGTGTGTAAGGTGCCCACCATGACTAAGTGACATACCCATCACCTTTCCACCTGTCGGAACAAGCGCAAGATAAACAGATAGGTTCGCAGGAGAACCAGAAAGTGCCTGAACATTTACAGCCCATTTTTCTTTTGATAAGTCAAAAAGTTTCAAAGCTCTTTCTTTACAAAGAGTCTCTAATTTATCTGTAAAAGTCTGTCCTTTGTAATATCTCTTTCCTGGATAACCTTCAGAATATTTGTTTGTAAACTTTGAACCAAGAGCTTTAAGTACATCATCTGAAACATAATTTTCCGAAGCAATCAAAGAAATCATTTTCTTCTGTCTTTGTTCCTCAGATTTTATAAGTTTCTCTATTTGTTTATCTTTCATAGTGATAATCTTTTTATTAATAATATTAATAAGGATACCACCAAAATAGACGTCATGCACTATTGTCTAAGAGATGTTATAATTCTAATATAGTTTATATATAAATTTATTAATTTAAAGATAAAAAGCATGAAAAATATAGCAAATATGAAGCCTTTTTCAGAAAGGACACCAGATGAACAATATAGAAATCTTTTAAAGATGATCCTTGAAAAAGGAGAGCGTACAGAGACACAACTTGAAACAGATGCTATTACTCTAATGGTTCCTTGCTCAATGCACTTCAAATTAGAAAATGGTTTTCCAATGATTACAGAAAGAAACATGAATCCTAAAGAATCTGAGAATCTAAAAGTTACAATATGGAAACAAGCAATTGCAGAAATTTTTGCTTTTATAAACGGGTCAAGAACACTTAAACAACTTGAAAGTTTTGGATGTTATTGGTGGACACCATGGGGCACAGAGGAAAAATGTAAAAAAAGAGGACTAGAAACCGGAGACCTGGGGCCTGGTTCTTATGGTGCAGCATTTCATGATTTTCCAATGATAGATGGCGAAACATATAATCAATTCAAAAATATTATTGAACAAATAAAAGAAAAACCACATCTAAGAACTCATTTTATAACACCATGGATTCCACAATATACTATTAGAGGTGAAGGTAAACAACAAAAAGTTGTTGTTGCTCCATGTCATGGATGGATACACATAAGAATAATAAACAACAAACTTACACTACATATGATGCAAAGATCAGGAGATGTACCTATTGGGGTACCATCAAATATGGTTCAATACGCCGCACTCACAATGGCAATTGCTCAAGCAACAAACACAATCCCCTATGAGTATATACACACTATTTCAGATGCACATATTTATATTGATCAGGTTCCAGCAGTAGAAATAATGCTTACCAGAGAACCTATAGCTTTTCCAACAATGAAATTAAATACAAATAAAAATGATATTTTTGATTTTAGAAAAGACGATTTTGAATTATCAGATTATAATCCACACCCTGGAATAAAAGCCATTCCAGTAGCTATATAAAATGAATATCTCAATAATCTCAGCAGTTGCAAAAAATGGAGTTATAGGCGTTAAGAATAGTTTACCATGGAAACTCTCTGGTGATATGAAATATTTTTCAAAAACAACCACAGGTAAAACAGTTATTATGGGTAAAAATACTTTTTTATCTATATTTAAAGCTTTAGAAAAACCACTACCAAACAGAAGGAATATTATTCTATCAAAAACAATGGAAAAAACTAAAGGGATTGAGGTAATAAGAGATATAAAAGAGATAGAAAATCTAAACAATAAAGATGAAGAAATCTTTATAATAGGCGGAGCTAGTCTATATGAACAAATGATATTACTAGCTAATAAAATGTATATAACGGAAGTTGATTGTGATTGCGAAGGTGATACTTTTTTTCCGTCTTTTAACAAAGATGAATGGAATATCATAAGTGAAGAAAAACACACAAAAGACGAAAAAAACGAATATAATTATAATTTCAAAATATATGAGCGAAAACAAAAATAGATTTATCATAAAAGATAATCTGAGACTCAAACAACAAGAAAAAGTCTATGAAAAAATAGAGGAAGAAAAACATTGTCCTTTCTGTAATGAGAATCTGCTTAAGTACCATAAAAAACCTATTTTAAAAGATGGTAAATATTGGATACTTACTGATAATCAATGGCCTTACAATAAAATTAAACATCAAATTTTAGCTATTTATAAGACACACATTGAACATATAGAAGACATGGACCCCGAAGCAGGAAAAGAATTAATTGAAATGTTTCAGGAAGAAAGTAAAAAAAGGAAAATCCCAGGTGGAGGAATAGCGATACGTTTTGGATCAAATCCTGAACATGGTAG
>CAYZNH010000003.1:17675-55209 GCA_964479775.1 uncultured Candidatus Saccharibacteria bacterium | reverse complement strand
GTTTAGCTTTTAATTTATTTACTGATGATTCTACTGGCAACCAACAATTATCTAGTGAGAATATTTCACCAAATGAAGCACTAATTTTTTATAAAAAAATATTAGATTTTTGGTTAAAAGAAAATAATCCTAAATTATCCATTAGAGAAATTGACAACTGTTTAGCTGGTGTTATTAATCACTGGCCACAAAATTGTTCTTTCAATGGATCTTGCGCAGATTATTTTTCATTAAATAATGATGGCAAAATTTATCCATGTGAGAGACTGTCGTTTAATAATACGGGGTTGCTTGGTGATTTAAAAAGTCAAACTCTGGCTGAGATTTTAACCGGCAAACAATTCAAGCAACACTGTCAACAAGTTGAGAAACAAACATTAACTTGTAAAAGTTGTCCGTACAATAAGTCTTGTAATAACGGATGTACAGCATTACGTAACAAAGATGGTCTTTTCCGTTATTGTCTAGCAAGAAAAAAAACTTATAAAGAGCTATTAAAATTAGTTCCTCAAAAAATATGAGTATATTATAGTTCTTTTTTTAAAAAACCAGTTAACTTAAAAATTAACTGGTTTTTAAATTTTATTTTACACACCACACTTTATACTTCTCCTCTTCTTCTAGAGAAGAGATTTTAATTCTTCCGTTAACTTCCACAAATAATCTTTCGCCATAGAATTTTTACAAGAATTCAAAAAACTTTGAATTTGAGCAACATATTTATCATTGTTAACAAATTTTGGATACAGATGTTGTTCATTTTTTTTATAAATCTTAATAAAATTACCCATATGTGAAGTGAAATCTGCAATTTTAATTAATTTTGCTCCATCAGAAATATTTCTTATACGTTCATAGTATTCAACCATCAAGTCTTGTTTTGTCATTTCTGGTCTCAATGAATCTTTCCAATTTTTGGGATGTGATACTTCTAAAACCAATCTTAAAATATCTAATCCAAATTTTTTGATTATTTCTTCTTCTGATGTATTAGTATCCTCTAAAACATCGTGTAATAGTCCAGCGATTAAAATATTTTCATCAGTTATTTTAAAATCTTCTTTTAAAAAAGAATAAACCTCTAAGAAATGATTTTGAATATTAACTTCAGAAAATTTATTAGTAGCAAATTCTTTAGCTTGTTCAACATTGATATTATTCATATTAATGTTTATAACATTTTTTTATGTTTTTTCAATTTTAATAAATTATTTCATTAGCTTTATTTAATAATACCAATTTTTATAAGCTTAAAGAAAAGAGCAGATACTTTTTTGAAAAAACAAAAACACGCTCAGTTTGTTTAGTTATACTAGTCATAATTTTATATTATTCAATTATAACTCTTTTTTAGAAAGACAGTAAAGATTATTATTAGATAATTTCCTTTATTTTTTCCAAATATTTAGGACTAGAAATATCATGACCAACTTCTGATACAATAAAAACTTTTTTGGGACCAGAATATTTTTTAATAATATTATTTATATTAAAACCAAATTTTTCTTCTTCTAATGAACCAAAAATAAAGATTGATGGAGTTTTTAAATCATTAGGAAATTCATTTTGTTTAAAATCTCTCATCCTCTTTTTACCTAATATTTTTAATGTAATTAGAGAAATCTTCTTTAAATCTTGCTTAAAAAATGGAGACAAGGAACAAAGTATTAATTTATTAAAGATAAAATTTCTAGCTTCCAATAAAGCAATCATAGCACCAAAAGAGAAACCTAAAACAGTTGGTTTATAATCATTTTCTTTAAGTAAAAAATTATGAAAATCTCTAACCCAATTTTTTATTGTTCTGTATTTCCATTTTGGTTGATATTTCTTAACAATATAACCTTTTTCTTTTAAGATTTTGGATATGTATGGATACGGTACATCACTAACCTTTTCACCAAAACCTGGAATTATGTAAATTATTTTTTTCATAGAATTTAATATTCTATTTTAAACATCATTCAGATATCTTTTTTATAACAGATTCCATATTAGAAATAATTATCATCAAATATTTGATTGATTTTTTCTGTATTCATAAAAGAATAAACATTCTGTGTCAAAACTCTTCTTGGAAAGTTTCTATTTTACACACCACACCTTATACCCTTCCTCCTCATATTCGTCTTCTGGAGTACAGTAAGTATATTCACAATTATCTTCACCTTTCAAACAAGACAATTCTTCACATTCGTCTCCTGAGCATTCGGGGATACTATAAGCCACTTTTGTTATCCTTTTAAAATAATAAGTCTCTGTTCCACAGGTAGATTCATCGTTTCCATCTTCACAAACATATTCTTCGGCAACAAAACAGTTTTGTTCATAATTTGGATCACAAGAAACTTCGTTTGTAATCAAAAAATCTTCTTTTATAAAAATCCTATAATAAGTAAAAGAAATAGACGAAATGATTAACAAAAATAAAACTGTAAAAAATATAATGTTCTTTTTTGATTCACTCATAATCTAATTATATAACATAAAAAACTAAAAGAAAATTAACCCAATCTCTTATCATTAAATCTATTTGAATATTTACAATAATCTTTCCAATCTATTTTACATTCTTCTGCCATTATCTTTTCTATTTTCTCTGCAAACATATGTTGTTTGTGATATGGAGCATATATATCTTCACCAGGTTCAGTATCGTCTCCATTTTTTCTTTTTTCTTCATATTCAATATCAAATTTTGTAATTTCCTCATCTGTAATTCCCACATTTTCACATAAAAACTGCTCCACCATTTCGTGAATAGCAACTAAAAACTCATACTGTCTATTTCCCATCATAGAAACTTTTATTTCATCTACTCCATCTTTTTTCCAATAATCACCGACAGTATCGTATCTTTGTTCATTGTCTGGAATTGTTTTTATGTTTATATTAAGCATATTAATATTATATATTAAAAATAAACTACTACAATTTTGGATTGCTTCGCTACCACTCGCAATGACAATACTTATTGTATTTTTCTATCATTGTAAAAAAGTGAAACGATCTAGATTTTATTAAAAGATAATAAAAAACCGCGATTGTCCGAAGACAACCGCGGTTGTGATTTTTCCCCTCCCGATTAAAGTTCAAGTGCGAAGATGAGTCCACCGAGAACCATCAGAGTTATTGCTACCACCTTCTTTATCAAAGTCTCCTTCTGAATATCCTCCTTGATAGCCTTTTGAGCTTCCTTGGGGATAAACTTTACTAAAGACTTCGAGATAATGACAGCACCAATAAGGACAAACAACGGTTGGGTGCAACCAGCTGCTTGTACGATAGCCACAGGTATACCGAGCTTACACACATCAAGCAGTGAATCTGCCGTCATACATGCAACCTCAGAACCAACCATCAAGCCAAACTTCGTACGAAGTCCGAGTATGGCGCCACGACATTCCTTTTTGCCAACGAGGAAAATCAACCCAAAAGTCGCCTTTCCCAAAAAATCAACAAAAAGAGTTGCCTTTATACCAATATCCCTTCCATAAGAAGCCAAAACACCATCGTTTATAGCAAAAAGAACAGAAGCAGAAAGCATCAAAACAACAACCTTCATGCTTCTGTTACAATCATGCCACGTAATCAACACCCCGCTAACAATCATCATTGCAATAGCGAGGAGTTCAAACTTACTCGGAACTTCCTTGAGGAAATAAATTCCAAAAAACAAACCGACGACCGGTATGGTTTGGAACCAAAGGACAACCTTTGAAGTTTCTTCATGTTTCAGCACTATATTATAAAAATAAATAGCGATGATATAGAAGAATCCATTTCCCCACAAAGCCAAGAAGTTTTCTTTCGGAATATTCTGACCACTGAAATAGGTCAGAAGTCCGAAAATGATTGCGCCAAAGACACAAACAATTCCGGTAATCCCCATAAGGGCGCCCGGGTCTGAATCTTCTTCCTCTCCATCAGCTATAAACTTGTCAGTCAAGTTTACTGCCGCGAAAATGGCAGAAGCCAAGATAGCCAACAAAAAGTAAAACAGAATCACTGTGAACCTCCTTTTTGAAAAAATCAAAGAACCGAAAAAACCTTACTCTTATTGTATTATAGCAAATAATAATATTTTTGTCAATATCTACAAAATACCCTTTAAATAGTACTATTATTTGTAATAACTACAGAAAAATGAGAATTTTATTTATATCTACAGATTGTATTGCCATAGGTTTAGCTCATAAGCTCGTAAAAGAAGGAAATGATGTAAAACTTTTTATAGAAGAAAAGAAAAGTAGAGCAAACCTCGACAATATCGTATTAAAAGTGAAGGATTGGAAAAAAGAATTAGACTGGATTGGTAAAGACGGTCTTATTGTATTCGATGATATTGGTTGGGGTAAAGAAGCAAAAAAACTCAAGAAAGCTGGGTACAAAGTTGTTGGTGGTTGTGATATTAGTGATAAATTAGAAACAGATAGAGAGTTCGGACAAAAGATTTTTAAAGAACACGGACTCAAAACTGTTCCCCTAAAAGATTTTGATGATATAGAAGAAGCAGTTCACTTTGTAAAAAAGAATCCAAAGAGATGGGTTGTAAAACACAACAACCATGATACAAAATTTCTTACTTACATCGGTAAATTTGATGATGGAAAAGATGTGATAAGTGTCTTAAAAAACTACTTGCAAAATAAGTATTTAGATAGACAAACCATTTCACTTCACGAGAGAGTTGATGGTGTTGAAATAGGTGTAGGAAGATATTTTAATGGAAAGGACTGGGTTGGTCCGATAGAGATGAATGTTGAACATACAAGATTCTTTCCAGAAGATATAGGTCCGGTAACAAGTGAAATGGGAACACTTGCTTGGTATGATGAAGATATAAAAAATAATAAACTTTTTAATGAAGTGCTCGCAAAATTTAAACCTTTTCTACAGAAAATAGATTTTAAGGGAGACTTTGAAATAAACTGCATAGTAAACGAAGAAGGTGCAATACCACTTGAAGCAACGACTAGATTTGGTACACCGATAATACATTTACAAACAGAAATACATGAGTCGCCTTGGGCAGAGTTTCTTGAGGCTGTAGCTTGTGGAAAAGACTATGATCTAAAATATAAAGATGGTTATGGAATAGTAAACCTACTTGCAACTCCACCATTCCCTTACGGAAAAGGAAATCACAAAGATACACTCTATGGTGTAAACATATATTTAGACTTACTTTCAGATGAAGAAAAAAATCATATTCACTTCGAAGAGATTGCAATGAGAGGAGATGACAAAAATTTCGGACAACTTTATATATCAAATAATGACGGATATAACCTATATACAACTGCTGTTGCAAAAACAATAAAAGAAGCTAGGGAGAAAAGTCTATCAATAGCTAAAAAAATAATTATTCCAAAAGTATTTTATAGAAATGATATCGGTTTGAAGTTTGAGACAGAAGATATTGAGAAATTAAAAAAGTGGGGATATTGGAAATAAAAATATAAAAAAACGGCGGGAGCTATTAGCCCTCGCCGTTTTTCATCTCTCGATGAAATTAGAATGAATATTCGAGACCGACACCGAAGACGAATTCATCGTCCCTGTCCCCTTTTTCAAAAGGCAGGTAATAGATTGTCGTCGGTTTGATCTTCACTTCCTCACTAACGAAGATGTCGGCTCCGAGTTGTGCACTCAGTACCGTACAGCTTTCGACTCCGTATACGCCGTTGTCGTATGTTAGTGCTGGGAAAAAATACAACTCCGCCTTCTCGAAAAATCCCTTGCGGAATTCGATTCCGGCGGTCGTGTAGAAATCCCTTTTATAAGAACTTCCTGGTTCGGGAATGTCTTCTTCGAAGTAAATACTCGGGGTCAAGGTAAGACCGAGGTCTTGAAGCTCGAACTCTTTGCTCACTTCGATGAATACCGCCCAGGCATTTTCTTCACGACCCTTACACAGTTCGTAAAAGTCGTAATATCCAACACCCGTATCGATACTCACGGGACCAACATCACCGGCCCAACCAGCGATGTAGTCGACTTCGTTGCCGATTTTATCTTTCCCGTTGTTGAAAGCACCGGAACCCCATACCGAAAGGTAAAGGCCGGAATCGTGTTCAACTGTCACAGACGGCTGATACACAGAGTCGCGGGTGTAAGCAACACCGCTCTGGCCGACGTACTTGTTGAAGAAGTCAATAGCCAGGGTTTTTGAAAACCCGGATTCTTGAACTTCCTCAACCACAGCGACCTCGTTTGACGAAGCCAAAAGCCCCGTCGAAAAACAGAGAGCGAAAAGAATCGAACAAATAACCTTCATTAACTTTCTCCTTTTTGAATATCCAATAGTGTAAAGTCACCATTCTCACCCGAAAACAGCAACAAACTATCCATTTCCAATTATATACTATTCTTAACAAAATGTCAATAGATAATATTAAAAAACTCGAAGTGAGACCTCAATTTTTTTTAACTAAACATTTTATACTTTCAAACACTCTGAGTTTCTGCAACCTCTTATATCTTCAATGAATTTTGGATTATTCGGAATCAATAACACTACGAACCATCGGAGATACAAAAGTAAAATAATCTTTTAAATTATCATAACTAAGTTTTTCAATAACTTTATTATATGGTATCCACTGAATATCATCATTTTCAAATTCATTTTTTAATTTTGAGTCATCTTCTGATATTACAACAAACATTTTGATTGACACATTCTCTCCGCTAGAGCTAACGTACTCAAGGTCTGGCAAGTTTTTAATAATCTTAACAATTAAACCTGTTTCTTCTTTTATTTCTCGTAACATTGTCTGTGTTGAATTTTCTCCTAAATCAACATGTCCTTTAGGAAAAGACCAATCTCTTTGTTTACCTCTATAAAGTAATGCTATATTTTCTTTATTATTGTTACTCAAAATAATAGCACCGGCTTTTATTGTTTTTTCTTTTATCATAAATAATTTTAAATTAAGAAACTTTTTTATTAAAAGAAAATAAATCATCAATAAAGTATTTTTTGAAAATTTTATTAATTTCTTCAAAATTCATATCTCTATTTATTTCACTATAAAAAGATTTAAATTTATCTATTCCAAAATATTCAATAATCTTTTTTACAAAATAACCAGCAAAAGAATAATAATACATGGAAATATCATCTGGAGTATTCATCCAATCTTGATGAGTTACTATTTTTTCAACTGGTAATATTTTATCTTTTCCTTCTTTTAACCAGTATTCTTTAGTTTTACCGAAAAAAGTTCTATCCCAAGACATATATTCAGCTAAACCTTCGGCAAAGAAACCAGTAGCTTGTCCTAAAGGTAAAGACAACAAATGTGTATCCTCGTGTTCTCCAAGAGGTTTATGTTCTTCTGTATATATAACATGTATAGAAAAATCTTTATAAATGGCTTGAGCATAGCCATCATCCCCCATTAATTCTTTTTTAACTTCAAAATCTGAATATAAATAATATTTAATTTTTTCTTTTGGAGGTTCAATTTTTAAGGTAGAGATTATCTTTTCAAAAGATTCTTCTTGTATTTTTTCTATCTTATCAATTTCTAAACCAGCCACATTATTTGGAAAATAATGAAAAATATAATGTGTAGATTCTCTAGTAATCCATCTAGGGTCTTTTTTAAAATTATCCTTATATGTCGGTAAATATTGTTCTTTTAAAATAACAGCGTTCATTATATTTGTTTCTTAATTTCCAAAGCTCTCTCCATTATTCTATCTCCTATCTCTCCCCAATCAAAATACTGCTTATAATCTTTTGGATCAATCAATTTTATTTCAGTTATTTCTCCGTCTTCGTCACAGACAAAATCTCCATAAGGTTCAACCAAACAAAAACTTCTAGTTTGCCTAACTATTTTATCTGGTTCTTCTACATCTATAAAACCAATCAACTCTTGATAGAGAACCTTCATATTTGTTTCTTCTTTTACTTCTCTAATAACTGTTTTTTCATAAGTTTCTCCTGATTCAATATGACCCCCTGGTGGTATCCAACCAGACTTTGGATGTTTTACTAAAACCATCTTATCTTTACAAAAACAAAATGCATGGATACCATGAAGGACCTTATTTTTAAGGTTAACCATAGGATCACTTTCTGAATAAGTTACATTAAGTATTTGTCCTTGTCTATTTTTAAGAGTTGATTTTATTTCCATAAAATATTATTTCAATTTAATTGGCTTCATAAATTTACTGTTAAGATCTGGATTTGAAAAAGTCTCTAGACCATTCTCAGAGTAAAGTCTATCTCGTTCTATAATTTCTGGTTCAATCTGCTCAAACAACGCAATAAGCCAATGTAAAAATGATATATATCCTTCTGGTGTTGGATTTTTTAAAAATTCATTATTAACATAATTAAAAATACTTAGAACCTCACCTTTTTCATTTTCAACTCTATAATTTATTGATTCTTTATTTCCACATATATGGTGATCTTGCCTATGTTTAACCATATCAGGATGTGCTAACAATACTGGCGTCAAAACCTCTTTAAGATGATGAATTCCCCTGTCAGATAATTTATTTGGTATATTAATTATCTGTCTAAAAAATATAAAATGAGAAATTTCATGTAAAACCACTGATGGAAACATGGTATCTTTCGTTTTACCATTACTAACATCGCTAATTGAAAAAAAGAATAAATTTCTTTCCGCATTAAAAGGACAAACTGGATAAACTGATGGCATAACTAAATATTTAAAATGTTCATTTTCACCCATAAGATTTTCTAATGAGTTTATACCATCACCTATATTTAATAATTCAGCTTTAATATTATCTTCGGCCAATCTAATATTATCAGCGTATTTTTCTCTAAATTTTGAAATGGCATTCTTAATCTTTAAATACAACTCTTCTTCAGATAAATTTTCTGGGTTTGTATGTATATCATTAAGTTCTGGAAAATATTTATATATCAAATCTCTATGGAATTTTTGATTATTTTGAAACAAAAATTTATAGAACAAATCTATTTCTGTCTCTAATTCATAACAATATTCTAATGATGATTGTTCTAACTTTTCCTTTTTCGGTTCTTTTTCCATGTCTTATATTGTATATAGATTTGAATTTAAAAGCAAAATGATTAATCTAGATTCCATTTGTACGGGAATGACAAAAAGAGAAACAATCTGGATTGCGACGTCGGAAGACCTCCTCGCAATGACAAAACAGAGAGAGATTTACGAAGTAAACCTCTCTCTGTTTTGTCTTATTCATGAATCTTAAATCATAAATCTTGAATCTTTTCTATATTCCCTCCCCCTTCAAGTCTTCAAAAATTTTCTTTGACTGTCTCGAAAGTCTTGTTGGTATTTTTATATTTATCATTATCAACAAATCGCCCCTTCTATTATTATCTATCGGTACCCCCTTACTTTTTATACGAAGTATTTCACCAAACTGTGTTCCTTCAGGAATCTTTAATTCTATTTCTCCATCAAGAGTTTTTAGATTAACTTTTGTTCCAAGTATTGCTTCAGAAAGTTTTATATTTAATTCTGTTACAAGATTCTTACCTTCTTTTCTAAACATTTTATCTTCTTTAACATGTATCTTAATATAAAGATCTCCATTTGAACCGTCTTTGATAGCCTCACCCCCACCAGTAAGTCTAATCGTTTCTCCATCTTCAATATCAGCTGGTATTTTTACAGATAATTCTTCTTCTCTTTTTAACGTTCCTTTTCCATTACATGTATTACATTTTTCTTTTGGTATTTTTCCAGACCCTCCACAAGTATCACAAACCTTTTCTGTCATAAATGTACCAAACATTGATCTCTTTGCTTCACGAACTTTTCCATGACCATCACAAGTATTACATGTCTGCATCTGTGTCCCTGCCTTAGCACCACTACCCTGACATTCTTTACACTTTGAAGTCTTTGTTAATCTTATAGTTTTTTCTGCACCAAAAACAGAATCATGAAAAGATAGTTCCATATCTACAGAAATATCTCTTCCTTTTTTGTGGACTCTTCTACCACCACCTCCAGCACCAAAGAAATCTCCAAATATATCCCCAAGATCAAATTCAAAACCTTGTCCATTTTGGTTAAAACCAGAAAAGTCAAAACCTCCAAAACCACCAGTGTCTTGTCCTCCAAAACCTCCAGCACCTGTAGGTCCAGCACTTCCATAAGTATCATACTGAGCTCTCTTATTATCATCAGAAAGAACACTGTAAGCTTCACTTACTTCTTTAAACTTCTCAGCGTTACCACCCTTGTCAGGATGGTGCTCATGCGCGAGTTTTCTGAAAGCTTTCTTTATATCTTCTTTGCTGGCATCTTTGTTGATACCTAATGTTTTATAGTAATCTTTGGACATAATTAGTTTTTAGTTTATAGGTTTTAGTTTTAAGTTGACAAACATAATATAACTGTTATTGTTTTATTAGAATCAAACAAAAAAAGGAGTTCTAAATGAAAACAAAAGTGTTGATCGTTTCTATTAAGGTAGTAGAAGGTTGTGAATTTTCTTGTGACCTTCAGACTAGAATTCAAGAAAGTGTTAATAACAGGGAAATTATTTCTTTAAGTCCAGTTACTGAAATCAAAAATTATGCTTGCGTAACAGTTATTGTCAAAGACAAATAAACACCGTTTTCTCTCACCGAGGTTGTCCGTTTACGGACAACCTTGTTTTTTTTATTTTACTTTTTAAATAATCCTGGATTCCCGTCTGCACGGGAATGACACAAATACAACAATTTCAACAATTTCAACACTTACAACATCTACAACCTATTTTCCTTCGCTTCCAGTCTCCTTAAACTCCGCATCTTTTATATTGTCATCTTTCTTTTCTGCACCACCTTCTGGGGCTGTTTGGCCTGTAGGGTTTGCCTGTTGCGCCTTAGACATCGCTTCACCGATCTTTTGCATTTCAATAGAAAGAGTTTCTGAAGCAGTCTTAATCGCAACAAGATCAGTACCTTCTTTTGCTTTCTTTAGATCAGCAATCTTGTCTTCAACACCCTTAACTATTTCTGGTGTAACTTTTGATCCATTATCTTTAATAGCTTTTTCCGCAGTATATATCATCTGCTCAGCAATATTTTTCATCTCTATTTCTTCCTTTTTCTTTTTATCTTCTTCCGCGTGAATCTCTGCTTCTTTTTGCATCTTTTCTATATCTTCTTTCTTCAAACCAGAACTTGCTTCTATTCTTATAGATTGTTCTTTGTTTGTTGTTTTATCTTTTGCTTTTACATTTAATATTCCATTTGCATCTATATCAAATGTAACTTCAACCTGAGGCATACCTCTTGGGGCTGTTGGAATACCATCAAGAATAAATCTACCAAGACTCTTGTTATCAGACGCCATTGGTCTTTCTCCTTGAACAATGTGTATTTCTACAGAGGTTTGATTATCTGCTGCAGTAGAAAATACCTGACTTCTAGATGTAGGGATAGTAGTATTTTTCTCTACCAAGTGCGTTGCAACCCCTCCCATTGTCTCTATACCGAGTGATAGTGGTATAACATCAAGCAAAAGAACATCTTTTACATCTCCTCTTAAAATACCTCCTTGAACAGCAGCTCCCATAGCCACGACTTCATCTGGGTTTACAGAAAGGTTTGGCTCTTTTCCAAACAAAGTTTTCACAGCAGTAACTATGGCTGGCATTCTTGTCTGTCCTCCAACCATAATAACTTCATTTATTTCTTCTATTTTAAATGGTGAGGCAGAAATAGCTCTCTTTGAAATCTCTATTGATCTATCAATAAGATCTTTTACTAAATTTTCAAGAGCAGCTCTTGTCATTTTTATAAGCAAATGTTTTGGACCACTTGCATCTGATGTAACGAATGGAATATTTATTTCTGTTTCCATTGCTGTAGAAAGTTCTATTTTTGCTTTTTCTGCAGCTTCATCAAGTCTCTGAAGTGAAAGTGCGTCTTTTCTCAAATCAATACCATTTTCTTTCATAAACTGTTCCGCCATCCAATCTACAATTTTTTTGTCTATATCACGACCTCCCAAATGAGAGTCTCCATCTGTAGAGCGAACCTCAACAACACTATCTCCTATTTCAAGAATTGAAATATCAAATGTTCCTCCACCGAAGTCATACACTGCAATCTTTTCATTTTTATTTTTGTTTAAACCATATGCAAGAGCCGCAGCAGTAGGTTCGTTTATAATTCGAAGAACATTTAAACCTGCAATCTGACCTGCATCTTTTGTAGCCTGTCTTTGTGAATCGTTGAAGTAAGCAGGAACTGTAATAACAGCGTCTGTAATCTTTTCACCAAGTCTTGCTTCAGCATCGTTTTTCATTTTCTGAAGTATCATCGCAGAAACTTCTTCTGGTCTATAATTCTTTCCACCCATAGCAACATCAACACCTCCATTTGAAGCTTTTAATATATCAAAAGAAACTGATGCTTTATCTTTTTGTACACCAGCATCATCGTATTGGTGTCCCATAAATCTTTTGATTTGAAACACTGTATTCTTTGGGTTTGTAACGGCTTGTCTTCTTGCTAGAAGTCCAACGAGTCTTTCACCTGTTTTTGTAGTAGCTACAATAGAAGGCGTTGTCCTTGCTCCTTCTGCATTTTCAATAATTTTAGGTGCATTTCCTTCCATAACTGACATAGCAGAAAATGTTGTACCTAAGTCTATACCTAATATTTTACTCATAAGTTTTTTTAATTAGTTTTAAGTTTCTAGGTTTTAGTTTTCTAGAAAATTTATTTTTAATAATAATTTCTCCTCTTTCTTGTGTCATTACGAGGAAGTAATCTGACGTCGTAATCTAGGTTAAATTAAATACAAACCTGGACTGCCACGGAGTACCTCGCAGAGACACACAAAATCAAAACAACACATCAATATAAGAAAGTGTGTCTGATTCATGAATCTTAAATCATGAATCTTAAATCTAATTAAAGTTAGGAGCTCGAGCTGGTTGAGTTACTACAAATGATAAATCTTTTAAAAGAGTTTCTATTTCAGAAAAGAAAGGACTTACAACAGGTTGAATATTCTGGGTTTCGCAACATACTGGAAGTGCAAGAATTTCTTCTTTTTCTAAAGTAACTGCTTTTTCTATAATTCTTCCACTAACAGCCTTAGCAATTATCTTTCCATTTACTTCAACTAATTCAAAAATAACCAAAACCCACTTACCGTTTGGTAACTGCATTTCCTTTTCTATGTATTTTGGTTGTTTCTGGATTGATAACATAACTATATTATAAACTTTTTTTATAATTTGTTAATTGACATATTAGATTATTAGGTGTATAATTAGAAATAGAAAGTTATCACCCCAGTAAGGTGAGCTTCACAAGGAGGTTTTATGGCTAAATCAAATGCTGGTAAAATACTTACAACACTAATTGTTATTAGTATCTGTGGATTAACCATGTTGTTTCTATTTATTACTCGTCTCAGAGAGTCTACGACAGAATCAGCTCCGACCCAAAAGGAAAAAATCGAAACCACGATACCCGAGTATGATTCAGGTATCAAGGACTTCGGTCTTGGGATTTACTACTTCCCTCAAATCGGAAGTGACTTCGGAAGACAGCTTCGTTTCTTCCTCGAAAGTCACACAAACCTCGAGGTGAGCGCGATTGCAGGAGAAGTTGTTAGATTTAATTGTACGTTAAGTCCCCAATGTGATTACGGCGCCACTACCGGCTACTTCGTAACCTTCCGAGAAAAGAAGTAATACTTCCGACCCAAACACAAACGCCACACAAAGAGTAAAATCTGAGTGTGGTGTTTTCTATTAGAAAATAACGAGAGAAACGACTACCCGGTACGACTTTTTAATATTTAATATCTTATTAATATTTCTTACTATATTAAACATATTATGTTTTGCAAAAATAGATAAAAAGTCTTACGGGGCAAGTATTTTCTTAGACCCCGTTAAACTTTCTATATATGAAATTATTTATTTATATTCATATATTTATGTAGCTTAGGTAATGTATATGAAAGATTAAAAAGTTGTATGGGGTAATTTCTGATATATCCTTTTATGTTGTGTCATCCCGTTGGAGAACGGGATCCAGGTCAATTAATCCTGAATTCCCCTGGCTGGGCAAGCCTTTTTCAAGGGAATGACAATAAAAATACAAACCTGGATTGCGACATTGTCACTCGCAAAGACAATACAAAAACAAAAAACGAGGAGACACCTTTTTGAATTCCTAAGGTCTCACCTCGTTTTTTTAATTCAACTTTCGCATTTTACATTCCACCATTAAACCTAATTAAAAGCATTGTAAAAATATAAAAACTAAATATTAAAATAACAATAAAAGATAAAATTGACATTATTTTTACTTTTTTTGTTAATCCTACAACTAAAAAAACAAAACTAACAAATATGAGTATAATGGATATTAAAAATGTATAAGAATTTTGTATCATTTTTATTTTCTTAAATCTTGAATCCTAAATCTTAAATCTCTTTGTCTTTATATTCCGCTACTACAACACTAGGAGCAATAACCACCCTATCATTCAACATATATCCTTTCTTTTTTACAGTTACTATTACACCGTCTTTTTTATCATCATCAGTTTCTATATGTCCTTCTGCAACATGGAATTTGGGATCAAACTTTTCTCCAAGTGGATTCATTTCTTTTAAACCATTTTCACCAAGAACTTTCATAAGTTGAGTATAAATATATTCTACTCCAACTCGCCAATTCTTATCTACTTTTTCCCAAGCTTCTTTATTTGAAAAAGCCATATCAAAACTATCAAGAACAGGGATAATATCAGAAACCAAATTTTCATTTGAATACTTTATAACTTCTAACTTTTCTCCCTCAACTCTTTTTTTATAATTTATAAAATCAGCCCTTTCTCTCTGCCAGCCATCCATGTATTCTGTCTTTTCTGATTCAAGCTTTTTTATTTTCTCTTTAAGTTTTTTAATTAAAGAATCGGAAGATTCTGTCTCTTCTTCAGGCACAATATCAGAATCAAGACTTATATCTTCTTTTGTTTCTTTTTCTGATGAGTCATCATAGACTACATCATCTTGCTGTTTTTTATCGTCTTTATTCATCCTAATTGTAAATTTTATTTTTATATTTTATATTAACCGACACTGTATATAATTTAATTAAATTATATAAACAAACCTACCCTCGTTGAATTTACAACGGGACAAGTATTATTTATCTAGTTTAACATATATATACATTGTTTCAAGTTTCATATTTGACTTTATATATAAAGTATGCTAAGATTAGAAATAGAGAGGAAGAAGTTCTATGAAAAAACCCGAAGCTATCTGGGCTAAAGAATTCAAAGAGGCCAAAAGTTGGAAGGAAGCACTTCTCAGTCGTCTCCACTTTCATGGTGGAATGACTATTGGAGAATTGGTTGAAAATGTCGGTGTTTGTGTAAACACCGCTAAGCGTCACGTCGAAAAAATCGTCGGAGAAGATCTTGCATTCTTCGACAACAAAAATGGTCCTTTTATTTCTGACTGGCATTTCAAACCTGTCAAATAACGACAAACCGCCTGTACCTAAGTGTACTGAGCGGTTTTTAATTGAATTGTATTTAATAATAACGAATGAAAGAATTTATTTTAAAAGCCTTACGGAAGTAAATTTGTAGCAACAAATTTACTGAGTAGAAAAAAACTGCCGTGACTGACGGCAGTTTTATCGTGCTTTTTAAATAAATTCTGAATGAGTCTCTATCTCTTTGACCACTGTGGAGCTTTTCTCGCCTTCTTCAAACCGAATTTTCTTCTTTCTTTTGCTCTTGGATCTCTTTTTAGAAAACCGAGTTTCTTAAGGTCTTTTCTTAATTCTATATCATATTTTATCAAAATTCTTGCTAAAGCATGTCTTAAAGCTTCAGCTTGTGAATTTACTCCCCCACCAATAATTTTTGCAGTAACTGAAAAAGTAGCGGTGTTAGGTAACTTTGTTAAAGCTTCAACAGCAATCAATCTTTGAGCTTCAGTTTTAAAATAATCATTAACACTCTTTCCTCCATTTATATCGAAAGAATTTTTTGAAGCTGGAGTAGCCCTTACTCTTGCGATAGAAGTTTTTCTTCTACCAACTGCCTCTATATATTTTTCTTTTGTTTCAGCCATTTTTTTTATTCTGTTATAACTAAATTCTTTATAATTTTCGACTTTAGTTTATTGTGTGGAATCATACCAGAGATAGCAAGTTTAAGAACTGCACCCTTTCCTTTCTTTTCTATTATTTGTTCCATACTCTTTTCATATAAACCACCTGGATATCCAGAATATCTTCTGTAAGCAGTTTTTAATTTACTTTCTACTATATCAATCTTAGATGCATTGTTTATAACAACCTTTACATCAAAAACTTTATTTCTTGCGTATTCAGTTGAATTCTTTCCTATAAGTAAAGAAACTGCCTTTGTAGCTATTCTACCAAGTTTTCCTCCTGTTGCATCTATTGTGTAAATTTTCTTTTCCATTGTTTTAATAATTATACAAATTCTATCTGAGCTATCTTTGCACCATCAGATATTCTTGTTTTAACTTTTACGACTCTTGTATATCCACCTTTTCTTTCAGAATATTTAGGTGATATTTCTTTACAGATTTTCTTTGCCATAGTAGAACCAACAACACCAGCAATAAGTCTCTGTGAATTAAGTGTGTTTGCTTTACCTTTTGTTATAAGCTTCTCAACAAAAGATCTTAAAACCTTTGCTTTTGTTTCTGTTGTGACTATCTTTCCATTCTTTATTAAAGAAACAGCAAGAGTCTTTATCAAAGCATTTCTTTGATTTTTCTGTCTTCCTAATTGTTTTTTCTTATTACTGTGTAACATGTTTTTACTTTAAAGTTATACCAAAATTTGATAGAGCTTTTTTTATTTCTTGGATACCCTTTGAACCAAGTCCTTCTATTTCTAAAAGATCTTTTTCCTTCTTTCTTGCAAGACCACCGATTGTCCTTATATTTGCATTTGAAAGAGCATTTACTGTCCTAACCGAAAGATCTAATGTTTCTACTCTTGTCTTTAAAAATTCTGAATCCACTTCTTTATCATCGGTTTCTTCTGGCTTAGTTTCTTCAACCTTAATTTCTTCAACTTTTTCTTCAAAACCAACTATAGCCTTAAGTTGTTCTATCATTATAAAAATTGATCTTTCTAGTGTTTCATTGGCTGTTATAGAACCATCTGTCTCTATGGATACTCTTAGTTTATTAAAGTCAGTTCTATCACCAACTCTCATATTTTCTACTTCATAATTTACTCTTCTTATTGGAGTAAAAATAGCATCTAAGGCGATCATACCGATCTCAACTTTATCTTTTTGTAAAGCTTCTTTAGGAACAAAACCTAAACCTTTTTGTATTTTCATTTCTATAACAAGTTCTGTGTTTTTATCAGTTATAGAAGCTATATGTTGTTCTGGATTTAAGACTTCAACTTGTCCTGGGACTGTTATATCACCAGCAGTAACATCTTTTATACCTTTTATTTTTAATTCAACAGTCTGAACCTCATCATTAACAACCTTAAATCTTGTCTTTTTAAGATTTAAAATTATATTTATAACATCTTCTTTTACGCCATCGAGTGTAGAAAATTCATGATCAACACCAGATATTTTTACAGAAGTTATAGCCACACCAGGAATAGAAGAAAGAATAATTCTTCTCAAAGAATTACCCAATGTATGACCATACCCCGGATAAAGACCGTCTATTTCATAAACACCAGAAAATCCCTCTTCTGAGATTATTTTTGGTTTTGATGGTAACAATATTTTATATTGTTCAGACATATTTTTATATTAATTATATTAAAAGTTTTTTTAAATTACCCGAAAGACCTAATAACGGGTATTTTTATCTGCTATAATACTCAAAAATTGAAGAAACATTAAAACTTAACTCATTTGCTGGGATTTTTGGTAATCCTTGTATTTTGGCAGTTTTCTTTTCTAAATCAAATGAAATCCAAGAAGGAACTCTTATATCTTTAATTTTTTCATTTAAATCATTAAAAACAGACTTCTTTTTACTTCTTTCTCTTATAGTTATAATATCTCCAACTGAAACCTTATAAGAAGGAATGGTAACTCTCTTTCCGTTAACATCTATATGACCGTGGCTAACTAACTGTCTGGTAGCTTGTCTACTTTTAGCAAAGCCAATTCTATATACAACATTATCTAATCTTACTTCTAAAGCTTGTACCAAAGACTCGTTCATATTTGAACCTTTCTTCTTTAAAACAGTAGAAACCATATTCTTAAACTGTCTTTCGTTTAATCCATAAGTAAATCTAGCTTTTTGTTTTTCTATAAGCTGTAAACTAAAATCAGATCCAACTTTCTTCTTCTTTTTGATTGAATCTTTCTTAGTACTTCTTAAAGCAAATTTTTGAGATTGTGTCTTATCAAAAACACTCCCCCCTAATCTTCTTGCTATTTTATATCTTGGTCCTATTTTCATATTATTTTATATTCTTCTTGGTTTAGGTGGCTTTGGTCCATTGTGTGGAACAGGTGTTTCGTCCTTTATACTAACTATATTTACACCCTTTGAAATAAAACCTCTTATAGCAGATTCTCTTCCAGAACCAACTCCCTTTACGACAACATCTATTTCTTTCAATCCAATATCAACTGCTTTTTCCGCCAAAACTTCACCAACTTTTGCAGCTGCAAAAGGAGTACCTTTTTTAGCACCTTTAAAACCCAAAGCGCCAGCCGAAGAGGCCATTAAAGCATTGCCTTTTTTATCTGTAAGCAAAACCATTGTATTATTATATGTTGATTGAACATATAAAATACCAGCATCAACTCTTTTTTTAGAGTTAACTTTTTTTGTTACATTTTTAGATGAAGAATCACCTTTTTCTTCTGTTTTTACTATTCTTTTCTTACCCATTGTTCGTTTAGAATTTATTTATTATTTTTTATCGGCCGCTTTTCTACCAGTACCCATAGTCTTTCTAGTATTTCCTCTAAGTGTTCTAGAGTTTGTTTTTGTCCTTTGTCCTCTTGAAGGCAACTTTCTCATATGTCTGGTACCTCTATAACATTTTATATCTTTCAACCTTTTAATATTCGAAGAAACTTCTCTCTTTAAATCTCCCTCTATCTTTCTTCCTTCTATAAACTTCTTTATTTTATTTTCTTCATCTGCAGTTAATTCAGATGGTTTCTTCTCAGGATCTACACCAGCTGCTTTAAGAATTTGTTTTGCAGCAGGCTGCCCAATACCATATAGTATTGTTAGACCTATTTTTAATCTCTTATTTTCTGGAATTGTTATACCTACTATACGCATAAAACTTTTTTAGAAAGGCTATATTAGCACTTATATTAATAAAAATCAACTACCCTTGTCTCTGCTTGTGTCTAGGATTTGAACATACAACAAAAACGCGACCTTTCCTTCTTACGGTCTTACATTTTACACAAATCTTTTTTACTGCAGCTTTTACTCTCATTTTTTTTAAAATCTTCTTATTATCCTCCCTTTACCACCATACTCATCAAGCTCAACTTCAACCCTATCTCCTATAAGAATTTTTATTCTATGGAGTCTCATTTTTCCAGCCAGATAAGAAAGCAACTCATTACCATTTTCAAGTTTTACTTTAAAAAGAGTATTGGGAAAAGCTTCCATGACCAAACCTATTGCCGTTGGCTTATTTTTTGATTTTTGCATTTTTAATAAACAACGATAAATATGATAACAAATTTAAAATAATAGTCAATATATTATCCTTTGTTGACAATTATATTTTAGCCTTGTCCATGATCATGTCTAATATTTTTATCTTATTTATATTACTTGGAAACGAACTTTTCCATTGTGGTCTAATAGATGATTCTATCTCTATAATAGAATTTTTGTAGTCATTTAAAACTCCTTGGATTATATTCTTATTTTGTCCTTTTATCGTGTTGAGTATAATATCTTTTTCATATATCCATACAACACTAGCTTCACCCTTTAAAATAATCTTTACTTTATATTCATTCCATGGTTTTTCTGTAGATCCAACTATTTCTGCTTTAACATTAGACCATATTATATTAACCGGTAAACCATCAAAATCTTCTATTTTTTCTGTGGCAATAAAATCTGATAATTCACTATCTTTAAAAATAATCACATTTATAATACCTTCTTCCGAAATAATATATTTTTCACCGTCTAACACATCTTCTAACTCAAAATATTCTATATAATAATTATTATCAAAAAAAGTAAACTGGTCTGGTTTCTGTGTGTAAATATCTTTAATCAGAGCATTACTTAATTCTACTTTCAATTCTTCTCTACCCTTTTTAAGACTTTCTTCAGATACTTTTCTAATATTACCAATAAAACCACCAGTAGTATCAGAACTCAATCTAGCATAAAAAGTTGTATATTTTGTAGTACCCTTAAATCCAGGAATTGTAAAATCTCCTTTAAAATCTTCAATTTTCATATTGTATTTATCTCCTGGTATATCAGCAATTATTTCAACCTCTATACTTCCAGGCGTTTTTACACCACCAACAATTTTATACCCGGGAACATCAACAGACTGTCTTATTCTATAAATTAATCCTTCATCAGTTTCTAATCTAGTATTGTTTATTAATCTTTGTTTAGAAGTACTATCATTATTATAAATAACCGCTTTACCAACTGATTTTCTTTCAACATATTCTTCTCCATCAGTTTTTAATTCTTTTGTAAGGGTTTTCTTTATCGTCATAACCTCATAATTTAATGAGTTATTATCCTCTTCATACCCTTTTATCATTGCAAAGGTATCATTTAACATAATTTTTTCATTTCTCGGAGTAATTTTTAAACTAGCAGTAGAAAAAACAGAAGAAACCAAAAAAATCAAAACAATGACAGAGAAAATACTAATAATCCACAAAAAGATTTGAGAATTTTTATTTATTTTTTCAGCCTCAGAATAATCAACAAGTGATTCTACCCTACTAGAATCAAATTTTTCTGTTTTTTTATTATTTTTTTTAGAAGAAATCTCTGGTCTTATATCAGATTTAGTAATCATCCTTATACTCCTCTTATTTGTTGTATATATATCTTGTATTATTTTTTTAGGCATTTTTTATTTTTTATTTAGATTTTTATTTAAAAATACAACATCCATTTTTACATAAGGTTCATTTTTAAAAAAATTATTATTTACAATATGATCATCAAACACCGATTCTTCTATCAAACTCACTCTTGTGTCTATACCAAATTTCTTAAGAAGACTTATATTAAAATCCTTTTTAATTATACCATAAAGAATCTTATCAAAATCAGAATCAGAAAGAACAAAAATATCTTTAGGTATATTATTTTCTGAACAGATCTGTGTTATCGTTGAATCAAACTTCTCTGTCCATTCTTGTAAACCATATTCCATATATTCATCAACCTTATCTTTTGTGTTTTTATCACATTTGCTATGACACTTCATTGCAAAAAGAGAATAAATAATATCTTCAGACACCTTGAATCTCTGAGATATATTTTTAATAATATCTTTTTCTCCAAAAGGAAAAGATATTATACCAAAAACTACATCATCTCTTACAACATAAAAATCAGTGATTGTTGATGATATATCAATATATATAAAATTATTTTTATCATTATATAAATCTCTCAAGAAAGTAAAAGAAGATAAAGTGGAAGAATTTATATTCATTTTCATCTTTTTATTATCAATAATAGTTTTTAATTTTAATAATAAATCTTGCGGTAAAAAAGAAACAAAAATATCTACTTCTATATCCTGAGTCTTTCTTTGATAAATTTTTTCAACCTGATATCCATTTAGTCTTGATCTAATTATTTTTTCTTCAAAAAGAAACCAATCTGCACCAGATTTTATATATTCAATATCTTTTTCAATTTTATCACTTTCACCTAATATTATTTTTTGTAAAAAAGAATTATCTATAACAAATTTCTTATCTTTTATAAATTTAATTAATTTACTCTGAGATATAGACCAAGGAGAATTTAGAAAAAAATAATACTTATCAATAGTACTACTACTACCAATTCGTACGAGATTTTTTCTAATAGAAACAACTGATTTATCAATAGTTTTAACTAAAGAATTAAAATATTTTTTGGTGTCTTTAAAATCTTGTATTTCGATTTTAAATCTTTGAATATAAATAATTTCTGGATTTTTGTTATTTTCAAATTTAGTTGCAGCTACAGAAATAAAAGTATCTCTAATATCAAAAACTAGAGATAGGTTTGTTTTATTTTTAAAAGAAAAAAGATTCATACTTACATATTATATTATGATAAAAATTATAGCGCAAATAAAAAACTTCTTTTTTAAAGAAGTTTTTTATTTGCGCTATAATTTTTATTCCAAAACCGCTTTTATACGTCTAACACCAGCACTTGAAGCTTCTTCTTTTACTATTTTAAAATGACCAAGCTCATTAGTATTTTTTACATGAGGACCTCCACAAAATTCGACATCAAAATCTCCTATTTTATATACCTTAACTACATCACCATATTTTGATTCATCAAAAGAAAGAACAGAAACAATTTTCTTTGCTTCTTCTTTTGGAAGTTCAAGCATTTCAACTGGGATTTTTTCAGTAATTTTTTGATTTACTAAATCTTCAATAGATTTTAATTGCTCTGTTGTAAGCTTTTCTGGCCAATTGAAATCAAAACGCATTCTTTCTGCTGTAATATTACTTCCTTTTTGGTATATATCTTTACTCAACACTTGTCTTAAAGCTCCTAAAAGTAAGTGTGTGACTGTATGATATTTTGTCTCTATTTCTCCCGTTCCCGCAAGACCACCTTTAAATTTCTGTTCTGAACCAGCTTTTGAAATTTCTTGGTGTTTTTTCATGTGTTCATTAAAACCTTCCATATCTACATCCAAACCTTTTTCTTTTGCTAACTCAACCGTCATTTCAAGCGGAAAACCATAAGATTGGAATAAATTAAAAACATCCTGACCATCAATCAAGTTATTTTTAAAACCACCATTCATCATCTTTATATTAAAATCATACATTTTCTCAAACCACTTCATACCATCAGACAATGTTTTTCTAAATTTATTATCCTCCCCCTTAATCACATTCAAAATTTCATTTCCTTTTTCATTAAGAACTGGATAAGCATAAGAAAGTTTATTTATAACAACTTTTGCAATAGAAATTATTTCTTCTTTTGAAATTCCAAGTTGATCAATAAAGCGAATGGCTCTTCTAATAATTCTTCTGAGTACATAACCAACTTCAGTATTTGATGGAACTATACCATCAGAAATTATCATAACAGCAGAACGAATATGATCAGCAACGATTCTCTCTACTCTATCATCTTTCTTTTGTGCCTTACTTCTTATTTCATTTAAAATTTCTTCAAAAATATCTGTATCAAAAACAGTGGTTTTTCCTTGCATAACGACAGACGTTCTTTCGAGCCCCATTCCTGTATCCACATTTGGTTTTGCAAGTTTTTCATATTTACCTTCTGAAGTTTTATTAAACTCCATAAAAACATTATTCCAAATTTCAATAATCCTTCCAGATTTTACTAAATCAGCAAATTTACCTTCTACTTTTCCTTCTTCTGGTCGAGTATCATAAAACATTTCTGTATCAGCACCACAGGGACCGGTTGCGGTTGCAAAATTTCCTGCAATCCAAAAATTATCTTCCTTACCTAAAGGAATTATTTTTATTCTATCTTTTATAATTTCATCCTCGAGAGCCACATCTGCATCTATATTAAATTTTTTAAAATTCTCTTTCCAAAGATTAATAGATTCTTCATCTCTAGGTATTCCATCCTCACCTTTAAATACAGTCACATAAAGTCTTTCTGGAAGTAAACCCAAACCTTCTTCTTTACTAGTAAGAAACTCTAAGCTCCAAGCAATAGATTCTTTTTTAAAGTAATCACCAAGAGACCAGTTTCCCATCATTTCAAAAAAGGTAAGGTGGCGGTTGTCTCCAACATCATCTATATCACCTGTACGAACACATTTCTGTACATCTACAAGTCTGGTGCCGTCTGGATGCTTTGTACCAAGTAAATAAGGTATAAGAGGTTGCATACCAGCAGTAGTAAAAAGAGAACCCTTATCAGGAATAATATAATCCGCGGGCACAAGAGAAGCTGAGGGGATTATTTTATGTCCTCTCTTTTCAAAAAACTTTAAATATCTATTTCTAATCTCTTTTGAATTCATAATGGAAATATAACATAATTTTTTTTCTAAAAAAAGTATGTTATATAAAAAAATAAAACCGGACAATCACATTAGATCAATCCGGTTTATCAGCTTTTATTTTAAAAGCTTATATATTTTCTCCAACAACAGTTCAAGCGAATCTTCCGAGATACAGCTGTCTGTAACTGAAAGCCTTGGTTTTATTTTTCCCGCAGAATCTCTTTCTCCAAGCTTAACTGTCTGTCTGCCTTCATCGAGATAACTCTCAATCATCAAACCAACGACATCTTGTTTTCCAGAAATTCTTTGGTTAACAATGTACATTGCAACATCGAGTTGTTTATTGTAATCACCCTCACAATTACCATGAGAACAGTCAACAATTATTTTATCTGGTAGTTTCCTACTTCTCAACTCAAGAACCGCTTTGTCTACGAATTCTTTGGTATAGTTTGGACCACTTTTTCCTCCTCTCAAAATAAGATTCGGATCTAAGTTACCATTGGTCAGAATTCTACAAAAAACTCCATCATCATCAGGACCAGGAAAAACTCCAGGCTGAGTGACGAACTCCATTGCATTCAATGCATCAGCAAGATTATCTGATCCATTTGGATTTTTAATTCCAACTGGAACAGACAACCCACTTGAAGTATTACGTGTTTCTGGTGATGCAACAGTTCTTGCACCAACCCAAGCATAACTAACCATATCACTTAGAATATGAAAATTTACTGGAGTAAGAAGTTCACAAGTAATTGGTAAACCCATTTCCAATATCTCAGACATCAACTTCCTTCCATTTTTATATCCAAACGAAATATCATGAGAACCATCAAGCTTGGGGTCGTTCAAAAAACCACACCAATCTTTTTTAGTTCTTGGTTTATCCAAACAAACTCTCATAACAATAATAATTTTATCCTGATATTTTTTTGCCAAAACACTCATCTTTGAAGCAATTTCAATAGCTTCACGACGATCATGTATTGAACAGGGTCCAGCTATTACAAGAAGTCTTTTATCAACACCCCTTAAAATATTAGTTATATTTGTTCTGCCTGTTTCAACTGTTTTTTGAGCAACATTATTTAATGGAATCAATTCTTTCAAAGTATTGAAAGTCGGGAGCTGTTCCATCGCATGAATACGAATATTTGTCATACGAGACATAATACACCTCTTTCTTTGTTTGTTGAAGTTTTTAAAGAACTTTTTTGTGTGACAAAAAGTCACAAAACAAAAACGAGCCCTAACCTTGAGGGCTCGTTTTTATAATTAATAGTTTTAATTAATCAGAAAAACCAAACCTCAAAGTTAAGGGGCTAAAGTTAAACCAATAATAGTTTGTTTGACAAATTAATTTCATATATTTTGATACTATACTATTTTTTTTATTGGGTCAAATATCTTTTAATATTTCAAAACCTTTCTTATTTAACACAAAAATAGGCGCAACAAGTTGCGCCTATTCTATGTCATTTCCCAATATCAGCAACTGTAATATCCTTGAGTAACTTTTTCATTGTGCACTCAGAACATTTTTTACAGACCTGACTCAAATTGAGAAATAAACATGAAGACTCTCCAACAGCCTCAGTCGTTAAGGGTATCTCTTCAAGCTTTACACATAAAGGTCTAATATGCTCTACAGCCCAATTAGCTCCTTTACTTTCAAAAAACACTTCCATAAGCTCATGCTTATGTTTTTCAGTAAGTTCGGCATCACTAACATCATGAAGATGTGGGTACCTTTCTCTTACTGCATTACGATTTATCTCACATGTCATTGCTCTTTCACGCTGAATAGCGAGATATTTACCTTGATCAAAAAATTCACTGACAGCAGACACCTTAAAGGTACCATCATCACGTAACTCTACTTTCAAAAAGAAAGTTTTTGTCACAGACATACAGATATCCCCTTTCTAAGAGTTAAAAAACACCTAGATACATTCTATACTTTTCAAATGTTTTTTCAAGTTATTGTTTCTTATATTGAACTCTACAGTGTTCACAAAGTATAAAAATCTCTTTTTTAATTTTCTCTATTTTTGTCTCATCAAAACCAAAATTCTTTAAAATTTGTTCATCAAGAAGGTTTTTTGATAAAACAATACCCTGACCAATAAACCTGTTCTTTTCAGAAGATGTTATAGAATTAAGAGCTGTTAAAGGAATAAGTTCTTCTTTTTCTATTACATTATGTAAATTATTTCCATAAGGATAATTCCATCCAACCATATTTAATTTCTGACATTCACCATATTGTATCGCCGCAGAACTAAACTTAGTATTCGTAATAATCCACCCCTCACTCAAAATTCTATCTTTACCACCAAAATTAAAAGTCATTCCAAGAAGATCATCATATCTAGCCTTAATATACAAAACTACTTTTAGATCAGACTTTGCACTATAATCAGTATGAAATTTTGCCTCAACAAAAACAAGTTTATCTTCTTTCCATGCCACAACGTCTATCTCATGTTCTGCACATTTACCTTTTACAATAATACCATTTAATACTTCATAACCTTGAGTTTTAAAAATCTCACCAATAAATTTTTCAAAAGGAAAACCTGTTGGACCAAGCATGGCGACAGCTCTTTTTAAAGAATATCTAACAGCTGCAGATTTTTGTTTTCTTTTTAAAATAGAAAAAGCTTTTCTATATATTTCTTGTGTAGTTATACCATCATGACCGAATTTATTTATAGATTCGATAATTTCTTTTATAACATCTTCACTAGCACCATTTTTTCTAAGTGAATCCTCAAGTTTTTTATAATAAAAAACCTCTCTCAATCCATCTGCTTTTGTAACATAAAAATCTAACATAAAAACATAATAACATAGAATAGGTTCTAGTTGCTAGTTTTAAACGGGTGACAAGTTTTTAGTCTTAATTTAATAATTAAAATACTAATACCTAAAAATCTAATTTATTCTATAATTCCCCCTCCCAAACAAATTTCTCTATCATATATAACAGCAGACTGTCCACTTGTAATAGATTTTTGTGGTTTATCGAAAATTAATTTTATCTGATTATTTTCTTTTTGAATGATACAATCTTCAAGGGGTTGTCTATACCTTATTCTGGTTTTATATTTTTTTGAAAAAACAGGTTCTTCTCCTAAAGTCCAATTTATATTTTTAATAGTAAGTATTTTTTTTTCTGTATTTTCCACTTTCATCTCATCTTGAGATACAATAATAATATTATTTTTAATATCTTTTTTAATTATATAATATGGAAAATCGTCTGGCGTCTTTTTATTTATAGTAAAACCATGTCTTTGCCCTACCGTAAGATAAAATACTCCATCGTGTTTTCCTATAACTTCACCTTTTTCATTTAATACATCTCCTTTTTTTTCTTCAATATAATTCTTGAGGAAATCTTTTATATCTATTTTTCCAATAAAACAAAGACCCTGACTATCTTTCTTTATAGATGTACTTAAATTATATTTTTTTGCTAATCTTCTTACTTCTGGCTTTTCTATATCTCCTACTGGAAATAATGTTTTTGAAAGTTGTTTTTGTGTAAGTGTCCAGAGAAAGTATGATTGATCTTTATTTTTATCATCCCCAGCAAGCATTTGTGTTTTATCGTTTTCCATTTTTACTCTTGCATAATGACCGGTAGCAACATAATCTGCACCCCGAGACATTGCCCAATCGAAAAATCCACCAAACTTAACATATTTATTACACATAACATCGGGATTAGGAGTATTACCATTCTTATATTCTTCTATCATATAATCCACTACTTCTTTTTTATATTCATCTTCCAAATTTAAAGTAACAAAAGGAATTTCAAGTTTTGCACAAACCCTCATTGCATCAAGACGATCTTGTCTCCATGTACATTCAAAAAACTCAGGTTGCCAAACCTTAATAAAAACACCAGTTACATCATAACCCTGTTCTTTAAGTAAAGCTGCAGAAACAGATGAATCTACCCCACCCGACATTCCTACAAAGACTTTTTTATTCTTTTTTAGTTTATTCCAAAACATTAAAAATATACTAACATTTTATAATAAATTAAAAAACTCCCAAGACTACAAAAGTCTAGGGGGTTTTTAATTAAAAATATTTTTATAATATTTATATTACATAAGGTTTTCCATCTTCCCAACCAATAATACCAGCATCATTTGCCCATTTTGGTACAGGTAAACCTTCTCCACTAAAATACCAATCTGATGTACTCCAAACATCTAGAGGAGCGTTTGTTGAATTATAAAAATAAGTAGGATCAACAGATAATTGACTACAATTTGCATCGGTGGTTGTAGCTCCAGATTGAATATAAGAAATACATCCATCTGGATGATCACCTGTAGAAAACCAATAGTTGTTTAATACATTTTCAAGAGGAAAACCTAACCATCCTATAATACCACCCTCATTAACAACTGATAACGCACCATAAGATGTGGTAGCCGTTGTTGATCCAAAACCAACTGCCGTCCCAAAAGCAAAAGAATCTTTAATTTCACTACCAAGAGAACTATTTGTACTTGCTCCAACAAGTAAACCTACTTCAACATCATTAGCAAATGTATTTGAAGATGTTGAATTTTCAATAGCATATGATCTTAAAACACTTTTATAGCCAAGATTAAAACCTCCAACCAGACCACCAGATGAAATAGTTTTATTCAAAACGGTTAAAGTACTATAAGAATATGTGTCTCCAGTTGCAAATGAATCAGATACAATACCTGTATTACCAGCACTACCTGTCCAAATCATACCCACCAATCCACCAGAACTAGTATTATCATAAGAAGATGAAGTAACATCTCCTGTTGCAAAAGAAGAATATATACCAGCATTTCTAGAAGAAGTATTCAACCCACCTGCAAGTCCACCAGATCTTGAACCAGCACCACCAGTTAATGAGTTTCCACCACCATTAATACTTACATTACCAGTTGCATAACTCCTATAAATATTACCTTCGTTTTGAGTACCAACCAAACCACCAGAATAACACACATTATTTCCATTTGAAGTTACTGTTGAATCCAAATTACCTTTTGCATAACTATCACTAATATTACCATTACTGAACCCTACAAGACCCCCAGGATAGATTCTACTTCCAGAACTTGATCCTCCAATATCTCCCGTGGCGTAAGAACCATTTACTGTTCCAAGAGTAAAGGTGGCGGCATGGCCGATTTCTCCAGCTAAACCACCTATATGTAATCTTCCAACATTTCCCGTAAGAACCATTAGTTCAACAGATGAGCTTGAGGTGGATATTGTACCGACAGCCTTTCCTATAACCCCTCCAACTCTTGCATACCCCCCAGAAGCACTTGTTGCTCCATAAACCTCACCAGAAGCAGTAATGTATGATGTTGTACCAAGTGAGTAACCAGCGAGCCCTCCAACATATACATCAGCAGCACCTAAAGAATAGACATCTAAATCAACCAATGAAAGATTTTCTGTAATTCCACCAGTTCCAATATAACCAAACAATCCAGTGTAAACGAGAGTTGTAGTTGAAATAGTTAAATCTTTTATTATATGATCAGCCCCATTAAAACTTCCTGTAAATTGATTTGTACTATCTCCAATTGGTATCCAACTATCTCCTAAACCAGAATAATCGTTTGTCTGAGAAGAAATATCCGCAGTCAAAGTATAATAAGACGAAAGATTATTTCTTACATTACTTAATTGAGTCCAATTACAAATTTGATATGGATCACTTACTATACCGGTACCAGTAGAAAATCCAGTTGAAATGTCTGTAGTACAATTCCACTTAGAATATAAAGTTATATCTGAACGATTAATGTCTATAGTAGAAGATGTTGCATAATCAGTACCAAAACCATCGGGTGATGTATTCCATCCAGCGAAAACATTACCAATTTTAGTTAAAGACCCAGTATTATCTAAAATGACAGCAGTTTGTCCATTTTTATAATTTCTTGAATCAACGGGAACTGTTCCAGTAGTATTATTATTGCCATCATAATTAATTCTATAATTTCTTGAATGACCAAACAATGAACCTTGTATATATTTTGCATATAAAGTTATATTGTTTAATCCAGCAACAAAAGTAGAATAGGGAGATAAATCTGTACCCAATCCATCAGGTGTTGTATTCCAACCATAAAAACTATGACCATTTTTTTCGAGAGAATTTACATTATCAAGAACACTTACGATGTCACCTTCTTTATATTTATTTGAATCTATCGGTATGGAACCTCCAGTATTATCATTACCATGATATACAACAGACATTGTATAAACTTTTTTTACAGAAGAATCTTCGTCTTTTGTAATAACTTTAGTATCTATATATGTCTCTTTTGTTGGTTGTGTAATTACTGGAATAATATTACAAGTAAGTTGTTTAATTTTTTCTCTAGTAATAGGACCAACTAAACCAATATTTGAAATACCATTGTTTGTTTGAAACTTTTTTACTGACAACAATGTTTTGTTTCCAAAATAACCTGTAGGCACAGTATCTAATAATGATTGAGAAACTAAAAAAGACTGGAGATTATTAACACTTTTATCACCAATAGAATCCTCTGAACCAAATTTTAAATCTTTTTTTATATCAATACAGTTGGTAGGAGTGTCTAAAGTAGACAAATAATCTTTTGCTAGTGGTATTTTTTCAGGAGCAATAAGACCAGCGTTAATCAATAAATTAACGAAATCTTTCATCGATATATTAGATGCAGAAACTTTATTAATATTATAAATAGAAAAAGTACCAACCAGCAGAAAAATAATTATTAACACAAAAAAATACCTTATCTTTAATTAAATTTTTTCTTTTTATATATCGAACTTAGTCAAATGTATTTTGTCAAATAAATTCTTAAATCATTGATTTAAAATTTTTTAGAAACACTTATAAAAACACCGTTTACTATTTTTATAGTATATCAGATAATTATTTTTATAAAAGTAAAAAACTTTATTAAAATTTTAAAAAATCTAATTTTCATTAAATCTATTCTTAATTTTTAAAAAATATTATCATTCTCATTTTTAAATCAAAATACTAACTATATTATTTTATTAAATACAACAAATATTCCACATTCCCATCACCACCTTTTATAGGAGATTCTATTTGTCCTTCGATTTTAAAACCAAGACCCTCACAAAATTTTTTCATTTTTTCTAAAACATCTATTCTGTCTTTTTCATCTTTTACTATTCCACCCCTACCTATTTTTTCTTTTCCAACTTCAAACTGAGGTTTTACAAGAACTACAACTTCCCCATTATTTTTTAAAAACTTCTTTATACTTGGTAAAACAAGCTCAAGAGAAATAAAAGAAACATCTACCACCACAAGATCAATTTTCTCTGGAAAACTTTCTATATTCCTTACATCCGTCTTCTCCATAGAAACGACTTTTTCATCATTTTTTATTTTTTCATGTAATTGATCCGTCCCAACGTCTACTGCATAAACTTTCTGAATATTTCTTTGTAAAAGACAATCTGTAAAACCACCGGTAGAAGAACCGATATCTAAAACAACTTTATTTTTTACATCTATATCAAAAGTATCTAAAGCCTTTTCAAGTTTTAGACCAGCCCTACTTACATATTTAGGTAATTCTAGAATCTCTATCTTAGAATTTATATCAATCTCCTTGCTTGGCTTTACAATCACAACACCATTTACAAAAACTTTTCCTGCTTTTATCAAATCAGAAGCGATTTTTCTACTTCCAACAAAACCTTTTTTATAAATAAAAACATCAAGTCTTTCCTTGTCTTCTGTCATAACTATTTAAAGATAAATATTGATAAAATAAACAAAAAATATAAAAGAAAAAGTATATAAGCCTCTCTCCTAACAATTTTATTACTTGTCTTACTAAAAAGATAAAACAATAATATAGTTATTAATATAAAAATTCTATTAATAAAAAATATCTTCGTACTTAATAATTTTATAGGTTCAATAAAACACACAATCCCAAGCACTAAAGATGTCGTAAAAATTACTGACCCCATAAGACTACCCAAAATAATAAATTTTTCATCTTTTTTTGCAGAAGTTACTGAAAAATAAATTTCTGGTAATGCATTACCCAAACCAGTTATAAGCAAACCTATAACAATAATAGACATACCAGAAGCTATAGCAAAAAATTTTGCTGAGAAAATTATACCCTGTGCAGCTACAAAAATTAATCCAATACCAAAGATAATAAATAACAAAGACCTTAAAGTACTACTAAATTCGTTTATATATTGATTATCTGAATATGCTTCACCAGCATAGACCTTAGAAAATCTTTCTTTTTTTGAAAAAACCCAAAAAACATAAAATAAGAAAAATGAAATCAATAAAATACCATCAATCCTAGAAAGAGTTCCATCTATAAGCAACAATAATGGTAATAAGGTAGAAGTCACAGCAAACTTTAATGTTGATTTTATAGTTCTGCTTTCTATAGGAATTTCTTTATTTTTAGATATTAAAATACCTAAAGATAATGCCAAAGTAAGAGTCACTAAATTATTACCAAAAATATCTCCAAGAGAAAGCTCTGGTACACCATCTATGGCAGATTTAATACCAAGTATAATATTTGGCAAAGATGAAGCAAAAGCCATCACAAAAAAAGCTATTATAAACTCTTTTACACCCAAATATTTTGATAAACGAACAAGATTAGAAACGACAATTTCTCCGCTAAAATAAAGAAGTACACAAGAAGCTATAAAAACAGTAATTATAAAAAACATATTTTTATTAATTTAATAAAATAATTATATATTAAAAAAATAAAAAAACACCTCATATGAGGTGTTTTTTTATAATTAATTATTGAATTAATTTTATAAACCAACCAAACAGACTAAATCTATTTTCATTTTCACTTACAAAAGTTTGAATTTTATCTTGTAGTTGTTCCATATTTTTTAACTCATCTTCTAAAGCTGTCTTCTCTGTTGAGGTAGAAATCTTTAATAGTTCACCTTTTAATTTTTCTATATTATTTCTTGTTTGAACTATCTCACCCCTTAATTTACCCAAATTTTTATAATCTGCACCAATCAAAAACGTCTTTAAACCACTTCTTTCTTCTAACTTCTTTATAGTAGCTGTTGTTGTACTTGATGTACTTGCTTGTTCTCTGGCTATTATTCTTACTTGTTGACCAATTCCACCACTTCTATCAGCGGCATTAAGAAGAACTTGAACAAACTTTGACACCTCACTTCTGTGTTCTTCTGCCAAACCACCCTTATTGTTTGTCGAAGTGGCTTTTAAATTATTTTTTGTTGATGTTGAACTAGAAGCGTTTATCATAACCCTTTCTCTTTCTCTAAAAGTAGAGGATGCTGTTGTACTAGCCTTTTCTTGAATCTTTAATACCTTAGATTCAGATGATGTGTCATTTTTTTTCTGTACCCCTTGAGAATAAACACCAGAAACTAAGGTCAAAGACAGAATAAAAGACAACAAGACTGCTATTTTTTTATTATTCATTTCTATTTTTATTAATATTTATAAACTAAATTGTAGTAGTTATTCGACTACAAAAACACTACATTATATTATACCATATAAGGTAAAAAAATAAACACAACTTTAATTATCAACACCCCTTATTTTCCTAAATTCAGTACATCATCAATACGAATTTTCTTAACAAAATCAGAGACATGACTAACCATAATCATAGCTCCTTCATACTTATTTAATGCCTCAGCAATAATAGGAATATGACGAAAATTTATATGGTTTGTTGGTTCATCTAAAATAAGCAATCCTGGTTTTTGCAAAACAAGCCTTGCAAAAGCAACTAAACCCTTTTGTCCTTCTGACAAATTCCCTATTTTTGTATTTATAACATCAGCTGTAATGAGAAAACCAGCAGCTACCGTTCTAATTTCCTCTTCTCCCAAGTCTTTAGCAACACCAGAAAGTGATTGATATACAGTATCATCAAAATTTAAAGTAGAAAAATCTTGACGGTAATATCCAACCACAACATTAGAAGCTATATTTGTACCTTCTGCTTCATTTTTTGCAATTGATTCTAATAGAGTACTTTTACCTATACCATTAGGACCAACAAGTAATAGATGTTGGTTTCTTTTTAAAATTATATTTGTTTTTCTCTGAGAAATTTTATGATTTATAAAAGTCTTAAAACTAGTAATATTTACCACTTCACCTGAAATATCCTTTTGAGATGGAATAATAAAATTACGAATTGTCTTATCTTCTTTCCTAATATCAACTTTTTCCTCCTCAAGGTCTTCTGCTTTTTCTCTCATTCTCTTTGCAACCAAACGCATCTGACCACCTTTCATAGCAAAAAAATTTGCCTTATCTTTTTTATCTTGTATTTCTTTTGCAAGCTGTGCATTTTTTCTATTTTCTTTCTCTTGACGAAGGATAATTTGTTCACGTACATCAAAATAATTTCCTACATATTGTTCTATTTTTCTAGTAAAAACATCCAAATACAAAACCCCATCTGTAAAACTATTAAGAAACTCAGCATCATGAGAAATAACTATACAGGTTTTTTTATAATTTATTAAAAACTTAGTAAGATGTTCTATACCATCTTTATCCAAATTATTTGTTGGTTCATCAAGTAAAAGTAAATCTGGATTTTGTATAAGAGCCGAAGCAAGTAAAAGTCTCGCTTGTTGTCCCCCAGAAAAAGAACGCATAGTTCTATCATGTATCTTTTCATGTCTTTTCAAATTAACCACTTCTAATATTTCATCTATTCTAGGGTCTATATCATATTTTTTTTCTAAAAAACACCTTTGAAAAAATTCTCTTACAGTAAAATCAAGTTCCTTTCTTGGAATAACTTGTCGAGAGATAGCAATAGAAACTCCATTAACAATATTAATATTGCCATCAACCGGGAAAAGCTCCCCTGTAATAAGTTTAAATAAAGTACTTTTACCAGAACCATTCTGTCCCATTATAGTTGTCTTTGTCCCACGACGAATAGAAAAATTCACTTCATCTAGAAGTGTAATATTTTCTTTATATCCAAAAGACACCTTTTCAAACCTAAGTATAGCTTCATCTTTGGCCATGCACTAGAGAATACTGTATTTTGATAAAAATAGAAAGGGGAAAACTATATTAATAAAAATTAGCTCCAACATTCGAGTTCTGACATAAGTGCTATCCTAAACACTTACTTAGGGTCCAAAACGTAAAAAAAATCTGTCTTACTAGACAGTCTCTTTTTTCAACGCGTGGACCCTACAGGAGTCTCTCCCTCGACTAAAAGTTCGTCGTCACTCAAATTTTTAAGGATTTTTATTTTATGTGTATCACGAGTTACTAAGTATTTTAGAAATAAGAATTTCTAAAATACGTAAGTACTCGCGACCCCAGCTCGTGGTTTTGTTTGCTAACAAAACATCACTCCGCTTTCCACAAACTAAAAAACCGCAGCAGTGCGGTTTTTCTTAAAGTTTGTGGACCCTACAGGAATCTCTCTCCTTACAGGAGCAGTATATATCAGGACTCGGTCACAAGTATTTTTCTGCTGAAAAATCTTGCGACCCCGACTCGCACCGTCGTGCTCCGTCTTTCGAGTCCTGTGAACCCAGCCAATATAAAAATAGATCAGAAATTAATCTGATCTATTTTTATATTGTGGACTACAGTTTTAATTTTGCGAACCAGATTATGGAAGAATTGTTATATTTAAAGGAAATATTAATAAAAAATATCTAAATCATGAGGGGGGGGAAAACCCGGAGATACGACCTCCTGGGTTTTTTTATTTGTAAAATCAAGAACAAAATATTTTGTTTTTATAAAAACAAGTATGTTTCTTGTTTAAATATTAATCTGTTTGCATATAACTAGTAATTTCACTTATTTCTAATATTGCTGATTTAGGAATACCACCGGGAATAATAAAAGATTTACCAAGTTCAGTATTTTTTCTAATAGCTTCTATTGATTCTGGATCTAAATATATATTTCTTTCTTTAAATAAAATCTCGGCATCAATTAATATTCTATGTCCCTTTTCCCCGTCTCTTAAAAAACCATGAGCAACGGGTGAGTGTATAACAGAAACATATGTAAAATTATTTTCTGGGAGATCACCAACAACATTTAAATCTGGATCCTTTGTCTCATGTATAAAAATTTTTTTAGTTGAAAAATCAGAAAAAGTAATACTTTCTAACTTTATTGGATGTAATTCAATATAGCCACTATTAATTACAACACCAAACTTACCTTCAGCTACTATTTTAAGTAGATTTACATAATCTGCATTATAACCATATATAGGAAGCGACCTAAGTAATCTATTTAAATCTTTAAAGACACCGATTCCAACTTTATTAACAAAATCACTTTCTTTCAAAACAGGTTGTACTCGAGTTTCTTCAGGAGAAAAATTTTGTTGCTCTATAGGTAGATGTTTTTCCATATGATAAATATATCATAAAATATGATTATTAAAATAAAACCCGGAGGTCAAAATCCGGAGGTCCGACCTCCGGGTTTTATTTGCTTGTTTAGGGTCCACGTGTATCACGAGTTACTAAGTATTTTAGAAATAAGAATTTCTAAAATACGTAAGTACTCGCGACCCCAGCTCGTGGTTTTGTTTGCTAACAAAACATCACTCCGCTTTCCACAAACTAAAAAACCGCAGCAGTGCGGTTTTTCTTGACGTTTGTGGACCCTACAGGAATCTCTCTCCTTACAGGAGCAGTACACCTTTCGTATTTTTTCGGATGATTACATCCTCATAAATATACTCAAGGTTTTTTAAAATTAACTTACAGGATCTCGACCCTTACAGGGTCAGTGCCCCCATTGGCTCACTTATTCGTGATTACACTCTAAGTTCGGCTCAATGGGGCTTCGAGTCCTGACGTAAGCAAGTACTCTTGCTTACTTAGGGTCCACGCAAGAAAAAAGCCGTCTTCTCAGACGGTTCTTTTTTCAACGCGTGGACCCTACAGGACTCGAACCTGCCACCCCCTCATTGCAAATGAGGTGCTCTACCAGATGAGCTAAGGGCCCAATATTTAACTTTATTCAACTTTCAATCTGATTACAAACTCGGGTCACATATAATTTTTTGCTGAAAATTTACGCCGACCCCGACTCGCTCGCCTTCGCTCGCTCCGTCTTTTCACTTGGGTCCCTAAACCCAAGTTCAACTCCACCAGAGAAGCTACGGGCCCTGGGGACAAGTACCGGATCTACATCCTCTTCGTCGCGGTCTTCGCGTTCATGTCGCTGTTCGCGCCGAAGTTCTTCAACGTCTTCAACTT
>CAYZNH010000003.1:0-17665 GCA_964479775.1 uncultured Candidatus Saccharibacteria bacterium | reverse complement strand
TCTTTAATCATCAGAAAATTTATCTTTATCTCCATTTAAAGCCAAAGTAAGTATATGGTCTAAAAAGAAAGAAAAAGCACACCCAACAGAATCCAAAGATTTTGGTAATAAAGATTCTTTTGTAAGTCCTGGTAAAGAATTTACTTCGAGTATATATATACCCCTTTTAGAATTAATAATAAAATCAGATCTGGAGTAGTGTCTAAGACCTAAAACTCGGTGAGCTTCTATTGCCATATCTTGTATCATTTTGCTTTCTTTAGAAGAAAAATTACCCAGACAAATCTCTTCTGAAAAACCAGAATATTTTTCTGTAAATCCCCAAACACCAATTTCTCTTGGTTTAACTATTTCTATTGGTAAAAGAGGATAAATACTTTTATCTCTAAAATTTTCTATAACACCACAGGTTGCTTCTTTACCTTCTATAAATTCCTCGACTATTGCATAATCTGAATGTCTAAGTGCTTCTTCTATCGCAGGAACAATATCTTTTATTGTCTTAACTATTGTTACACCAAGAGACGATCCACTCCCATTTGGTTTAACTATTGCAGGGATAGGAAAGGTTCTAAAAATTTCTTTTGCTTTTTCTTCTAGATTATCTTCTTTTTTTACTAATATATAGACAGGAGTTTTAAGTCCGGCTTTTTTAAAAAAATCTTTTGCCATTGCCTTATTCATACCAAGTGCAGAAGCAAGAGCTTTTGAGCCTGTATATTTAACACCAAACTGATTCATAAGTTGTTGAATCTTTCCATCTTCTCCATATTCACCGTGGAGAGCATTAAAGACAACATCAATATTTTGAAAAAGTTTTTGTGGAGAAACAGGAAGTCCATCAACATACCAACCTCCATCTTTTGAAATAAAGACATCTGTAGGAATATATTTTTCAGGTAAATTATCTAGAACATTCTTACCAGTTTTAAAAGAAATATCAGCTTCTCTACTGGGCCCACCTCTTAAAACAGCAACTTTTATTCTTTTCATAGTAATATTATACCACCTGTTTAACAAAATAAAATGAAAAACATCATATCACAAAAATAGATCTTTTTTGTCTGTGATATTTAATAGCAAATCTATGAGCCTCACTGTTTGCTAGTAAAATATTGTTTGAATATTTTACTGCAATATTTTTATTACCCAAAATAGCCTTTGGTTTATGCCCCTCCCCCTTTAATACAGAGACAATTTCAATATTAGAAACCTTACCCACCAAACCATTCCTTTTGGGAAATTTTGAAGAAAAGTCTTTTTTTACTTCTTTTAAAACTTTTCTCGCAATATTTATTTGAGCTTTTCCACCATCCACTACTATTACTTGAGGAAAAGTCCATTCTGGATGTTTAAATCTTCTTTTAAGTATTTCTTTTAATGCACCAACATCATTTCCCTTACTATCTCTTATAATAAATTTTCTATATTCATTTTTGTTTAATTCACCATTTTCTATTACAGTCATAACACCAACATTATTTGTGCCTGAAAGATGTGCAACATCATAGGCTTCAATACGAAACTTATGCGGATATAACGCGGATTTACGCGGACTAGACGCGGAAAAATTAGAAAAATTTTCTTGATTATATTCAACATTCGACATTCTATATTCATCCTTAATAAGAGACACATCTTGAATATGATTCAATGCAAAAATAGTTTTTTTAATGTTATTTGCTTTTTCAAACTGTTGATTCTTAGCAAAAATGTTCATCTCTTTTTCAAGATTTTTTAATATTTGTTTTTTCTTACCCTCAAAAAATAATTTAATGTTTTTAATAGTTTTTTGATATTCTTTTTTAGAAACAGCTCCAATACAAGTTCCAGGGCAAAGTCCTATTTGATAATTAAAACAGGGAGTTTTCTGACCAATACTACACTTATCTCTAAATGAAAATATTTTTCTTATAATTTTTATTGCTTCTTTAAGTTGAGTTCCGTGAGGGAAAGGACCAAAAACTGATTGATAGTTTGGCTCCTCAAGGTCTCTCCTTTTTGAGGATTCAAGGAAAGACCTTTTCCCGCCCAACAATTCTCTTCCACGAATAACAAGTACTCTAGGAAAATCTTCTTTAGTGATAACTACATAATTAAAACTTTTATTATCTTTTTCTTTTGTATTATATTTTGGCTGGTGTTTTTTAATAAGTTCAGCTTCTAAAATAAGTGCCTCAAGTACAGAATCAGTTTCTATATAATCAATTTTATCTGCAAGAAGAACCATATCCACAATAAGTGGACCTCTAGTTGATATAAGGTCACTAGAAAAATAACTTTTTACTCTATCTTTTAAAGAAGTAGCTTTACCAATATACAAAATACTTGCCTCGTCAGATTGTGTTTTATCTGATTTGGTGTCCTTTTCTTTTTTGAAAAGATAAACACCAGGATTTTCCGGTAAATCATTCTTTTTTATATATTGACTATTCATAATATTTATTTAAACATATTTTTTATTTTTTAAAAGATGAATATTAGATTTGACTTTATTTATTAAAAAGATAATCTTTAATAAGAATTGAGTTCTAAACCAAAAGGAAAAAAATTATGAGTGTTCTTTTTGTTTGTATCATCGTTCCGATAGTTAAGTGGGTTGCTTATATATCCATAACTCTCTGTATTATCTATCTTTTTGTCGATCATTACGGCACCAAGAAAGAAATTAGGGAACTTAAGGAATGTGAATGCATGGAGTGTAATCTAGATACAACGTGTGATATTTTTAAAGTTAAGAATGAAGAAAAAAAAACAAGAAAATGGTTGCTAACAATAATTACAGTATGTTTAATAATTCTTGCACTCATCCGTTTAATTTAAGACGGAATTAACAAGACCCTACAGTAAGTGGGGTCTTATTTTTATTTCTTCTTTAAAACTTTCTTTAAATATTTTCCTGTGTAACTTTTTTCGCTCATAGCAATATCTTCAGGAGTACCTTTTGCAACCCCAGTACCATAACTTTTTTGAAGGAAAAAGTTAGCTACAGGGCAGTTAACTTTTTCAGTTACCGCTTGAGAACCTTTTTTAAATATTTACCAGTGTAACTATTTTTATTCATGGCTATGTCCTCTGGTGTTCCACGAGCGATAACTTCACCTCCCTTATCCCCACCTTCTGGGCCTATATCAATAATATAATCAGATGATTTTATAAGATCCATATTATGTTCGATGACCATTACGGTATTTCCATTGTCCACAAGCTTTTGTAAGATTTCAATAAGTTTTTTTACATCTTCATAATGAAGTCCAATAGTCGGCTCGTCCAAGAAATAGATAGTTTTATACATTCCAGGCCTATAAAGCTCTGAGGATATTTTTACTCTTTGAGCTTCTCCACCAGAAAGAGTGGTCGCAGATTGTCCAAGCTTCAAATACCCAAGCCCTACATCATTTAGACATTTTACTCTGTCATAAACTGCAGGTATATCTATAAAGAATTCTAAGGCTTCCTCTACAGTCATCTCAAGAACTTGATGAATATTTTTACCTTTATATTTTACTTCCAAAGTTTCTTTCATAAACCTCTTTCCATTACAAATATCGCAAGGCACATAAACCGTAGGAAGAAAATGCATTTCAACTTCTATATTTCCATTACCCTCACAAGTCTCACAGCGTCCGCCTTTTACATTAAAAGAAAATCTATTTGCTTTCCAACCTCTTTCACGAGCCATCACAGTAGAAGCAAAAAGCTCTCTTATAAATGTCCAACATCCAGTATATGTTGCAGGGTTTGAACGAGGAGTTCTACCTATTGGAGATTGGTCTATCATTACCGTTCTACTTATATATTCCGAACCAGTAAAAGATGTACAGTTATGAGTTTCTGTTGATCTCATCTTTCTCTCAAGTCTTGCTTGAAGATTTTTATATAATATTTCATAGATAAAAGAAGATTTTCCAGAACCAGATACTCCAGTGACACACACAAGCTTTCCAAGAGGAACATCAATATCCATATTTTTAATATTAAATATTTTACCTCCTTTTATTTTTAATTTTCCTTTATCTTGATTTCTTCTTTTTTCTGGGATTTCTATTCTATCTTCTCCACGCAAATAACTAAGTGTAAGAGAACCACTTTCATTTTTCTTAGCAGTTAAAAGCTCATCCAAATATCCAGTAACGACAACTTCCCCACCATGAACTCCAGCACCAGGACCAATATCTACAATAAAGTCTGAAGCGTACATAGTATCTTCATCATGTTCAACAACAATAATAGTATTACCTAAGTCCCTTAGGTCTGTAAGTGTTTTTATGAGTTTATCATTATCTCTCTGGTGTAGCCCTATGGTTGGTTCATCAAGCACATAAAGTGCACCTACGAGCCCAGAGCCAAGCTGGGAGGCAAGACGGATTCTTTGTGCCTCTCCTCCAGAAAGAGTATTCGCTCTTCTATTTAATGACAAATATTCTATACCAACGTTTGTCATAAATAAAAGTCTAGAATCTATCTCTTTTAAAATTACATTAGAAATCTCTTTTTCTGTTTCTGTAAGTTTTATTTCATTAATAAAAGTTTTTGCATCTGTAATAGATTTTGCAACATAGTCCACAATATTTATACCATTTATAAGTATATGAAGCGCTTCCTCTCTAAGTCTCGCTCCTTTACATTTTTCACAATCCTCATCAGAGAAAAAATCTTTTGTTCCTAGACCGTTACATTCACTACATGCACCATAAGGTGAATTAAATGAAAAAAGTCTTGGCTCTATCTCAGGATAAGAATATCCATCATAAGGACACATAAATTTTACAGAAATCATTTTTTCCTCTTCGGGTGTTTCTATCTTAAGCAAACCTTTTGATTCATCTATAGCTTTTTCTACAGCATCAGATAAACGCTCTTTGATAGCATCTTTTTTATCCTTAAATTCGCTTATATAAAATTCATCAACAAGCACATCAATGTCATGTTTCTTGTTCTTTGATAAGATAATCTGATTTCTTAATTTTTTAAGTTCACCATCTATTTTTACTGATTCGTAACCTTTTTCGAGCAAATCATATAAAAGTTGATAGTATTCTCCCTTTCTTCCAACAACAACTGGGGAGAAAATTTTTATCTTACTTGCCCCGTGAAATATTGCATTTTTTATTTCACTGGGGTCGCTTTTAACACCACTTTTTATAAAATCTGCAATAGGTTTTGGTACTTTTATTGCATAGACAGTATGAAATATTGTTTCCAAAATCTCTTCCTTAGAAAGTTTCTTTATTTCTCTTCCACAAACTAAACAATGTGGTCTACCAATTCTCGCAAAAAGGATTCTAAGATAATCATATATTTCTGTAATAGTAGCTACCGTGGAGCGAGGATTATTTGAACGAGATTTTTGATCTATAGAAATAGCTGGTGAAAGACCGATAATTTCATCCACATCTGGCTTTTGCATCTGGTGTAAAAATTGTCTGGCATAAGAAGAAAGTGATTCTATATATCTACGCTGACCTTCTGCAAAGATAGTATCAAAAGCAAAAGAAGACTTTCCAGAACCAGAAAGACCTGTGACAGCAATCATTTTATTACGAGGTATCTCAACCGTGATATCTTTAAGATTATGAGTTCTAGCACCCCTTACAATAATCTTACCTAGATTATCATTTAAATCTGTTTTTGTTTTTTTTGTATTCATATAACATTAAATTCCCTCTAGGTTTGCCCTAGGGGTTTATACTGAATTTATATAGTAACAGTTAAATAAAAAATTGTAAACTATTTTAAAACTTTTTCAGCCGCTTCTACTATTTCATCTAAAGATAGTATAGCTTTAACTAAAAACATTCTAGCACCAAGTCTTGTTCCTCTTTCCACATCTGTCTTTTGTCCGAGATTTGAAAGTATTATAACTGGAGTACCTTTAGATTTTTCACTTACATTTAATCTTTCCATAACATCAAAACCATTTACTTTTGGTAAAAGTAAATCTAAAAGTATTAAATCATATTGGTTCAATTCAAACATTGAAATAGCTTCTTGTCCATTTGAAGCACGACCAATAAGAGCTTTTTCATCAATAAATTTCTTAGCAAGCATTTCACTAAGTAAATTATCATCTTCAACTATTAAAATCCTTTTCCCTTCAAATTTCATTTAATATAATTATAACAAATTTACTCTAAAGGTAATACAACTTCAACCGTAGTTCCCTTTCCTAAAATTGAATCCATTTTAATACTTCCACCATTCATTTCAAGAATTTTTCTTGTTGTATAAAGACCTATCCCGTTTTCACCTTGCTCCATATTTATTTTATTTTCAACACTCAAAAAACCATCAAAAATATTTTTTAATCTCTCTGGAGAAATACCAACCCCACCATCTCTTACAGTAAGCTTTAAATTATCTTCTTCTCTTGAACAAGAAATCGAAACTTTTCCGTTTGGTGAATATCTAAACGCATTGTCTATAATATTTGTAATTGCAAGTTCAACTGTTTCTATATCAGCACAAACAATACAATCATCACATTTACTATATTCTAATATATTATTATTTTCTTTTGCAAGATATTTTAAATTTTTTAAAATATTATCTATCAAAAAACACAAATCAAATTTTTCTTTTTTTAAATCAAGTTTTTTACTATCACTTATTAATTTTAAAACTTCACCAGTAATATTTATTGATTCGACAATTTTATTGTAAGCTTCCCCTAAGAGTTGTTCGTCTATTTTCTTCTCATCTTTTAACATTGGCTCTATAACCCATCTGGCTCCATTTAAAGGAGTACGTAACCTATGAATAAGTGCCATGATCAATGTCTTATCAAAACTACAAACCCTTAAATCTTCTTTTTTATTTTTACTAAAAAACCACATACGAATATTATACCAAATAAAAGTTATTTTTTCTTCTTTACTATTCTAATTTTGTTTTTTGAATCCTTGTTTTGTATTTTTTCTTTCAATAATAAAATTTCATCTCGAAGTATAGACGCGGACTCAAAATCTAAAATCTTTACGGCTGCATTCATCTGTATCTCTTTCTGTTTAATAAGCTTTTGTGGATTTTTTACAGAAGAAACTTCATCTATTCTTAAAAGTTCTTGTACAGCTTTATCGTGATCACTCCTTAAGTGTTCTGTAATATCATGTATCTTTTTAATAATAGTTTTCGGAGTTATACCATGCTTTTTATTGTAAGCTATTTGTATTTCCCTTCTTCTATTTGTTTCTTCTAAAGCTCTTTCTATAGATCCTGTAATCTTATCAGCATAAAGAATAACTCGTCCGAGAACATTTCTAGCAGCACGCCCTATTGTTTGAATAAGTGAAGTATCTGAACGCAAAAATCCTTCTTTATCAGCATCAAGTATTCCAATAAATTCTACTTCTGGAAGATCGAGTCCTTCTCTAAGCAAGTTTACTCCCACAAGGCAATCAAACTTACCTTTTCTAAAACTTGTAAGTATTTCTATTCTATCTATAGTTTTTATTTCACTATGTAAATATTCTGCTTTAACACCTTTTTCTTTTAAATATTCACTAAGGTCTTCCGCCATCTTTTTTGTAAGTGTTGTAGCAATAACTCTTCCACCACCTTTAATAACTTTTATAGATTCATCAATAAAATCAAAAACTTGTGACTTATTTATATTTTTTACTTCTGTAATAGGTCTAATCTCTACAATAGGATCTATAAGTCCCGTAGGTCGAATAACCTGCTCAACTATTTGATCAGAATTTTCTCTTTCAAAATCGCTCGGAGTTGCAGAAGTATATATAACTTGATTTATTCTTTCTTCAAATTCATCAAATTTTAAAGGTCTGTTATCTTTTGCAGATGGAAGTCTAAAACCATAATCTATAAGAGTCTTCTTTCTTGAGGCGTCTCCAGCATACATACCACGAATCTGAGATACAGTTACATGAGATTCATCAATAATTGTAAGAAAATCCGGTGTACCATCTTCTTTTCTAGGAAAATATTCCAGTAAGCTGTCTGGAGCTTCCCCCGATTTCTTACCAGAAAAATGTCTAGAATAATTTTCTATACCGTTGCAATAGCCAACTTCTTTTATTAAAGCAAGATCATAAGTTGTCCTCCTGCGAAGTCTTTCTGCTTCAAGATTTTTACCTTCTTTTTTTAAATCTTCAAGCTGTTTTTCTAATTCTAATTTAATACTCTTAAAAGCTCTTTCTTGTTGTTCTTTATCTGTAATAAAATGTTTTGCAGGAAAAATAAAAATTGATTGTATATTATCCTCAACGATATTTCTTGAAACAGAATCTATCCTTGTAATACTAGCAACTCGGTCATCTTCAATATTAATCCTTATAATAATCTTTTCATTTACAGGCATTACTTCAATAGAGTTACTTACAGCTCTAAAAGTTCCCGACTTAATATCAGAATTTGTCCTTTCAAAATGAACGCTTATAAGTTTCCTTATCAAATCTTGTCTTGAATAACTATCTCCTATTTTTAATTTAAGATTAACTTTTTCATATTCTTTTGGACTACCCAAACCATATATACAAGAAACAGACGCAATTATTATTACATCCTTCCTTGTAAGGAGTGCCTGCGTAGAAGCGTGACGAAGTCGCTCTATTTCTTCATTTATCATCGCTTCCTTCTCTATATATGTATCTGTGATAGGCATATAAGCTTCTGGCTGATAGTAGTCATAATAAGAAACAAAATAATGTACAGCATTATTCGGAAAAAATTCTTTATATTCTTGAGCAAGTTGAGCAGCGAGAGTTTTGTTGTGAGCAATAACCAAAGTTGGTTTTTGTATTCTCTCAATAACATTTGCAGCTGTAAAAGTTTTTCCAGATGCAGTAACACCAAGAAGGGTTTGTTTTTTAAACCCCTTTTTAATTCCTTCTACGAGCTTTTCTATAGCTTTTGGCTGGTCTCCTGACGGAGCAAACTCACTTTTTATTTTAAACTTATTTTGTGACATAACTAAATATTATTTTACCACTTCTCGCCCCGTAGCTAACTTTTTCCTGCAAAAAAGTTATGGTACTGGGGTCTCCCGCTGGCTTATATTCGGCTTTTATTTTAAATTTATCCATAAATTGACTTATTTCGGCTTATTATGTAGTATTTTGCCGGGTAAATCAAGAAGTTCTTCAAAAACCCGAATGAAAGGTTTCAGAATGCAGACAATAAAACGAGAACAATTTCCTACTCTTGAACAAATGAAAAAAATGGAATTTTGGACTTTTTTAATCAAAAAAAGTCGAAATGAAAAAATGGGGTTATGGTTTGTAATGATTCATATACCTTATTTAGGTAATTTATTTATGGTTCGCAATCCTGTATGGAGGAAAATTGAAACAAATGGATTACCGAGAAACTTAGGTTATCATGACCAAACATCTCTTGAGGGTAAACTAGGATTGCTCGGTTTAGAAAATGCTGAACCATATGAAATGCTTTATATTTCAAAAGTCAGAGAGCTTGGATCTGTTCCATCAACCGTACATTGGGTTCCGCCAAATAATCAGGAACACTTTTTCAGTTTCTTACTTCGAATCAAAGGGAGTTTTTAAAAAGATATTTTATATCTATTCTCGTTAGAGTTTAGATAATCAAAAACCGCGTGCACGACACACGCGGTTTTTTTCTGCCACTTAAGTGACAAAATTAGTCGTATCTCTTAATACTCCTCATTACGAAATATGGGTTTTTATCAGAATATTCGATAGTAAACTCCCCCTTTCTTGAATGAACGTTATACTTTGCTCTGAAAGTTAACCAACCGACAGTATCAATAATTCCATTTTTAATATCAGCCGGTAATTTAAAATATGAACAAAGAAAATTTCTGGAAGATTTCTTGAAATATCCGGTCAAAACATAATTGCAGTAATCATATTCATAATTATCTGCACTTGTAATGACAACTAATAATGTTTTGGGATTGGCATTACCATACCAACCCTCTCGTGGAGGCAAATTAACAGAAAACTGTACGGGAAAACCATGGGCTGAATTACCTATTCCACTACCATCTGGCGGTGGTAAGGCAACTGAAAGTGATGTAAAGACACCCTGAATTGATGGCCCATCAACGATATTTGCAATTACTAACTTTCTTTTCTCGATAGTCATACGACTCTCCTTTTTGAATGAACAAGTGTATTAGTTGATGAATACACAATACATCCTTATTTCCAGTTTTACCCAGAAACGACCCAACCATACAGCCAGGGATTAATTCATTTTTATACTATTCAGCTATAGATGATATGTGTATCAAAGTAACCCTTTACATCTACACCATAAGCATAGATGATAATATTGATTTGATCTGGATTACCACAGGTGATTACACCTTCGCAATGACAATGAGGTTTTTGCGGAGCAAAAACCTCATTGTTCTATTTTTTATATTTCTCTAAAAACCCCTTTCTAAACTCATCAAAATCTTCATTTAAAATTGACTGACGAATTTTCTTAACTAAATTCACAATAAAATAAATATTATGTATTGAAGCAAGAGTTCCCCCAAGCATTTCTTTACCATGAAAAAGATGACACAAATAAGCTCTAGAATAATTTTTACAAGTATAACATTCACAGTCATCTTCAATGGGTTTTAAATCTATCCTAAACTCATTATTCATTATATGAATCTTTCCAGTCTTTGTATAAATTGTTCCATTTCTTCCAAGTCTTGTAGGTAGTACACAATCGAAAAGATCGATACCATTTTCAATTCCCATAAATAGGTCTTCTGGTTCACCAATACCCAAAAGATGTCTTGGTTTTTCTTCTGGTAATATTTCATTTACCCATTTTACTGCTGTAGACATATCTTCTTTTGCAAAAGAACCACCTATTCCGAAACCATCAAATTTTTCTCCATCAACTTCCATTTCTGAAATAACTTTTGCAGATTTTTTTCTAAGATTTTCATCTCTACCACCTTGAATAATACCAAACAATGCAGGAAAGCTCCTCAAGGACTCACCTTTCCCGCTTTCAATTAATTTGAGATGCTCTTCTAAAGAACGTCTTGCCCAAGCGTGAGTTCGCTCAAGTGCTTCTTCTTGATATTTCAAATCTTCTGCTGGTGAAGTACATTCATCGAAAGCAAATATCATATCCGCACCTAGATTGTGTTGAATCTGAATTGATTTCTCTGGAGTAATATAATGAACAGAACCATCAATATGAGAAGTAAAAGAAACTCCATCTTGACCTATTTTTGCAAGTCTTGGAGCATTTGAATCATCAAACCTTTCAGGAATTAAAAGTGATGGATCAGTAATCTGTAAAACTTTTGAAATATCTTTTCCATAAGCTGCACCAAGAGAAAAAACCTGAAAACCACCAGAATCTGTCATAGACGGTCCCTTCCAATTCATCATTTTATTTAGACCTCCCATTTTCATAACACTTTCATCTCCTGGTTGAAGATATAAGTGATAAGTGTTTGCAAGAATAACTTGAGCACCAGTATCTCTAACTTGTTCTGGGTTAAGTGACTTTACTGTCCCCTTAGTTCCAACTACCACAAAAGCAGGGGTCTCTATTACCCCATGTTGTGTTTTGAGAGTTCCTACTCTTCCAAGCTTTCCTTCAAGTTTTTTTTCTATTTTAAATTCAATTGGCTTCACAAAAGTAATATAACATATTTTTAACATAAAAAATAAACCCCCGAAATACTCGGGGGTAAACCGTGACTTAATCTGATTATTAAACAAAATTAATAACCATAATCTCACCACCAACCACACTAGATGGAATACAGGTCAGAAAGATTTTCTGTTCGATTTGTCCAACCATGAAAATTGTTTTCCTTTGAATAATTTCAATACCTTTCGGTACAACAGGATCAATGCCAGAATTCACCCTTATATATCCCATACAGGCAAAAGAAGCACTGTGACTTTCAAGAGGAATCTCAAGATTAGTCACCTCAACAATCCCTTCTTTATTTTGATAATAAGTAACCACCAAACCCTTATTACTCCTCACTAAAACAAAAAAACTGGCTCTTCTCTCAATTGCTTTCGAAAAGATAAAATCAACCTGTTCCTTAACCGTCAGTTTTTCACCGCTCATAACGACCTCCCTTGTGATGTTTAAGAACTCTCTACTAATAAATACTATAATACATATAAAAAAATAATCAATGTATGATAAAATATAAAAAGTATGGAACAAAAAAATAGAAAAACTATAGGACTTGTACTAGGAAGTGGTGGAGGTCGTGGAATGGCTCATATAGGAGTCATAAAGATATTACAAAAATATAATATCCCAATAGACTATATTTCTGGTAGTAGTATTGGTGCTGTTATTGGAGCTTATTATGCATTAAATTTGGAGGTAGATAGTATAGAAAAAATATTCAAAAGTATTTTTAAGAAACCTTTCTGGCTTTTAGATTTTAAAACAAAAAATTCTTTCATAGGAAATAAAAAGATATTTCAACTAATGAAATATAATTTATATGGAGAAAAAACTTTTAGTGATACAAAAATTCCATTAAGAATTGCTTCTACAAACATAGATAGTGGAGATTCATATATTTTTAATGATGGAAAGATAGTAGACGCAGTTATTCCTTCTATGACAATACCAGGTATACTCCCAGTCGTCGAGAAAGACAATATGCATTTAGTAGACGGTGGACTTTCAAATGCTTTACCGATTAAACCATTAACACAAGAATTTAATCCTGATGTATTAATAATAGTTGATCTATATACACCAAAATTAAAACCGTTAAAAAATTATGGTATAAAATCAATTTTTGATAGAGTATATAAGCTTTATATTTCTAAACTTTCAAAAATAAATATTATAGATTGTGACAGAGAACATATAATACTAAATCCAGACACAGACGAAAATTTTGAAAACCTGACTTTTAAAAATATAGACAGAAATATAAAAATTGGAGAAAACGAAGTTGAAGAAAAAATAGAAGAGATTAAAAAACTTTGTTTATAATATATTTAATAAAATAAAAACTGCCGTCAGTCACGGCAGTTTTTATTTTTACTAGCGAATAATGAATATCCGAGCGAGCTTTTACTTAACTTCTAACAATTCAACTTCAAAAATCAAAGTAGAATTTCCTGGTATTGGACCATAATCATTTGGTCCATAGCCAAGTTCTGAAGGAATAATTAAAAGTCTCTTTCCACCAACCTTCATACCCTCAACACCGACATCCCAGCCTTTAATAACCATTCCTGCACCAAGCTGGAAAGTAAAAGGTATTCCTCTATCCCTAGAGCTATCAAATTTTTTACCATCAGCAAATACACCAGTATAATGAACGGTTACTTCTTTACCTGCAACTGCAACATCTCCTGTACCAACTGTTAAATCTTTTGTTTCTAAATTTTTTATATCACTTTGTTGATCCATTTCTTTTGTATTATTATTTGTAAAATCTTTTAAAAGTCCTACCCCACCGACCATCAAAAAAATAATTATAACCGAGATAAATACCGCTATTGATGTTTTTTTATCCATTTTTTAATTTATAAATTAACTAACCATAATTCTAATAACTTTAATAAATTATACCATATAAATAAAAATTAAAAATATTTTTTAAAAAATAAGTATGATATAATTTTATATATTATGATATTTAAGAATTTTTTTTTAAAAGAAAAATCAAGCGTTATTAAAGCAATTGATAATTATATAGAAGCTGGACCAATTACTCTTAAAAGAATGGGTGAGATTATCAAGAAAAGAGAAAAAATTACAATTAAAGAATTTAATAGGGGCTATAGTCTAATCAAAAAATACCCAAGATCAGTAAGTATTCTTGGTTCTGCAAGATTCAAGGAAGATAATGTTTACTATAAACAAGCCGAATCGTTGGCCAGAAGGATAGTTAAAGAATTAAAATATGCTATCGTCACCGGTGGTGGTCCTGGAATAATGGAAGCCGCAAACAAGGGTGCTTATGAGGCTAATGGTGTTTCTCTTGGTATAAATATTAAATTACCCAAAGAACAAAGTATAAACAAATACGTTACAGAATCAGCTGATTTTGAATACTTTTTTAGTAGAAAAACAATTTTATTTTTTTCTGCAGAAACATATATATATTACCCTGGTGGCTTTGGTACTCTTGATGAATTTTTTGAAATAGCAACACTTATTCAAACAAAAAAAATACCAAAGGTTCCTATTATACTTGTGGGTAAAAAATTCTGGCAACCATTACTTGAGTTAATAGAAGAAGAATTATATGAAGAAAATTCTACAATCAACAAAGAAGATATGAATCTTTATAAAATTATTGATAATGAAGATGAAATATTGGAAATAATAAGAAGAGCACCATACAGACAAGAATAAAGGCTCTCTCATAGAGCGTTTTGAAAGCACGATAAAACTGCCGTCAGTCACGGCAGTTTTTCTCTACTCAATAAATTTGTAGCAACAAATTTATTTCCGTAAGGCTTTTAAAACGCTCAGCTTCGCTCGTTAGTATAAATTTAAATCCAAATAGACTTTCAACTTTTAACTCACCCCCCTACTTTAATCCGAACGAAGCCTTAACCGTAACCATTATATTTTTATTAATCTTTGAAGTATCGTATGTGCCATAATCTGATATTTCAAGTGAATTTGCAGGTAAAACTTGTACTACTCCACTTGAAGCCGATTTCAATATTCCAACAGTCTTTCCTGTACTTTCTGCCATTTTATCTGCTCTAGCTTTTGCATCCTTTATTGCATCACTAAGTAAACTAACTCTAACCTCTGGGAGCTTTGAATAATAATATTCAACTGGATTTGTACTAAAAATAACACCCTGATTAATTAATTCACTAGTTACCTGAGCTAAAGCTGTGATTTTATTTGTATCAGTAGAAGAGACTTCAACATGTTGATTTAAAGTGTATTCTTTTTCTGTCTGATAGTTTTTATCGTAATTATAATTTTCATACATAGAAACTGTAGAAATAGTTATGTCTTTATCATCAACACCTTGAGATTTAAGGAAATTTTTAATTTTTGTTAAGTCACCACTCATTTGTTCATATCCGGTTTTTAATTGACTAACCTTAACTATTCTAGAAAAATATCCAGAAAATTTTGCATTATCTGAAACAACCTGTATACTCGCTGAACCTGTTACAGAAAGAGAATCTGTTGCAAACCTTGTCTTATAAAAAACAAAAGAAAATATTATAGTACACAAAATAAGCGCTGTCCCTATAATAATAGAATTTAATGTATTATTTTTTGAATTTTCCATTTTATTTTTAATATTTTACTATTTTATAAACCTTATAACTTATTTATATTATACAACTTAAAATATCAATTACAATATAAATTATATATGCTATATTAAAGGCTATGGAAGAAATAAGGATAAACAAATACTTGGCAAATAAAGGGGTTTGTACTAGAAGAGAAGCAGATAAAATAATATCTTCTGGCAAAGTCTTTATTAATGATGTCAAAGCGGTCTTAGGAGACAAAGTAAAAGAAACAGATAATGTAGAGGTTAGAAATAAAACTCAAAAAAATTACCAATATTATGCTTACAACAAGCCACGAGGAATAATAACTCACAGCCCACAAAAAGGAGAAAAAGATATTTTATCTTCGATTAAAATAAAAAATATTTTCCCTATCGGTAGATTAGACAAAGATTCAGAAGGGCTTATTATTCTTACAAACGACGGAAGAATAACAGACAGATTACTTAACTCAAAATATGAACACGATAAAGAATATATAGTAAAAACCAGTATTCCAATAAAACAATTTCAACTATCAATAATGGAAGGAGGAATGAGATTAGAGGGAATAGAAACAAAACCCTGTAAAACAAAGTTATTAAATGAGAATTCTTTTTCTATAATACTTACAGAAGGTAAAAAACACCAAATAAGAAGAATGTGTGATAATTTATCAATACCAATAGAATCTCTGAAAAGAATTAGAATTATGAATATAAAACTAGGAGATATCAAACAAAATACATACAGAAAAATAGACGGTATTGAATTAAAAAATTTCTTAAATTTACTTGGTCTTAATTGATTTTAATACATTCATTAAAATCTTGAACTTCTTTATTATACAGAGAGGTTATTTTCTTAATTTCAGAAATAAGATTATTAAAACCATGTGCTAAATTATTATATTCATTAACCTTTTCATTAAATTTTTCTATATCATCTCTATTAATATTTTTTAAATCTAATTCTACTTTTTTAATTTTAGTTTTAATAATTTCTAAAGATAAATTTATTTCACTTATATTTTGTTTTTTTACACTATCTGGTTCAACACAATAAGACATTGGTTTACTAAAAACCTGAGCAGATATCCAAACCATTCTTCCGTTATATTCACTCTTTTTAGAATAAACACCAATATTTGTATAGTTACCATTTAAAATATTTGCACGGTGTCCCTCACTATTCATCCAAGATTGAACTAAATCTCTAGATCCGCCAAAATTTCCAAGAGCTATATTTTCCCCAATTATTATATATTTGTAAAAATCTCTATCAGCCATCTTTGACACAGAATCACCATCAGGAGATATGTGTTCAAAATATTCTTTTTCAAACATATCAAAGACCCTTTTTTTTGCTATTTCAGTAAGAATAGGATCAACAACAAGTTGTAAAATATTATTACTGTTTTTTACTCTTTCTATATTTGTCCAGTAAATTATCTGATCATCAGATAAATTTAAACTATCTTCAGAATCTCTATCGATAAGTGGGTTTGTTTTATTGTCCTTAGTTTCAATGTCCTGTTTTTCAATAACCTTAGGCACTTCTTCATTTTGAACAACAATCTTATTATTATCTACAATTTTTAGATATTTTTCTTCATTACCCTTACAAATCTTATTTCCAAACTTAACCCTAAATTCTTCCTCTAACCACTCACCCCTTGCTGTTGATATAAAATACTGAATACAGAAATCTGTTCTAATTTGTTCAGTTATACTTCTGTCTATAAAAAAAATAAAATCAGTAATTTTTTCTGAAATAGAATCAAAAGTATCAGCCCTTACAAAAGAAAAAAAGATAAAATTAAAAACAAAACACGCAAAAATGACCCTCTTAAATAAAAAATTCATATAAACATATATTATCATAAAAAATACTTTTTTGTATTACCTATATGATATATAATATAGGTATGAATTTTTTAAAAACTATTTTGGGCTATTTAAAATGGCATTACGGCAAAGCCTTGTTTTCTGTATTTAATCTATGGAATAATTTACTTTTATTTTTATTTAATTTTTTCTCTATAAAAAGCCTACTGACAAACTTCTTTACTCCATGGAAAAGACTTACAGAAACCTATCCAAAATTTGGCATCGACCTTGAAACAATACAAACTTTCTTTTTTGTTATTATTGTAAATACGATCATGAGGATACTTGGAATGTTTTTAAGAACAATCGCAACCATCATTGGTCTTGTTTGTTGTATCTGTTTTATCATGACACTACCAATAGCGATTGTATTATGGATAAGTACCCCTATATTAATAATAATCTCCATATTTCTTGGAATAATTTTAATTATATCTTAATAACATTATGAAAATAAATGATTTTTTAAAACAAAGCCACCTAGATAATATAATTAAAATAGAATCAGTGGTATCAGAAGATTTTAGAAAAAATATATCAAAAATATCTGAAAATATTATATATGGA
>CAYZNH010000002.1:41531-56034 GCA_964479775.1 uncultured Candidatus Saccharibacteria bacterium | reverse complement strand
AAGCCCTTGAAACATATAAAACAAAAGCTTTTAATAAAATTAAAGAAGTAGCTGAGCTACCAGGTTTTAGAAAAGGTCATGTACCAGAAAGTATACTTAAAGATAAATTTGGTGAGCTTGGAATATTAGAAGAAGCAACAGAATTAGCAATAAATGACTGTGCTATAGAAGTTATAGCAGAATCAAAAATAAATTTTCTTGGCAGACCAAATATTTCTATAACCAAGCTAGCTATAGGCTCTAATGTTGAGTTTAAAATCCAAGTTACAACAATGCCAGAAGTAAAACTTCCAGATTATAAAAAAATAGCTTCTGAAAAAAACTCAAAAGAAGAAAAAATTGAAGAAGTAACAGAAAAACAAATAGAAGATACAATAGAACAAATAAGAAAGATGTATTCGGAACAAAATCATGTTCATACTCCAGGAGAAGAACATAAAGATGGAGAGGTTCTTCCCCTACCAGAAGTTAATGATGACTTTGTAAAAAAACTTGGGGATTTCAAAGATGTTGCTGATTTTAGAAAAAAACTAAAAGAAAATATCACAAAAGAAAAAGAGACAAAAGCAAAAGACAAAAAAAGATTACAAATAATTGAAGATGTTTTAGAAAAAACAGAAATTTCGATGCCAAAAATCTTAATCGAAAACGAATTAGATAAAATGGAAGGACAAATGAAATCTGATATTGCTCAAATGGGATTACAACCAGAAGATTATCTCAAACACATTAAAAAAACTTGGGAAGATTTAAGAAAAGAATGGATACCAGATGCAGAAAAAAGAGCGAAAACACAAATAATATTACAAAATATCGCCCTTAAAGAAAAAATTGAACCTAAAAAAGAAGACCTCGAAAAAGAAGTTAAAACACTGACAGAACAATACAAAAGTGCTGATCCAGAAAGAATTAAAGCCTATGTAGAAATGATTTTGATCAATGAAGAGGTTATTAAATTCTTAGAAAGCCAAAGATAATAAATAAAGATATTGTAATTTTTAAAAAAGTGCCGTCAGACTTTGTCTGACGGCACTTTCGTCATCCACTCATTGGAGATTGAAATACAAACCCAGTCTTTTCATCAAAGCAATGTCCAGGCCCCCCAATCTCACCACAAACAACCAAACTATTATCAACAGACATTATTCGAGGACAAGTATTTCCGAGATTAATCGGCTCGTGACAAATCACCAATTTATCAAAACCGTTAATCTTTCTATCCTGAGTCCTTAAACTACACATAAATTCCCACAAATAATAACCCATTTCAAATGTTGGTTTCTTAAGATGCAACTCACATGCAGTATTTACAATATTATTCAACTGAAGACGTCGATCAGAAGCAATTCTTCCATCAACAATAACCAACGAAAATTTTAAACCACTCGTTACTTTTATTTGTCGAGAACATATAATATTCGCCAACCAATAACCAGTTCTTTTCTGATTCCTATTGATTATTTTGAACATTTCATCTGGAGAAACACCGCGTGTTTCAAAATGACCAAGAGAAAAGACCTTAGATATATCAACTGTGTTTTTCATCTCAAACTCCTTTTTTGATGTTTATAGAACAAACTCCTAAACAATTAGAACAAAAAATAAAAAAATATCAAGTTCTAATCAAAAATCAATCTTGATCAACTAATTTTAGCTTACATGAGATCTCCCCTCGGACAAGTTAGGTAATATTAGAAATATTTTAAATAAATTTCTCCATCTCCTTCCAATTATCCCCCACTGAAGCTTCGACCTTCAAAACCACACCACCAGTTTTTTCTAAAGGTACCAGAGTTTCCATTATTTTTTTAATTTTCTCTGTAACATCATTTATTATTTTTTCATCTACTTCAAAAACGAGTTCATCATGCACTTGAAGTGTCATCTTTACTTTATCTTCTAGTTTTTCTTTAACCAAAAATTCATCAATCTTGACCATTGCAAGCTTCACAACATCTGCTTCAGTACCTTGTATTGGCGCATTTATTGCCATCCTCTCTGCCATAGCTTTTATAAAAGGAAGTTTAGATCTCAACCCTTCAAAATATCTTCTCCTTCCAAAAAGAGTTTCTGTGAAGCCCAGTCTTTCTGCTTCAATCTTTACATTCTCCAAATATCTCGCTAGGCCACTAAACTTATTAAAATAATCATTTAAATATTTTTGTGCTTCTTCTCTAGTAGAATTCAAATTAACTTTCAAAGAATTTACTCCCATTCCATACATTATTCCAAAGTTTATCACTTTAGCTTTTCTCCTCATTTCTTTATCTACTTCATTCATAGGTACTCCAAAAACTTCTGAGGCAACAGCGGTGTGAATATCCTCGCCTTTTCTAAAAATCTCTAGAAGTTTTTCGTCGCCAGATAAGAATGCTGCGATTCTAAGCTCAATCTGAGAATAATCTATCGCCAATATTTTACAACCTTTTTCAGCCGTAAAAGCCTTTCTTATATTTCTTCCAAGCTCACTTCCGTTTGGTATGTTTTGAAGATTTGGCTCTGAAGAAGAAAGTCTGCCTGTGGTAGTTCCTGCTTGTAAAAACTTCGCATGAAGTCTATTTCCTTCATCAAGTAGGTTTGGAATAACATCAATATAAGTAGAAAGGAGTTTTTGAAACTCTCTATATTCAAAAATTAAAGGGATTATCGGGTGCATATCACGCATCTTCTCAAGTTCGGATTCTTTTGTAGAAAGAGCTCCTGTACCAGTCTTCTTTTGATTCTTTGGTTTGAGTCCAAGCTTTTCAAAAAGTATTTCTCCAAGCTGTTTAGGCGAGTTAATATTAAATTCTCCGAGAGATAAATCCCATATTTTAGCTTCCAGCTCTGAAAGGGTTCTGTGATAATCTTTTGAAAGCCTTTCTAATTCTGCCTTATCAATTTTTACTCCATTTTTCTCTACCTTATCAATAATAGGAATGAGTGGTTTCTCTATAGTTTCCCAAATATTTAATAAATTTCTTTTATTTATTTCTTCAAGTAAAATTTTTTCTGCAAGATTAAGGTCTTTTTCTTTTGTAAAATTATAAATATCTTCCGTCTGAGGAGTTGTAATGTTTGAATTTATAAGCCAAAGCATTATAGAAAGCTCTTTTTCTTTCTCTGTCAGAATTATATTTTCCTTTTTATTTTTTTCTATCTTTATTTCTGTATTAACACTTTTCCCTTCTAACATTCCCTTTAATCTAACTCCCAAAGTCCTAAATTCTAATTCATTCCAAACATTATTTATCCTTTCAAAATCAATAGATTCTCTCCATTCTTTTTCTGGTAAAGTAAAATCTATTGGTGCATCGAGCCTTATAGTACCAAGCATTTTTGAAAACTTCGCTTCTTCTTCCCCATCTACAAGTAGACCAACTATTCTTTCTTTTATTCCAGCTTTTATAAACTGCTCTTTATCTTTTTTTAGTTCTTTGTAAATATTTTCTATAGAGCCAAATTTTTGTATAAGATCACTTGCAGTTTTTTCTCCAATACCTTTTATACCAATAATATTGTCTGATGGATCACCACGAAGACCCTTATAATCTGGTAAAAGTTTTGGTAAAAATCCGTATCTTTCAAGCACGGCTTTTTCATTATAAATAATAGTATCTTTAATCCCCTTTTTTAAAGTATAAACTCGGATCTTATCACCTTCCACAAGTTGAAGTGTATCCATATCTCCAGAAGCTATAACTATATCCAGTTTTTTATTTTTCTTATTTATTTGTACCAAAGTACCTATCATATCATCGGCCTCAAAACCTTCTTTATCATAAATCGGAATATTAAGTGCATTAAAAATATCTCTAGATTTTATAAGCTGAGAAACAAGCTCTTCATCTGCTCTTGCTCTGCCGGCTTTGTAATCCTTGTAGGCAATATGTCTATATGTAGGTTTGGGTAAGTCATAACAAGCAAGAATATAGTCTGGCTTGAGGTCTGTGATGATTTTTAGGAGCATTGTAGAAAGGCCGTAGAGGGCTCCAGTAGGCTCGCCTTTGCTTGTTGCGAACTCTGGCAGTGCATGATAGGCACGATGAATAATCGCGTGAACATCGAGCAAAACCAGAATCTTGTTTTTTGTTTCTTTAGCCATATTTAAGATAACAATTTATTCTTGACTTTTTTTAATCATCTGTTAAACTAACCATATCACGACGAAAGAGGTTCTCAAAGGGTTCCGTCCCGACGAGAGCCTTTTTCTTTTATGTATTCTATCTTATTTTTTTGATCAGAAACAAAAGAAAAAATATTATTATCACTATTACTCAACTTCTTAAATAAAGCTGAGTAATGATTTTTGTTTGGAACAAGTAATTTATTTAATTTATTATTTTTTATCAAATATTCAACTAAACAATAAAAATCTCCGTCCCCTGAAACTATAACTGCTTTATTAAAATTTTTAAATTCAATCATTGTATGTAAAACCAATTCAGCGTCAACATTCCCTTTAACCTCTCCACTTGATAATTCTAACGTTGGTTTAAATATACAAATATAACCAGCTTCTTGAAGAAATGAATATAAAGATTCATTACCTCTTTTATACCCAATAAATATATATGCTTTCGTAACAGAATATTTATCCTTTATAAAAACCCTAAATCTTTTCCAATCAATTCTCCAACCTAAAGACTTAATCCCTAAGTTAAGATTCTGACTATCTATAAAAGCATAATTATTAATTTTATTCTTCATTTATTTTAATAATAACATAACATGTCAGCGATAAACTAGAACTCTATCTCCCTCTCATTCTCTGAAATAAATTTAAAATTAATTCTAATATGATTTTCTGGTAAAATATCCGCTATTCTTTCTGGCCATTCTATAAAAATAATATTTTGAGAATTTTTTGATATTTCATTCCAACCCAAAACCCTTGCTTCTTTTGAAGATTCTAAACGATAGGCGTCTATATGTACAAAAGTGGAAAGTGGAAAGTTTAAAGTAGAAAGTGAACTATCAATCAAATACCTCTTTTCTATAACAAAAGTTGGACTTGTAATATCTTCTTTTATACCAAGTATTTTTGCTACACATTGAGTAAAAGTAGTCTTACCAGAACCCAAATCACCATAAAGTCCCACTACTACCGCCCCATTATAAATACCTATAGAGATTTTTTCTATGAATTCTTCGGCAATTTTAGCTGTTTCCTCAACACTTTTACTGATAACTTTCATAATAAATATACTATCATTTGACGTTAAATTTTACCATTAATTAAATACAAACCTGGATTGCCACGTCGGATTACCCTCTCGCAAAGACGGAGAATTTTGCAAAGCAAAATTCTCCGTCTTGGATTAAATAAAAATTAAATGATATTATATAAACAATATGGTAGATTTCGATGAAGAAAAACAAAACAAACGACTTGAAGAGATGAGAAAAAAGGAAGAAGAAGAAGTTGCTCAGATATTAGCAAATAAATATGGCTATAACTATTTAGATTTAGGACCAGTATCTATAAACAGCAATGCCTTAAAAATTATAAAAGAAGAAGAAGCTCGAGTAGCCAATCTTGCTGTAATAAACATTGTTGGAAAAAAGATACAAATAGCAATCCTTTCACCTAGAAATGAAAAAACCGAAGCCTTAATAAACAAACTTTCTGACGAAGGATATTTTCCTTACATATATATGGTATCAAAAAGAAGTCTAGAAAAAGCATGGGAACTCTATAAAGACATTTCTTATGCTTCAGAAAGCCAAGCTGGAACATTTGATATTTCTGGTGATCACATAGTAGATCTTATGTCACAAATAAAATCCATAAATGATATAAAATCTATGATGGATAGTTTACTTGGTGTAAAACAAGCATACAGAGTTTCAAAAATATTAGAGATTATTATGTCTGGAGCTTTAACTTTAGGAGCATCAGATATTCATGTTGAACCAGAGGAAAAAGAAGTAAAAATGAGAATAAGAATAGATGGTGTTTTACTAGATACATACATTTTTGATAAAGAAACATATTCTCTTATGTTATCAAGACTTAAATTATTATCAGGACTCAAGTTAAATATCCACGCCGAACCACAAGATGGTCGTTTTACAATAAAAATAAAAGATAAAGAAATAGAAATAAGATCATCTACACTACCAGGAGCATATAATGAATCTTTAGTTATGAGAATTTTAAACCCAGATTCAATTTCTGTACCAATAGAAGATCTTGGTATAGAAAGGAGAACACTTGAAGTTATTCTAGAAAAAGTAAATAAACCAAACGGAATGCTTCTTATAACAGGTCCTACTGGTTCTGGAAAAACCACCACACTCTATGCACTAATGAAAAAAATTTATTCTCCAGAAATAAAAATAATTACTATTGAGGATCCTATCGAATACCACCAAAAAGGTATAGTCCAAACACAAGTTGAAGAAGAAAAAGGATATACTTTTCTTGCGGGGCTTCGTTCTGCATTAAGACAAGATCCGGATGTAATAATGGTTGGTGAAATCAGAGATAGCGATACAGCAAACACCGCAATAAATGCAGCCCTCACTGGTCACTTGGTATTCTCTACCCTGCACACAAATTCTGCTGCTGGTGCATTCCCTAGACTTATAGATTTAAATGTAAATTCAAAAACAATATCTTCTGCAATAAGTATTGTTACAGCCCAAAGACTTATAAGAAAACTCTGTCCATACTGTAAAAAAGAAATCATCCCAACAGAAAAAGAAAAAATAATTATAGAAAATACACTTTCAAGTATTATTGATAAAACTTATCTAGACGGACTAGAATCAACAAAAATTTTCGAAGCAAAAGGTTGTGATAAATGTAATGGAACAGGATATAAAGGAAGAGTAGCTATTTGTGAAGCGATATTAACAACAAAAGAAATTGAAGAAGTTATAAATGGAAATCCAAGTGACAGAGAAATAAGAGAAGCAGCAAAAACACAAAACCTCTTAGATATGAAACAAGATGGTATACTTAAAATATTAAAAGGTGTAAGCACCATAGATGAACTTGGAAGAGTTATAGATTTAGAAATATAAAATTAAGATAAAAATTTGCCAAACACCAAAAAAGAATGTGGTAATGAATGTGTGGGCTTGCAAAAGTTTAAAACGATACTAATATTAGAAATATAAATACCCCACACATGAATGTATGAGGTGTTAATAAAAGAGAGTTCAAAACATAAATCTCTAAACAATACTTTAAACCTGGCGGTGAAAAGTTAAATTAGTCTTTAAGGATAACCTCAGCAAATTTCCGAAGAAATAACCAAAATGTCCTTGAAAAAAAATTCGTAAACCCTTGCGAGCATAATTGTTTAGAGATTCATATTCAGAACTTTCAATAAACTAGAACGGGGGAAAATAAAAAGCCCCTTGTTCAGGCTCTATGGACAGTATAGCATAAATAAAAATTATGTCAAGCAAAAATGAAAGAAAAAATACTGATTCCCAAAATAACCTTGAAACAGGCCGTATAAATGGAGACGCAAAATTTCTTGATCAAACTCTAAGACCTACTTCTTGGGATGAATACATCGGCCAAAAAAACATCAAAGAAAATTTAAAAATTTTACTTAAAGCAGCATCACAAAGAAATCATCCGCCAGAACATTTACTTTTTTATGGTCCTCCAGGACTTGGAAAAACAACTTTGGCAAATTTAATTGCTAGAGAAACAAAAGCTCAGATAAAAACAACATCTGGACCAGCAATTGAAAAAGTTGGTGACCTTGCTTCAATACTTACAAACCTCTCACCAGGAGATATTCTCTTTATAGATGAAATACACAGACTAAATAAAACCATCGAGGAGATACTCTACCCCGCTATGGAGTCTGGGTCACTTGATATTATTATTGGTAAAGGCCCGAGCGCTAGAACCATACAACTCGACCTCCCCCCCTTCACCCTCATTGCTGCAACAACAAGAATCGCTCTACTTTCTGCACCACTTCGTTCAAGATTTTCTGGAGGAGTCTTCAAACTTGAATTTTATTCTGATGAAGAAATAGAAAAGATAGTTGAGAGGTCAGCAAAAATATTAAATATAGAAATCGAAGATGAAGCAAAAAAAGAAATAGCAAAAAGAAGTCGTTTTACTCCAAGAACTGCAAATTATTTACTTAAAAGAGGGCGCGACCTTGCACAAATAAGAGAAGAAAAGATAACAAACGAAACTATTAAAGAAGCTTTAAATATGCTTGGTATAGATGAGGTTGGACTAACAGCTACAGACAGAGCGCTCCTTGAAACAATTGAAAATAAATTTAATGGTGGACCAGTAGGACTAAACACACTCGCTGCTGCACTGTCTGAAGAACAGGCAACTATAGAAGATGTATACGAACCGTATTTATTACAACTTGGTTTTATAGAAAGGACTGGAAGAGGAAGGGTTACTACAGAGAGAGCTAGAAAACATCTCAAAAAAAGTTAGTAAATTTTTTTGAGAGATTCAAGATTTAAGAATAATGATTTAGGAATAATACAAAAGGCGGTTTGCGAAGCAAACCGCCTTTCCTATTCTTGAAGAAAAATCACCCAAGAAGTTTCTCAATCGCATTCTTAATCTCAGCATCAAGATCGATTGAGATATTAGGATCGCCATCATCCCCTGTCCCAGGACCTGGGATATTCAAGAAATTTCGCCATCGGATAAACTTGCCTTGCTCAGCAACATCAGCACCAAAACGATCGATAAGCCGACCGCCATAATCTCCAGAATCTTCTGAAAGACCGAAGGCTGAGCGAAGTTCATCAGAAGTATATAAAGTAGTTCCGTTTGCCCACCCAAGACAATGTTTAATTTTCCAATAGACCAAATATTGTTCATCGAGTCTAGAAATTTCAACAGATATATCATGACTTGATCCAACGACAACCTTCCTAGGATTATCCTGTTTAAAGATTATCATCTTACTACAATGAAAGTGACACCAAACAGGCACCCCGAGCCTTGTTTCAGGATCACGAGTCTCAACTCCACTTTTCATCTCTTTCTCCTTTTTTGATTGTTTATACAAAAAACCAATTCTATTTTTAGACTACTCTCAAAATATATTTTGTCAAAGACTAAAATACTTATTAACAAATAGGTCTTTATTTTTTTATATTTTATTGTTATATTAATAGTAGTTCTTTCCAAGGTGTGTGAGGATTGGCGGTCTGAATAAGATTGAGTGCGTGAACAAATAGTGTCAAAACAGTACTTTCATTAGGTACCTAAACATAAGTCGCGACGTATTTGTTGCTTAATAATATTTGGTGATCCCCATTTGGTGACGCCTTTCCTCTCCACTTTTATAAAAAACACTCTTTGCAATTTGCAGGGGTGTTTTCTTTTTTATAAAAACCCTTGATATTATAATTATTTGAGCTATTATCTAAATTATTATTAATGTAATAACCGAAGTACCCCAGTCAAATAAAAATACAATTTGACGGGGTGGCGATTTTTATAGTCGCTTCGCTTCTTAAAAATTAGCCATGAGTGGACACAATAAGTTTTCAAAAATAAAAAGATTAAAAGCAAAAACAGATGCGCAAAAAAGTGCTGTTTTTACAAAGTTTGCAAAACTTATTCAGGTTGAAGCAAAAAAATCTGGTGGTAATGTGACCTCTCCAGGACTAAAAGCTGTTATAGAGAGAGCAAAAGCTTCTGATATGCCTAATGACAACATTGAGAGAGCAATTAAAAAAGCAACTGGTGGAGATACAGAACAAATGGAATCCATAACATATGAAGCTTATGGACCAGCTGGTGTGGGTATAATAATAGACGTACTTACAAGTAATAGAAACAAAGCGGCAGCAGAAGTTAAACATATTCTTTCAAACAATGGTAGTTCACTAGCCTCTCCTGGCAGTGCTTCATGGGCTTTTGAAAAAAAAGATGGTGAATGGATTCCAAAAACAACAATATCCATATCAGAAGAAGACACACCTGTTTTAGAAAAATTAATTGATGAATTAGAAGAAAACGAAGAGGTTCAGGATGTTTATACGAATGCGGAATAAAAATAATATAAAAGTAAAAAGCTGGACTTATCCCCGTAGTGAATTTTGATATCGAAACTGTTTTTTATATTAAAATTTCAAAAAAGATGTCAAAATATACTACTAGGTTATCCACAACTAAAATCATTTGCTTTTTTTCTCAATATTTGGAAAATATAAACAAGTGCTCAATGAGCAAATTATAAAACTTAATTTTTTATATTAAAATGAGTGATGATGATAAAGATTTAAAAGAAGACGAAGAGGAAACATCTACCAAAGGAGATGGTGTATTATCAGATAGTGTTTTAGACGCTTTTGATGATGAAGATGCTGGCGCAGCAACAGAAGAAGACGATTTATTAAAAGATGGTTTTAGAATAGACGGTGAAGAAGATGATCCAGAAGATGTTTTTGATTCTGGAGATTATGGAACATCCGACGAGTGGTAGTGAGAGTAGAAAGTAAAAAGTTCATAAAGTTTTTAAAGGAAATGCAGGATTTTTGCTTCGCAAAAATCCTGCATTTTTACTCTTTCTACTTTATGAACTTTATAAACTTTTAACTATTTTTTTAATATTCGAAGCAAAATAAGTTAGTCCCACTGCAATCGCATCATACTCATCATCATATTTTATTTCTTTATCTATCTCTATAAGTTTCTTTACCATATAAATAACCTGATCTTTATCAGACATCCCATAACCAGTAACCGCTATTTTTATTGCCATCGGAGAAAATTCTACGACCTCCAAACCACTCACAGCAGAAACATAAAGCATTACTCCCCTGGCCTCGGAAACTTGCATTCCAGTCTTTTGATTATTTTTAAAAAATAAAGTTTCTATCGCCATCACACTCGGCTCAAACTTTTTAATTAGTAACTCTATTTCTTGCCCAATAAGCTTAAGTCTTTCTTCGTGAGGAATTTTTGAAGAAGTTTTAAAACACTCAGAAAATAAAAGTTTTTCCTTTGAATCAGTTTTTTCTATTATTGCCACCCCCATCCTTTCATAACCAGGATCGATTGATATAACTCGCATAGGATAATTATACAATGAAAGAGTTGTAATTGTTATAAATGTTCTAGTTGTTGTAGTTGTAACGTTCTGTTAAAAAAAGCACCCCACACAGCCGAAGCTATGGGGAGTGCTATTAAAACCAAGGTCCAAGGATCCAAAAGATCTGAGGGACCTAGTTCTGAGTGCTCTTGCGACGCAGGAACACAAAACGGCTGTGAGCGACCCAGACATAGCCAGCATAGCCGAAGTCGGCATCGAGATACTGATCGCTACCATCGTAACTCCCCACACCGAACACGATGAGATCGCCATCCGAAGCGATAATAGCATTCATCGCCACTACCACGTATGTTCCCTTGGGCTGATCCTTATACTGCAAACGCAGTTGGGGACCAACTTCAGCGGGACACAGGTCGAGTCCAAGCTCAGATGCACGCTTGCAGATGTCTGCGTAGCAAGCACCTTGTTTGAAACCCAACTCTTCGACAGAGATGTTGACGAGTTCAACATCCTGTTCGGTTTCGCTCACCGTGAAGGCGGGCTTACCGAGAATGTCATTCGCCCAGTCGCCGATGTTGTTTTCGCCAGCCTTGAGGGCTTGGCGGATTTCTTCGACGTTCTTGAGTGTGCCGAGTTTGACGGTCATCCACGTCTTCCAGACACGTTCGGGCATCTTGACGACGAGCTCGTCGCGAAGAAAGCGTTCCACGCCTTCCATACCACCGAGCTTATTGATCACTGCTTCGATTGTGCCGAGGTCGAGTTTCGCATATTTCATCTGTGTGTTCATTTCTAACTCCTTCAACTACTAGTTGCAGTTTATATACCCCTACTAGAGATATACAGCTAGAACCGTTTTGGTCATAGCTAGAAAACACCGAAAATCGGTATCTTTTAGCTATGACCAATCGCCCTAATTAAAACGGGCAAGCAAGTAACCTATCAAAGATCTTACCTATATAGTATACACCCTATAAATATATCTGTCAAGGGTTTTTGGAGGTTTTTGGTAAAATAGGGCTATAAATATAAACTGAATATAGAATATTGAATATGAAATGTAAATTAAAAACAATAAAATTAACCTGGATTGCGACGGAATACCTCGCAATGACAAAAAAGAAGAGGGGTTTCGCTTCGCGAAACCCCTCTTTGTATTTCTTATACTCTATACCGTATACAATATACTATATACTAATTTTAATGAATCTCTTCTTCCCTACCTTCAAAATTATTTCTTTTTCTATTTTATAATTTGGATCTTTTATTTTTTCTCCAGAAATAACATCGCTTACAGCATTTTCTAAAACAAGTCTTCTAAAATCACTTTTTGAATCAACAATTTTAGCTTCAACAAGAACTTCTGAAAGCAATCTACCGACTTCAGTTTTTGTTTCTTCTAAATTTTCTGGCAAACCACCTTTTTTAAAGGTATCAATAAAGTTTTTTTCTGCATTCTCTGCCCTCTTTTCTCCATAATAAACTTTTACAATTTCTCTCGCCAATCTAATTTTTATATCTCTTGGATTTACTCCGCTCATCAATTCTCCTTTTATTTTTTCTATTTCTTCATCTGATACATCAGTCGCTATTTCAAATGCAGGTAACATCATTCCATCTGTCCAAGACATCACTTTTCCAAACATTTCAAACTCACTGTCAAGCATTGAAACCATATTTCCCTCGGTCTTACCCATTTTTTTACCACTAGTATCTTCCAAAAGTTTTGTTGTTATAACAAATTTCTCTTTGCCAGCTATTTCTTTCATGAGGTTTCTACCAGTAAGCATATTAAATGTTTGATCATTCCCACCTATCTCACCGTCAACATCCATAGCAACACTGTCATAACCCTGCATAAGAGGATACATAAATTCATGTATGTGTATTGGCTTACCCTCACTTATTCTCTTTTTAAACATATCTCTCTCGAGCATTTGTTGTACAGTAACTTTTGAAGCGAGGTCTAATACATCACTAAAATTCATTTTACCCAACCAGCTAGAATTGTATTTTAATTTTGCTCCACCAAATCCGAATTTTAAAAATAACGAAGCTTGTTTTTTATATAATTTACAATTGTTTAAAACTTGTTTCCTTGTAAGGGGTTTTCTTGTAGCAGACTTGTCTGTTGGGTCTCCTATCATTGCAGTAAAATCTCCTATAAGCAAAATGACTTCATGACCGAGAGCTTGAAATTCTTTAAGTTTTTTAAGTTGAACAGCATGTCCCATATGTAAAGTAGGACCAGTAGGGTCTATACCAAGATACATTCTAAGTTTTTTACCACTTAAAAATTGTTTTTTTACAAAATCTTTATTCGGATAGATATTTTCAACACCTCTTGTCAAAAATTCTTCAACTTTATTTGGATCTGTATTAATCATAATAATAATCTATCATAATTAAGATTATTTTTCATCTTGTTAACCCCGAGGGTAACCCTCGGGGTTAGACTCAACATTTCTGAAACCTTGACCATGTTGTGTTATAATTCTAACTACAATGAAAAAATTTAAAATTAATAAAAACAAACTTCTTAAAAAAATATTTATAACTTGTTTATCATTGGGTTTTATCTTATTAGGATTAATTGCCTTGTGGATTTCAACTTTTAAAATGCCCGATCTTCAGGCTTTCGAAGAAAGAAAAGTTAGTCAATCAACAAAAATATATGATAGAACAGGAAAAATATTACTCTATGATGTTCATGAGAATACAAAGAGAACACAAATTCCCCTTGAAAATATTTCAGATTATGTAAAGAAGGCTACTATAACAATAGAAGATGAAGAATTTTATAATCACAAAGGTATTAAATTTACCTCAATAATAAGAGCTGTCCTTGCAAACCTAACAACAGGACAATATAGCCAAGGTGGTTCAACCATAACACAACAGGTGGTAAAAAATTCTATACTAACAACAGAAAAAACAATAACAAGAAAATTAAAAGAATGGGTTCTCTCTTTGAGATTAGAAAAAATACTGACAAAAGACCAAATTTTGTCACTTTATTTAAACGAAACACCTTATGGTGGAAATATTTATGGTGTTGAAGAAGCAAGTAAAACATTTTTTGGAAAAAGTGCTTCTGAATTATCTTTAGCTGAATCTGCATATATAGCAGCAATACCAAAAGCTCCTACATATTATTCTCCTTATGGACAAAATAAAGATAAGTTAGATTTAAGACAAAAACTTGTTCTCTCAAAAATGTTTGAAAATGGAATAATAAATAAAGAAGAATATGAGAAAACACAAAAAGAAAAGATTGAGTTTCAACCACAAGAAAAATACGGAATAAAAGCACCTCATTTTGTTGAATTCATAAAACAATATTTAGTCAATAAATACGGAGAAAAAGCAATTCAAGAAGATGGTTATAAAGTCATAACTACAATAAATTATGATTTACAAACAAAGACAGAAGAGATTGTTAAAAAAACAGCCCTAGAGAACGAGAAAAACTTTAATGCAAAGAATGCCGCGGTTGTTATATTAGACCC
>CAYZNH010000002.1:0-41521 GCA_964479775.1 uncultured Candidatus Saccharibacteria bacterium | reverse complement strand
AGACCCTAAGACAGGTCAAATCTTAACAATGGTGGGCTCTAGGGACTACTTTGATAAAGAAATAGATGGTAATTATAATGTAACCCTCGCACTAAGACAACCTGGTTCAACATTTAAACCTTTCGTCTACGCAACCGCTTTTAATAAAGGGTATACTCCTGATACTGTTTTATTCGACTTACAAACAGAATTTCAAAGTACCTGTAGTCCAGAAGGAAAACCACTATATGGTGACTCTGAAAATGATTGTTATATGCCAGAAAACTATGATGGTAAATATGTGGGGCCAATATCACTTAGAAATGCACTCGCACAATCTAGAAATATTCCTGCTATAAAAACACTTTATCTTGCTGGAATAAAAGAAAGTATTCAAACAGCAAAAGCTATGGGAATAACCAGTCTTTCAAACCCAGACAGGTATGGTTTAACACTTGTACTTGGTGGTGGAGAAACAACCTTATTAGAAATGACTAATGCCTATGGGGTATTTGCTAATAATGGAATAAAAAATAAACATAATGGAATTTTATCAATAGAAGATAATAACGGGAAAATAATAGAAAATTATGAACAAAAAACAGAAGTGTCTATCGATGAAAATACCGCACTATTAATTTCTGATATTTTATCAGACAAAGAAGCAAAAATTCCAGCTTATGGAAACAATTCTGTTTTATATTTCTCAGGAAGGAAAGTGGCTTCAAAAACAGGTACCACAAATGATTATAGGGATGCTTGGACGATAGGATATACACCAGAGGTGGTTGTTGGTGCTTGGGCAGGAAATAATGACAATAGCCCAATGGAGAAAAAAGTAGCTGGTATGATTATAGCCCCGATGTGGCGCCAGATTATGGATATTGCACTCGCAAGTACAACGGGGGAAACTTTTGATTTACCAAAAGAAATAAACAAAACTATTAAACCAATACTAAGGGGAATTTGGCAAGGAAATGATACTTATTTTATAGATAATATTTCAGGTAAACTTGCCAACGAATTAACACCGAACGAAACAAAAAAAGAAATGGCTATAGAAAATGTTCACTCTATACTTTATTGGATAAATAAAAAAGACCCACAAGGACTACAACCAGAAAAACCAGAGAAAGATGCTCAATTTTTACTTTGGGAATACCCTATTCAAAAATGGTTAGAAAAAAACAAACAAGAAATTCCAGAGAAACCAACAGATTTTGACAATATTCATACGGTGGAAAATTTACCCAAAATAGAAATATTTTCTCCTAGTGAAGGTGTTTTATATAAAAAGACATCAAGACTAACAACCAACATAAAAATAAAATCAAAATTCTCTATACAAAAAGTAAATTACTATATGAACAATGAACTAGTTGGTTCTATAAGCGAATATCCTTATTCAATAAATTTTATTCCGAATTCAATAAATACACTTTTTGATGAAAACGAATTTAAAATAGTTGTTTATGATAGTGTTTATAATAGAACAGAAATAACAACAGTACTAAATATAGAATAGTGGATGTAGAATATAAAAGAAGGGGTTCGCTTCGCGAACCCCTTCTTTTATATGTATTTACTACATTCAATATTCTTCCCTTCAAAAAATATCCCTAACCTTCTCCCCCACTTCACCAGATAGAGACTTTAGTATTTTTTCTTTCTTCATAAAAATTTCACTTTTTATAATAGGTCTTTCATTTATTCTAGCCAAACCACCTTTTATATCTATTTTTTTAGGATCAATTTCTATTCCACAAATATTTTTTATTGCCTCTGACAAAGAATTTCTCAAAAAATCCCTAGAACAGGACATTACCTTAAATTTTTCTAAATATTTTGCTATATCGAACATATTTATATAATAACAAAAAAATTATCTTAAGTAGAGTTCTTTTTGGAGATTCAAAGACTCCCCTCGGGGCACTTTTGTATTTGTATTTTTCACTAGCAAGCGAAGCTGTGTGTTTTGAAAGCCTTACGGAACGAAATTTTCAGTAGAAAATTTAGTGAGTAGAGAATAACTTTTTTGACGAAAAAATTTATATCGTGCTTTCAAAACACTCTGTAAGCGAGCTTTTATCGATTCATCGGCATCACCAAATAAGTAAAACTACTATCACTTGAACCTTTTATAACCAAAGGTTTATTAACCCCATTAAATGACAAAATTACGCTATCTGAGACTATAGAAGACAGACAATCTACTATATATTTGTAATTAAAATTAACCTCAAGATTTTCTCCATCAATATTTGCATTAATTTTATTAATATTTTCACCAATATTAGAATTTTTTGTTTTTACTTGTATATTTTTTTGATTATTATCAATTTTAATATTTAATTGATTAAAATTATCAGAAAAAATATTTGATATTTTTAAAGAGTTTATTAAATCTTGTTTTAATATAGTAACTTTTGTTTTTTCTTCTTTAGGTAAAATTTGTTTATAATCAGGGAAATTTCCATCTATAACCCTAGAAACTATATATAATCCATTATAACTAAAAGATATTTGGTTTTTTGTTGAATTTATTTCAATTTCTTCATTTATATTATCTATAATTTTTAATAAATCAGCGGCGTTTTTAAAAGGAACTAAAACACCTGGTAATTCTATTGTTTTTCTTGTTTTTATACTTTTTTCTGCCAATCTAAAAGAATCTGTGGAAACAAAAACTAAACCATCATCGTTTGTATAAATATAAATACTAGAAAGTTCTGGTTTAATAGTAGATATTGATGCACTATAAATAACTGATTTTATTCCATTTATTAATTCTTTTGAACTTATTTTACATGTTTTCCCTTCATCTATTACTGGTACTGTAGGAAAATCATCAAAAGAAACAGTTTTAATAATAGCTTCGTTTGTTGAATTATAAACCTTTAAATTATTTTCGATTGTTTCTATAAAAATATTTTTATCATCGTTTAAATTATTTAAAAATGTATTTATTATATTTGCAGGAACAGCAACCTTTCCTTCCTCTATAACTTTAACAGGTATTATTATTTCCAAACCTAAATCAAGATTAGTTGATCTAATAATCAAAAAATTACCTTTAGTTTCAAGTAATAAACAAGATAGAACTGGTAGATTTATATTTTTACCAACAATCTTTTCTGCTTTTGATATAGCAAATTGTATTTTTTCTTTAATGCATTCTATTTTCATATATTTTTATATACTTATTAATACTATGTTTGTTAATTTGTTGATAAAGTGATTTTAATATTATTTTATAAAACTATTTTTTGTTTTTTTATAATTATATTTTGTTTATTTTAGGTTTAATATTATTTGTTAATTATTGTTTTTTGTTTTTATTCTCTTTTTTTAAACAACTTATTAATAGGTTTATTCATATGTTATAAACAAGTTATTAATAGTTATTTCAACATTGATCTAATCTGGTTTATTTCTTCTGTTAGTTCTGGATCTGTTTTTATATCATTTTTAATCTTTTCATAAGAATGAATAACTGTTGAATGATCTCTGTTTCCAACCTTCTCCCCTATCGACGGAAAAGAAATATCAAAATCTTCTCTTAAAATATACATTATTACTTGTCTTGGTTTAATTATTTCTTTTTTTCTACCTTTTTCATATATTTGATTTTCTTCTATTCCATAAAAATCAGAGATTGTTTTAATAATTTCTTTTGTAGAAACATTTTTCTTTGGTTTTGATGTATTTTTAATTAAATCTTTAATTTCGTTTAAACAAAGTTCTTTGTTTTTAAGACTGCTTTGACAAGAAATTATATTTAAAATACCTTCAAGTTCCCTTATATTTCCTTCCACAGATGATGCTAAAAACTCGATTATATCGTTAGAAATATTCATTTTCATTAAAGATGATTTTTTTCTAAAAATCTGTATTCTTGATTCATAATCTGGTTTTTGTATCTCTACAATCATACCAGCATTGAATCTAGACTTAATTCTCTCTTCTATATCAGGTATAAAATTAGGATGTTTGTCAGAAGAAAAAATCAATTGTTTACCATTGTCATGAAAGTGATTAAAAAGATTAAAAAATTCTTCTTGTGTTTTTGTTTTTGCAGATAAAAATTGAATATCATCTACAATAAGAAGGTCATATTTTTTACATCTTTCTTTAAAAGCATTTATTGTTCCGTTATTTAAAGCATTTAAATAATCGTTGGTAAATTTCTCTGATGTCATATAAAAGATTTTTTTTGTAGAATCTCTTGTTTTAAAATAATTACCAACCGCTTGTATAAGATGTGTTTTTCCATGTCCTGTGCTACCAAAAATAAAAAGTGGATTATATGTTGCTGTTTTTTTAAGAATAGCTTGAGATGCTGCATGGGCGAGCTCATTAAAAGGTCCAATAACAAAAGTTTCAAAAGTATACTTTGGGTTAAGATTATCTTCTTTGTTTATATATAAATCATTTAAAGGAAGAATGTTTTCTGAATTATTTAATATATCTTCTTTTGTCTCCTTTTTATTTTCCTCTTTTGCTACAACATATTCAACATTTCTTATGTGTTCACCAAAAACTCTTAAGTTTTTTAGAATGTCTTTATGATATTTGTTTATAAGCCAGTCTTTAACAAAAATGTTTGGTACACCAAGAAAAACAACACCATCGTCTTGTTTAATAATAAAAGTATCTTTGAACCACATACTAAAATTAGCTTTTGATAAGTTTAGTTCGAGTTGGGAAAGCACGTTGTTCCAAAGTATTTTGTTTTCTGACATTTTTATTTAATTAATTAATGAGTAAATTATAGTTTGTTGTTTTTATAAACAGAAATTTTTTTTGTTTATAACATGTTAATAAAAAGTTGATATCTAATTCTATTATCAAAGAATATTTTTTAAAACTTTACAAAAAGACTTTTTTGATTTATACTTCCCTATTATGTCATTTACATATCAACCAAACAAAAAGAAGAGACAGAAAACTCACGGATATTTAGTAAGAAGTAAAACTAAATATGGAAAAAATACAATTAAAAGAAGAAGACAAAAAGGTAGAAAAAGAGTAACTGTATAATAAAAAGAGCATAAAAAGCTCTTTTTATTATATATTTGATATAATATTGTTATTATATGTTGAGTAGAAATTTTAGATTAAACAAGGCTGAAATAGAAGAAACTATTAAGAAAGGGTCTTCTATTAATGGTTTTTTTGTTTATATTAAAGTTCTTTCTATTTTAAATAGAAGAAATAATGGTTTTTCTATTGTTGTTTCTAAAAAGAGTGAAAAAACATCCGTTGGTAGACATAGAATAAAGAGAATAATATCCTCTATTATAGAAGAAAATAATTTAATTAAAAAAACCTTTAAAAATAATAGTTTTGTATTTATTTTTAAACAAAAAGAAAAAGACACCTTTAGTGAGGTTGGACTAAGAAATGATGTAGAAAAAATAATTAGATTAATTGTATAATCTGTCATTTTTGATAGAATGTTTTAATGCATTACTTATATAGTACATTTTTCTATGAACCCCTCTATAATGCTTTGGTTTTGTTTATAAAAATAGTTCCATGGCACAGTGTTGGTATTGCTGTGGTTTTACTTACTGTTTTTGTAAAAATTTTATTATTTCCACTATCTCAAAAAGCCATAAAGACTCAGGTAAAAATGAAACTTTTAGAGCCTGAATTGAACGAGATAAAAATTAAATATAAAGACAATAAACAACTACAGGCAGAAAAAATTATGCAGATTTATAAAGAAAAAAGGTTGAACCCTTTTTCTGGTATTATACAGTTGTTTATACAACTACCAGTTCTTATTGCTTTATATCAGGTTTTTTTGAGAGGTGGTTTACCAACAATCGATTCAAATTTGATATATTTTTTTATTGATATACCAGATTATGTAAATATGAATCTTTTTTGGGTAGATATGACAGAAAAAAGTATAATGTTTGGTTTCTTTGCTGCTTTTGCACAATTTATACAAACACAATTTACTCTATCTGGTAAGAATAAAAAAGTAGTAGAAAACAAGAAAGAGACTGATTTTAAAGACGAATTAGCAAAAAGTATGAATATGCAGATGAAATATATTATGCCGATTGTTATATTCTTTATTGCCAAAAGCTTCCCTATTGTAGTATCTTTATATTTGATAACAAGTAGTTTGTTTGCTATAGGGCAGGAGTTTTATATAAAGAGAAAGATTAATTAAAAAAGAAATGGATGATACAAAAATTAAAAAAACAATAGAAGAAATCGTAAGTTCTCTCGGTGTTAAATTTGATGGAATCGAAACAAAAGAAGATCCTATTACACAAAATAAGGTTTATGTTATTAAAAGTTCTGATTCAGGATTATTGATTGGAGATAGAGGGGAAACATTTTATGCTTTATCACATATAATAAGAAAAATATCTACCAAGGGTTTTGAAGATAAGGCCGACTTTTCGATAGATGTTAATGACTATCGAGATGGTTTACTTGAGAAATTAAAGCTTAAGGCAAAAATGCTGGCTAATAGAGCAAGAGATATGAAAGCTAATGTTGAGATGGATCCAATGTCGTCATATGAAAGGCTTATTATTCACGGTCTTTTGACGGATGAACCAAATATAAAAACAGAATCTGTTGGAGAAGGTAGAGAGAGAAGGGTCGTTATAAAATATATAGAATAATTTAAAAACCGCTTGGAAGCGGTTTTTAAAAATTTAATTTTGTGTATTTTCGCTTATATCTAGTAACCATAAACTCAAGTCGTTTTTATTTATAAAAGAAATATATTTATCATCAGGACTTATATTTAAATTTATGACATCTAATTCTAAACCGCTATTGTTTTTATTTTCATAAATTATTTTTGTCGTCCCCTCTTCTATATTTATCTTCCAAAAACTATCATTAAAAGATATTTTTCCTTGATACCAGTCGTCTGGATAATTTCCTTTTGGAATAATGTTTGGAACCGCACAATATATTATTTTTTTATTAAACTTACTCCAAATACATTTATCTGAAATTGTATTAATCTCTAAACTTTTGTTCTCTAAATTTTTAATATCGTATATTTTAAGTTTAAGTGAGTTTACTTTATTTTCTGAATAGAAAACCTCTTCTGCCGTAGAGTTTGTGTTTGTTGTTAGACCAATTATTTCTCCCAATATTCTATCGAATGAATATGTTTTTGTATTAAAGAAAAACATAAAACCGTAGTCTTTATGGTTTGGTTTCGTGGTGAAGGTTATTATTTCTTCTTTTGGCCAAGAAATATTCCAGAGAGATATTGGAGAATTAAAGATTTCTTTTTTGTTGTTTATTGTTGTTGTTGAATATATATAACCAAAAACACCCGTGTTTTGTTTTTCTGCTAATTCAAAAATATTATTGTTTGATGGACTAACAACAATCTGTTTAATGTCTTTTGATAGAAATTCACCGTTTATTTCATTAATATTTGGATCAGATGAAGTACTTATTTTACCTATAAAGCTAGTTATTGATTTTAAATCATCAATATATCTTAGAATTACATTTTGTCCTCTATTAAAAAATACTGATTCTTGGATTTTAGGTATTGTTGTGTTGGTTACTCGTATAGGATCAATTGTTGGGTTTTCTGTTTGATAATCATAAATATTACCGCTTGCCCTGTCTATAAACCTAAGCTTCTTCTCTATAAAAGTTAATCCAGATATAGGTTTTTTATATATTTGTCTGATTTTTATGAGATTATTATTTTCTGTCTCTGTTAAAGTACTGCTTCCAAAGAGGTTGTTTAATATTGATCCACCATTTACCCCGTTATTAATATTTGTTTCTTCATTTTGTGTTGTGCCGAAAGGAAATTCTTCTGTTGGTTCTTTATTTATGTTTTGATTGTTTGAATTATTAAAAAAATAAAAATAGAAAAAACTAACTATTAGTATAATAAAGATTAATATTATTGTTAATATAAGGTTTCTTTTTGACATATTATTTTGGATTTATAAGTTTATTACTATCTAAGTCTAATATTTGTGGGTTTATTGTGTTTAATATTAGATAAGAAGCAATAGCTAATCCGAGACCAATTAAGGCACCAGTAAGTCTTTCAATACTAGCTCCTTTTTTACCAGCATTATCTGTTATCATATATTGTATTCCAGCATACATTATTTCTAATACAGCAAGGACAACAGCTATTGCGATTCCAAGATTATATATTTCACCAACAAAGGAAGATAAATCACTAGTATTAAGATTAGCCCCTATACCAAGGTCTTGTTGCATTGGTATATATTCTACAGCTAGTAATTTTATAGGAAAAAGAGTCACTAGTGTTTGTAGTATACCAATATATATAATATCTAATATGTTTTTATTATTCTTCTTGTCCATATCCTATTTTTATAGCATTTTTTGCTGATTGATATATTTTATTTTGATTTTTGGCTTCTATTGATATATTTGCAACACCCTTTGAAACATTATCTATTTTTTTAAGTATAAGTTCGTTGTTATTTTCTTGTTTTTCTACCAGTATATTATTAATTTTCCAAACATATTTAATGTTATCTATTTGATTATCAAAGAAAAATGGTTCTGAAATTATTTTAATTTCTTCTTTTTCCCCGAGTAGATAGTCTGTAGTTATGGCTTGGTTATATAATATCCCATATATAGGGCTATTTTCATATATATTTATTTGGGGTAACGTGTATGTGAGTATTTTTGAGGTCTCTGCTAATAGTTCTTCGTTTAAATTATATATTTTTAATTTTATTTCTGTGCCATCAACAGGAATTCTGTTTTCTACATTAAAAACCTTTTTACCAACACCCCCTTGTTTCAATATGCTATTTTCAAACCATTTAAAAATCATATTGTCTTCTGATATTTTTTTACCATTTAAGTCTGTTATTTCTGTTACCACAGAGATTTTTGTTGTTCCTTCGTATGGTAAGAGAGTCTTCCCTCTATAAAATGGTGGTGTATATGATTGTGGTTCAACAATCATACTGATTGTTATTGGTTTGATTTTTACTATTTTTTCTATTTTAGAACTATCTTTGTTGGTGATAATAACTTTAACTTCTTTTGTTTGTCCAATATTGCCCGCTTTTATCTTTGTTTTTGTTTCGCCCACTCCTTCCATTTTAAGATTACCATCTACATACCAAGATATTTTTGATATATCTAAGTTTAGATAATAACTACTTATTTCAAACGAAACCTCGTGTCCTGGGCTAGGATTTTTGGGTGAGAAGGATATACTTACAAGAGAATTATCTTGAGAAAAAGACGTGTTAGAAAACACAAAGAAAAATATTGTAACAAATAAATAAATTTTTCTATAGAAAACTATCATATTATGATTAATTATATCACAATAAATATTAATTTTTAAACAAGTAATTAAAAACCTTGTGATATTTTTAATTCTTCTTTTGCTTTCTTAATATTTAATAATTGTGATGGATCAGAAGTAACTATTTGATCTTCTGTATATGAAGCAATTATTTTAATTGCAACATGTTTAAGTCCAACGAAGAATATACCCTCCCCCACATCTGATTCAAGTAGTAGATATTTTTCTTCATTTGTAAGATTAAAGACTTTTTGTAAATGATCAACTGCTGTTGGAGATTGTTTAAGTAAAATTTGTATTGATGAGTTTGTAACAATAGGCATTCCATATGGTGAATTTAAGAAGTCATCAACATCTTGGGTTATTGTTGCAAGTCCTAAGTAATATTTTCTACATCTTTTTGCTATTCCAAAGAGAAAAGATGCCGCATCGTCAGATTTCATCATAATCCAAGCTTCATCTACAACAAGGAGTCTCTTTTTTATGTTTCTTCTTACTGTGTTCCATATATGGTGTGTAATTAAATACATTGCAACTGTTTTTAATTCATCTTCCATATCTCTTATAGAAAAAACAACAAACTTATTATTTATGTTTATGTTTGAAGGATTATTTAAGAAACCAGCCCATGTACCCCTTGTATATTTTGCTAATCTTTGGATTATAGATTCTGAACCCTCCATACCAGAAAGTACAAGTTCAAAATCTGATAATAATGGCGGTTCTATGTTTGAAAAGTCTGAGTCTGGTGTAATGTCTTTAAGAGCGTATGTTTCTGATATTGCTCTATCAATAACAGAATCTTCTTCTGGGGTTAGACCACCCAACATAATTCTAAATAGACCTACTAAATTTATAATATTACTTCTAAGTACATCTGATGGAGACTCATCTTCTTTTGGTATTGGTAAATCAAATGGATTTATATGGTTGTTTGAGTTTAGTGATATATCAAATGATTTCCCGCCAGTAGCTTCTGCAAGAAATTGGTATTCTTTTTCTGGGTCTATAACAATAACTTCCGTATCAAACATTAAACTTCTTAATATTTCTAGTTTTGTACAATATGATTTACCAGAACCAGCTTTAGCAAAAGTAATTGAGTTATAATTTTCTAAAGAAAATCTATCAAAAATTACCAAACTAGCGTTATGTCTGTTTATTCCATACAAAATTCCCTTGTCCGAGGTTAAGTCAAAAGAAACAAAAGGAAAAATACTTGATAGTGGAGAAGAATTTAGTTTAGAGTGAACATTTATTTGATCACTTGCAATCGGTAGTATGCTCTTATATCCTTGTTCTTGTTGAAAAAGTGCTGGTTTGATATATATAAGTTTTGCTTCTAATATAGATTTTATTTCTGATTCCATTCTATCCATCTCCTCTTCAGAATCTGCATATAAACTTATATACAATCCAACATTGAACAGTCTTTCTTGTGCTTGTTGTAGTTTATCTCTAAGAGACTCTAAATCTTGATATGCTGTGTCTAATATAGGATCTCTAACTAAACCCTTCTCTTCTCTTGAATTTATTTGGCTTTGTACTTCAGCAACTTTTTTTTGAAATTTTCTTAATACTGTCGCTGTATCTATTGGGTGAACAAAGATTGATATATTAAAAATTTTATCTAAATTAATTATTGGTGAAAACCAATTCTCAGATAAAAATCTTGGATAAGATATAACAAAAAAGGTTCTAACTATTTTTTCCCCCAAGTTTAGTTGTTTTGCTGATATTTGTAATGCAGATGGGGCGATTACGTCTTGTAACTCCAAAACACCCGCATCATATATTTCTTGTGGTAAAAATGATGTTAATTCAGTGTCTTTTTTCGATTCGTTATTGTTTTTATTTAAAAAATCTAATATACCCATTTGTTTATATATTAAGCTGGTATTATTGGTTTTTCTAGATCACCAGGGTTTAATGTTTTATATAATAATTCGACAACCTCTTCTGTTCCAAGTTGTATACTTCTTAGACCGCATCTTGTTAGTCCTTGAGAAACTGTATTTATCCTTTGTTCTAATTGTGTTCTGTTTTCTTCAAAATTTGAGAATTTATCTTGTGAAGAATTTGTTTTATTTAGGGCTTTTTTTGTATCTATTATTGCTGGTGTAAAAGGTATTATGACGAAAAAGTTTTTTGTCATAATATTTGACTGATCAACAAAGTTTCTAATAAAATTGATATATTCTCTTATCTGTATTTTCATTAAATCACCTAATTCATTTTTATATCTAGCTTCTAAAGAGGCTATATAAGGTCTTATATCAAGTTCACGAGATTGAATAGATATTTGAACTGAAAAATCTAATGAATTTAAGAAATTTTGAAATTGGAAAATAATAGCTTCTTGTTCATCCTGTGATTTTAACATAAAGTTAACAGAAGAAACCATTATTATGGAAGCTAGTGATCCATTTTTTAATGATATTACCCCATCCCTAACCTCTTTAATTGGAATAAAGTCTTGTGTGGCTTTTGGTGTTGTCATCTTATGCATTATTATACACTATATAATTTTATATAGTAATAATATTTATATTAATTCTTCTTAGATAAAAGGTTTTCTTTAATATCTAAACTCCAAGTTAAGTCTTTGAGTTTACTTTCTGAAATTTTTGGAACAACAAGAGTTCTTTTAATTGTCTCTGTTTGTTCTTTAGTGTCTGTTTTTATTTTGTTTTCATTTTTCTTCCATAGGTATAATTTTTCTTTTGAAAAGAAATAAGTCGCATTCTCTAAGGTGTCTGTAAGTGATCTACCGTTTATTTTATAAAAAGCTAGGGCGGCAGAAAAAGCAACTATTGGTGCTCCAATTAAAATACCTATAAATTTATATGGAATATATAGATAAATGGCAATAGCGGCTCCTATTCCACCACCAAGATACAACCCTTGTTTTAGTGTTAGTGGGCCAAATATTCTATCTTCAACCTCTATAAATTGTGGTACTTGAAATTCCATTTTATGCTTGTTCTCTATAAGGATCTACTTTGTTTGGAAGTTTTGTTTTTTCTTCTATAATAATATTTTCTTTTTGTAAGACAACGGGTTCTGTTGTTTTTAGTTCTATAATTTTATTCACTGGTGATTCATTTTTAATTAATACTTGTGTTGGAACTATTGCTTTTCTTGGTATTTCACCACCCTGCTCTGTATTAACTTCTATTCCATTAGAAAACTTCTCGGTTGTTCTTGGTATGTTTGAGTTTGATTCTAAAGAACTTACAGATACAGATTCCTCCTCTATTTTTTTAGGGTTTTCTATTCCAAAAAGTAATTTTTCTTTATTTAGTTCGTCTTGCGCTTTGTGTTCAAGTATATATTCAGCCTGATCATCCTCTTCGTTTATTTGTTCTAATGATTTTCTAATACTTTTGAAAATTAAATTATCTACATCTTTTGCTATCTCCCCTGCTTTTTCTTTTGATATTTCAAGAGAATTAGCTAGATTATCAATATAATCCCTGAGTGGATTTAATCCAGCCAAAACTAAAGTTGTTTCTACTTCAAGATTACCAGCTTGATCTATCAATAAGTTGTTCTTTTTTGTAATTTCCTCAAGAAGTTTTTGATAATCTAAAGAATACATAATATCTTTTATGTCTTGTGGTATTTTTGCCAAATATTCTTTTAGTTTATCTTGATCTTGCATTATTTTTTATCTTTATTTTTTTCTTCTTCTTCTATTATTTCAATCATCTTTCTTCTTTCTTCTTTTGTCATTAGAGACAACCTCTTATTTTTTAGTCTTTCTTTAAAATCATTTTTCATTCTTCTCTTGTTTACTATATCAATCAAAGGATCACCCTTAGGTCTGTTTTGTAAGACGAGATCTTCAATTGTTTTCATTTGTTCTTTAACACCTTTAGCTTTAAACTCGTCGGCTTCTTTAATCATTTCTTTGATTTGATTCTGTAATTCTGCTTCGTCTCTTTCGTACTCTACTTTTGTTTTTAGGTTGTTATCAAAATTATCTTTATTGTTTGTCTGTTGGTCTCTAAGTTGTTTAATTCTTTGTTTCGCTTGTTCATAAGCCGCTTTTGTTGCGTTTGTTGAAGGAACTCTAGTAATAAATTCATTTTCTGCCATGTTTGATAGACCAGAGGCTGTTTTTTCTTCTGCAAGATCTTTTTCTGCTTTTTTGTTATTGTAATCTTGTTCAGCAGTGTTCTTTTGTGAGGTTAATCTTTGTATATCTGCATTTTTCTTTAATATTTTATCTTTCTCTTCTTTCTTTTTCTTGTGTTCCTCTTTTCTCTTTTCTCTTTCTATTGTTAGTTTTGATATTTCGACGGGATTTTTTGTCTGTGAGATTTTTCTCTCTACCTTGTCTAACTCCTGTTTTGCAAGATTTTCTTCTTGTATTAGAAGTGTTGCTTTTGTTGTATCTTCTGTTCCAGCAGTAGATAACATATTATCTAGTCTATCTAATTTTTCTTTTGCTATCCTAGCAGCATCTCTCTTTTCTTTAACTTTATTATCTTTTTGTGCTTTTTTCTCTGCGTCTTTTTCCACCTCATTAACCATTTCTGTATAATTTCCAACCGCTTTTTTACCAGTTTCATTTTTATTTTTTAGCCATTCTTCGTAACCACCAGCTTTTGCTTTACCAAAATTACCAACAGAATCCATCGCCCCTTTGATATCTATTGCTCCTCCTGAAATACTTTTAATTTGTCCAAAGGATCCTTGTATTGTTTTTGAACCCCTTACATCAAAACTTGAACTTGCTGTACTTTTGATTCCTTTGAGTGCTAGATTAGATAAACCACCCGCAAAACCACCTTTTGCTGCTGATTGTTGAAGTCTTGTTCCGATTGCACTATTAGCAGTTCTTGCAGCGAGTCTACCAACAACTTGTCTGCCAACAAGGGCTGTTCCACCAGTAACGGCACCAAGCGCTGCTCCGGCCACAAAAGAAGTAGCTTTTCCTGCAAGGTTTGTTACAGCACCACCCATTTTTTTGGTTATCTTTACTGAATACATTAACAAACCTATCATTAATATATAATTAAAGAAAAGACCAACACTTGCTGACCCCGTTCTTGCTGTTTTTAGTCCATCATTTTGAGAGATGTTGATTACTATCAACATAAAGAACATAAAAATTGGGGCTATAGCTATTTGGCTTATTAAATTATTCCACCAACTACTAGCATATTTTGCTATCTGTGGTACTGAACCCCAAAGAAATCCTATGGGTGAAGAGGCCATTAAAAATATTAACATTATGAATCTGCCTACAAGTAAGAAAGACATTAATAAAAAAACAAAACCTAGTACTATTAACATTATAAATCTTAATAAAGTACTACCCACTGCGTCTCTTGTATTTTCTGGATTAAAATCTTTTAATACCGCTATCTTGTTTACAGAATCAGTCCCCACTATACTTCTAAGAATTTCGCTTAATTTTATGCTACTTTTTGTTCCTGAAATACCTTGTAAGATAGAATCTGTTATTTTGTCTTCTTTTAAGTCAAATTGTTTAGATTTTATTTCAATTTGATTGTATATAGAAGATGTAAGAATATTTCCCATATCAATAGCTGTCCTTGTTATAAAAAAACTGAAATTTACAAAAACTGCCGATATTAAAACGCCAACAAAAATTTCCTTTTTAAATGATCCTAATATTCTTTGAATAGCTATATAAAGTAAGGTAAAAATGAAGACTATATTAATTGTATCTCTTATTATTACCCATATTTCTTTTATGGAGGCATCAAAAGTTTTTAGTGGGTTTCCTGAGGAACCATAAGATGAAAATATTGTGAATTCTATAGAGTAGTTTAATAATTTACCCCCCAGAGCAACAACATAGTCAGCAATCGGTATCCAAATAAATTCAAAATTGACTTGTACAAATTTTAATACAATGGTGGTCATACCAGTTATAAAAGGTTCGACTGTGTTTGATACAATAGAGTTCGTTACTGATGTTACTTTGGAAAGAAGCCAATTAGAAGTATCAGCAGAAGCGTTGTTTGTTGGAATTATAGACAAAATGGTTACGAACAACAAACAAAAGATAATTTTTTTAAAAGAAAAATATTTCATGAACTGTTAAATTATATCACAAGTAAGTTTTTATTGTGTTTTTTTTGAATCCCATTTCCAGTTATCACTATACCAATCATACAAAGAATCAAACCAACCATACCAATCGTTATTTGTATTTTGTTTGAAATCCCAGATTTCTTTCCATTTATCTCCTGTTAGAAAGTTTTTTGGGTAAAAACGACTATTTGTATTTCTAGGGTCGTCTGTATCTTCAGATATTTTTGTATTACCACCATCTCTTTTCTTCAATTCTTCACTGGCCTTTTCTATTGCATCATTTAATTTTTTATAAGAGGATTCTCCTCCTTCTGAAGATTTTTTTCCTACTATACCAGTTTTAAAAATATCTTTTTGAAATTCTTTTAATTCTTCTTGTATTGAGTCTAAAACTAAATCAGAACCATCTGTATTTATAGCTGTTTGCTTTATGAAATTATATTTTGATCTATATATATCACTAACTTGTTCAGCTATTAAATAACCAGGAATTATTGTAGTGCAAGATACTACCGGATAAGTTGCTCCTGGTGCACTAGACCAAATATTATCAACATAATAAGGGTCTCCATAGAAAGAATCTCCAGGAGGTGGTTCATCCTCTCCATCATAACCAAGTTGTCCTGTTTCAATATTATAATATTCTATATTACATTTTTTGAATGATAAAAAACCATTACCATTTGCTATTTCGTTTCTGTACTTATCTTTTTCAGTATTAATAAGATCATCTAAATTTTCTTTAGCGATTAAAAAAGCTATTACTGGATTGGTAAATTTGTCTGTATTTAATCCCAACCAATTATCCCAACCTTCTACTTCGTCATCTGATAATGATTCATCGTCACCTTCTAGATAATAATCACTTACATCTAAAATACTACTTTTTTTTGATCTTAATATTTTGGATATTTTTTCTAGATAATTTTTCTCATCTTCTGGAGCGTATTGATAATATGTTTCAATTAATTTTTGAAAATTTTCTCTCATTTTGATTTCAATATTATCAAAGAAAACGGCCTCATCTTCTATATATGCAGGATGTCCATTTTGCCCTTCTTTATCAATGTTAAAACCCTCGTTGACCCAACTCAATATATTTTCCTCAATTAAATTTTCTAATTTAAGAGCTTTATATTTTGCTATTGATTGTTCCTTTTCATTTCTGGTTTCTTCATTATATAGTGTCCAATAGTTGTTTCTGAGAGTTTCTGCGTATAGGTTTTCTGTTGTCGAAGCAATATTTTCGAGTATTTTAACTAAATCTTCGTCTTTGACTTTTAAAGTTGTTGGGTATTCATTATTAAGAGGGTCTGTAGTAACCCAAAATTTAATATAAGGTTCACTACCAACGATATATACTGGCACCTGTGCATTAATTTTAATAAATACAGAAAAAGAGATAAATATAATTATTAACGCGAAATATTTTTTAGTTGTTTTGAAAAACATTTTTTATCTTGTTAGACCAAATATATTATCTAATATTTCTAATGTGGATATTAATTCTGATCTAGATTTATAATATGACTCTAATGATGCATAATACATTATATCATCTTTTTCATTGTATGTTTTCTTAAGGTCTTCTATTTCTAAATACATTTCTTCTAGTTTATTTATTATACCAAGGTGATATGATAAACCCCAATCTGAATTACCTGGTAAATGTGCCTTTATAAAATTTTCTTTCGTAAATGATAATAAATCAAGTAGTTTATTATATTCAACAGATTCTATGTTTGATGTAGTAATTATATTAATATCTTTTTCTAAAAACAAAATTATGTTTTTAGTTTCTAGTGCGTAAAATCTCAAATAATCTTTTATGCTTTCTTCTGATGGTTCAACTACGGTTAAATCAGAAGCTTTTATTTTTCCAGAATATTCTATTTTGGGTATATTTTCTATAACTTTTTTGGCAACTATCTCTGTGATATTACTATTGCTTGTTATTTCATTACTTATTTCAGAATTAATTTTATTTTTTATGATACTGGTGTATGGTGTGTATAAATTTTCTCTTATATAACTTTGATATTTTTCTATTATGATTTTATCCATTAGATCGTTTGGAGTTTGGTTGGTATCTGATGTATTTTCTTTTAAAGGATCTCTCCCTTTTTCTATTTCTGTATTATCATCTGTTCCATCAGAGTCTGTATCTTTACTATTGATATTTGTGCCATAGAGTATTTCTTTCCAATCTTCTAAACCATCAAAATCGGTATCTATTTTTGTCTTTGTCCACTTAGATGTAAAAGCATCATTTAAAATAAAAGCATTCTTGTATACAGACAAATTTTCTTTTTTATAGAAATAGATTGCTATAAAAGTAGAAAAACATATTATTAAAATTATAATAATAGAAAAATTTTTAGAAGGTAGATATTTTTTATCTATTTTCATTAATAATATTATATCATTTTTATTATTTCAAATAAATAAAAAAGTTGATAAATTAAATTTTTCTTAAAATATTTTTCCAATCCCCTAGTTTTAAGTCTTCTGCACGAGATTTTTCTGAAATTTTTAAATCAGTAAAAACTTCTTTGGTGTTTTTATTATTTTTTGCAAAAATATTTTTAAGGTTTGCAATCAGAACTTTTCTTTTATGAGCAAAACCAGCTTTTATAACTTCAAAAAATGCTTCTTCTGTTATTTCATTAAAGAAATTTTTAGAAATATCATCTATTAGTAATATAGCAGAATCTACTTTTGGTTCTGGAGAGAAGTTTTCTTTACCAACTTTCATAATTTTCTTTGGTTCACCATAACATTTAACACTTAAAGATAATAAACTCTCTTTTTCATCTCTTGCCACTATTCTGTCTGCAATTTCTTTCTGTACCATTACTACAAGTTTTGAGGGTTGTATTTTGCTCTCTAAGAATTTTCTGAAGATTAAACCAGTTATATAATAAGGAATATTTGCGATTAATTTATAGTTGTTAGGTTCTAGTTTTAAGGAATTTAGGTCAATTTCTAAAATATCTTCATTTATAAGGGTGAATTGTCCACTTTTTATTTCTTTTTCGAATTTTTCATTTAAAAAATCTATGAGTCGATCATCTTTTTCTATTGCTATAACTTTTGCACCAGTTTCTAGGATTTTTTCTGTCAAAGCTCCCTTTCCAGGCCCTATTTCAAGGATAATATCAGAAGAATTCACCTCTCCGGCTTTAATTATGGCGTTTAGGGCTGTTTTTGACTTCAAAAAGTTTTGTCCAAGTGATTTTTTGGCTACGAGATTTTCCATTTGTAGTTTAAATATACTATAGAATAGCTAAAAGTTCTATGTGTTATAAATGTTGTAGTTATTGTATTTGTGTCATTCCCGCCTACGCGGGAATGACAATACAAAACACTGGATTACCACGTCGGATTACTCTCTTACAGAGACTGTCCACTCATTGGATCTTTTGATTACAAAAGCTCTCAATGAGTCTTGCGTGTTGGGTCCCATCCCAACACCCACCTCGTAATGACAGAAAAAATACTATCTCTCGAGGCAAGTCTTTTGTATTTGTATTTTTCACTAGCGAGCGAGTATTTGCTTTCTAAAAGCCTTACGGAAATAAATTTGTAGCAACAAATTTATTGAGTAGAGAAAAACTGCCGTGACTGACGGCAGTTTTATCGTGCTTTTAGAAAACAAATACGAGCGAGCCTTTACCATTCCAGATACACAATCTTCTCCCTATACTCAAACTTTTCCTCTTCTAAAAAGTTATTATCAAAATCTGCGAAAAAACTCGAAGGCAAATTCATTTGTTGCGAACCAAAAATTGTTCTCATTTCTGCATAAGTTAAGAAAAGTTTCTTTCTTGCGCGAGTAAGTGCAACATAGAAAAGTCTCCTCTCCTCTTCTATTTCTTCTGGAGTTTTTTCTTCCCTACCGACAGGTTGGTGTGGAAAAAGATTTTCTTCAAGTCCTGTTATAAAAACATAATCAAACTCCAAACCTTTTGAGGCATGAACCGTCATGAGTTTTACAGCGTTTTCATTTTTTTCAAGTGAGTCTTGATCACTTGTGAGTGCACATTCTTCTAAAAGTTTTTCGATACCTTCTTGTCTTGGTAAGTGATCATATTTTGTAGCTAGGGTTGCAAGTTCCCGCATGTTTTCAAGTCTTTCTTTGTCTTCATCGTTTCCTTTTTGTAATTCTAATTCAAGTCCACTTTCTTTTATTATAAATTTAATAACCTCAGATGGTCTTTTATCTTCAGTTTCCTTTTTAATTTTTTCTAATAGATTAAAAAAAGAATTAACTTTTTCTTTTACTCCGAGTGGTAATGAATCTTTTTTACCTTCGAATATTTTTAATACCGTAACTTTCCCTATTCCTCTTGCTGGAACATTTATTATTCTTTTTATATCACTTAAACTTTCTGGATTTAGTGATGCACGTAAAAAAGATAAAACATCTTTAACTTCTTTTCTATCGAAAAATTTTGTACCCAAAACTTGGTAAGGAACATTTTCTGTGAGAAAAGCTTCTTCAAGTACACGAGATTGGAAATTGGCTCTATATAGCACCGCAATCTCTCTTGGACTTATCCCCTTTTCTATTAATTCTTGTGATTTTCTGGCTATAAACCTAGCTTCTTCTGTTTCGTTTAAACCTTTTAAAAAAGAAACTTTTTCTCCTTCTTCGTTTTTTGTAAATAAGTTTTTTTCTTTCCTTATTTTATTTTTCTTTATAACCTCGTTTGCAATTGTAATTATTGTTTGTGTTGAACGATAATTCTGTTCAAGTAAAATAACTTTTGCTTCAGGGTAATCTTCTTCAAAACTTAAAATATTTTGAATATCAGCACCACGCCAGCTATAAATACTTTGATCCATATCTCCCACTACACAAACATTTCTGTATTTTTGTGCGAGAAGTTTCACAGTCATATATTGAACCTTGTTTGTATCTTGATATTCATCTATGTGAATATATTTCCAAATATTTTGATATTTTTCCAAAACTTCTTTGTGATTTTTCAAAAGAAAATAAGTTTTTGAAAGTAAGTCATCAAAATCTAGGGCTTTTTCTTCTCCAAGTTTCTTTTCATATAATGGCCAAACTTTTCCAACAACTGCTTGTAATGTGAAACCATTTTTTTCAGAACCAATCGCGTAATTTTCTGGAGTATTTAAATCACCTTTTTCTCTAGAAATAATATTTAATATTTTATTTGGTTCAAATTGTTTTGGATCTATGTCTAGTGACTTTAAACAATCTTTAATAAGTTTAGAAGAATCACTCCTGTCCATAATACTAAAATTTCTTGTGAGATTAAGTAATCTACTGTTTTCTTTTAGTATGAAAACTCCTAGTGAGTGAAAAGTACTAACAAAAGGTTTTTGAGACATGAAAGTTGGGAGGTTAAGATTTTTATCTTCATGAATTATCTTTTCTACCCTTTCCCTCATTTCTTTTGCTGCTTTGTTTGTAAAAGTTATTGCTAGAATATTCTCTGGTGAAACACCTTCCTTAATAAGATGTAAAATTCTATGTGTAATTGTTTTGGTTTTACCAGCACCTGCACCTGCGATTATTAAAACTGGCCCGTCTTTTTGTAAAACAGCCTCTTTTTGTTTTTCATTTAATCCTTCTAAATGTTGCATACTGCTAAGTATAACAGGTAATTTTTGTTAAATACTAATCTTACATTTTATCTTTATTTATCAATACTTTTTAGACTTGTTGATAACCTTGTTGACTATCTATACCTAGGTGCTACCATTGTATATATACGGAAATACACGGAAAAATCCTAAAAAATGGCTCAACAAAGCCGTTTTGATTTCAGGGAAACAGAAAAACCTTTAAAAAATAGGCTTATTTTACAAAAAATAACTAAAAAAGACCTTATGAGAGGAAAAGATTCCGAGGGTCAATCTATAAAATCCTTATCTTTAGCCATTTTTTTAAAATGGTTTTTTGTGTTTATGTTAATTCTTGGAACACCAGTTATTACAAAAGCCGGTGTTTTTTCTTTGATTTCTGATTTTTTGTCCGAAGAAAAAAGTAGTAGTGATATTTCTGAAGAAAGTTATACTTCTCGTAATGTTCCGTTACTTCAAAGCTCTGTTAATTTTGATCTTGTTGGGGCTAGAGGTGGTGGAGATATAACAATTGTTGATAATGAAGCTTTGTTTGCAGAAAGTGGACCATCAGGGACTTTTGCAGATATAAGTGAAACTGTAAGTACTGGTCAAATTAGTAAGTATGTTGTGAGAAAAGGTGATACTTTGTCTGGGATAGCTGAAATGTTTGGAGTATCTACGAATACTATTATTTGGGCTAATGATGTAAGTGTAAAAAATTTAAAAGAGGGACAAGTACTTGTTATTTTACCTGTATCTGGAACTATACATACAATAGTTAAAGGAGATACGATTAGTACTATTGCTAAAAGATATAAAGCAGATTCAGAAGAAATTATCCAATTTAATAATCTTGAGGAAGGCGTAATTCTATCGCTTGGTGACACATTAATTATTCCAGATGGAGAGGGCTCTGTAAAAGTTAGTGGCTCAGTGAAAACTATTAGTTCTTCTAATCCATATAGAGGAGGAAGTGGACCTTCATATGAGGGGTATTATATTAGACCTGTTATAGGTGGTGTAAAGACTCAAGGAATACACGGTTATAATGGTATTGATATTGCTTCATCTTATGGCTCAAATATATTGGCTTCGGCTTCTGGTGAAGTTATGATAAGTAGGTCTTCTGGATGGAACGGAGGTTATGGTTCTTATATAGTTATTTCTCACCCAAACGGAACACAGACTCTTTATAGTCACTTAAGTGACACTCTTGTTTCAGAAGGTTCTTATGTTGTTCAGGGTCAGGTTATAGGATCAATGGGTAATACTGGTAAAGTTATACCAGCTAGAGGGGGTGATGGTACACACTTACATTTTGAGATTAGAGGAGCAAAAAATCCATTTTAGTTTTTAATAAAAAATAAAATAAAAAAAACGCTATATAGCGTTTTTTTTATTTTATTTCTGAAATTTGTTTTTCTAATCTCTTAATTTCATTTTCTCTTGTTTCTATTTCCTTTTTTGTTCTTTCTGCTTCAGATTCTATCTTACCCTTTTCTGATTCTTTGTTTGATAATTCTATCTTTGATCTATCTATTGTTTTTTTGATTTGTAATATATTTTCTGTTTTCTTTTTATTCTCGCTGTTTTTTGTTTTTTGAGAATTTTCTAATTCTTGATTATTTTTATTTATCTTTTGTATTTCCAATTCTATTTTAGTTTGTTCGCTTTTAGTCTTTGATAAATCTCTTTCTATGTTAGTGATATCATTTTTAATTCTTTGAATATTTCCATTTATAATAGTTATTTGTTTCTGGAGATCTATTAGTTTGTTTTTTTCCCCTTCTAATTCTCTATTGTATTCTTGTTTATCAACTTCTAAAGAATTTTGTTTTCTTTTTATTTCGATGAGTTTAGGCTCTAGATTATTATGTTCGTTTATATTATTTTGATTTTTTTCTGTTGTATTATATTTAAAACTAGTTTCTTCTTTCTTTAGTTCTATTTGTTCTAGAACTAGTTTTCTATTTAGAGTTTCTAAATCTCTTTTGATAGAAAATGATTTACTTTCTTTTGTTTTTGCTTCACTTTTTAATAAATTTAATTCATGTTTAAGATTATTTATCTTTAATTGTAGTGAATCTTGTTCCCTTCTCTTTTTTATTTCTTCGGCTTTTTTTCTTTCTATCTCGGCTTCTTTTGCCATCTTTACCTTGTTGAATAGGTCGTCTGCTCCTAGAGGTTTTCTATAATCGTTAGTCATATTTTTATTATAACATAATATTAAAATTGGTTTTGTTTCGGTCTGTATTGTATAGCTTCTAGTATGTGACTTTTTTCTATTTCTTCACAATTATCCAAATCTGCAATTGTTCTCGCTAGTTTGATTATACGATGATATGCTCTTGCAGATAAGTTTAATCTTTTGGCTGAGATATTTAATATTTCTTTTATTTCATCTTTTAATGGAAGTAATTTGTTTATATCTTTTGCTTCGATTTCACTATTTGTCTTTATTTTATAGTTTAATTCTTTAAATCTTTCTGATTGTTTTTTTCTTGCACCAATTATTCTTTCTTTTATTTTAGGGGTCTCCCTTTCGGTACAGTTTTTTTCTGATAATTTTTCGTAATCTATTTGTGATACTTCTACCCACATATCCACCCTGTCTGCTATTGGCCCAGAAATTTTTCTTTGATATCTAAGTAAATCTAGTGGTTTACAAATACATTCTTTATTTTTTGAACCAAAATTTCCACAAGGACAAGGATTCATTGCTGCAATTAAAATAAAATTAGCAGGGAATGTTTGCGTTCCTTTTGCTCTTGATATACTTATCTCACCTTCTTCTAATGGTTCTCTCAGTGCTTCTATTACTTTTTTATCAAATTCTGGAAATTCATCTAGAAACAATACACCACCGTGTGCTAGGGTTATTTCTCCTGGTTTCGGTATTGAGCCACCACCAACCAAAGAAACATAAGATGATGTATGGTGTGGAGATCTTACAGGTGGCTTTTGTATAATGTTATCTTTTAAGATTCCCGCAACTGAATGTATTGATGTTATTTCAATGATTTCATCAAAAGAAAGTGGCGGTAGAATTTCTGAAAAAGCTTTTGCTAGCATAGTCTTTCCTGTTCCGGGTGGTCCAAACATTGCTATATTATGACGTCCAGCTGCTGCAATTTCTAACCCTCTTTTTGCTGTTTCTTGTCCTTTTATATCTGAAAAGTCTATTGAACAATAATTGTTTTTATCTTCTTCTTCTACTCTATTGTGTGGTTTTAATTTTGTTTTTATGTTGTCGCTTTTTTTATTAATTATTTTCTCATTTAAATGATTAATAATTTCATTTAGATTTTCTATAGCATAAATGTTAACGTTTTTTATTAATGATGCTTCATGAGCATTATCTTTTGGTAAAAAAATATCTTTGAAACCTTTATTTTTGGCTTCTAATATTATGGGTAGTACTCCATTTATTTTTCTTAATTTACCATCTAGTGATAATTCACCGATAAACAACTTATCTTTTGAATCAAATTTTATTTCTTGGTTTGCAAGTAAGTATGCTAGAGATATTGCGACATCAAAAGCTGGTCCTTCTTTTTTGATATCTGCAGGTGCCAAAGAAACAATTGTTTTTTGATTTAAACTTTTTGGTGATGTAAAATTTGAATTTTTTATTGAAGCAGAAACTCTGTCTCTAGATTCTTCTACGGCTTTATCTGGAAGACCAACAATAGAAAAAGAATTTAGTCCTTTTGATATATCTACTTCTACATCTATTATTTTTGCTCCGAGTCCAACTATTTGTGCACTATATGTTTTTGCAAAGGACATTTTAAAATAAATAAAATATTAAATTAAATTTATTATACATTAGTGTTGCTTAATAATAAAATCATTTAGGTATAGAAAACAAAAAAACACCTTGTGGTGTTTTTTTGTTTTACTAAATTATTTAATTTATTTTGCGTGTTCTATACAAGTTCTTGCGGATGGGTTTGCATCGAGTCTGCTTTCGTTTATATCTTCACCTCCAACTTCACATTTACCATAAGTTCCTTCATCTATTTTACCTAGAGCGAGTTTGATATCATTGTATTGGGCTTCAAGTTTACTTAATATTGCTGTATTTTCTTCAAAACTTTCCATTTCATCTGCAACATCGTTTGGATCAGAACCATCTGTTCCCATATCTGACTCAACTGGTTCCCAATCTTTTGGGTTGTTTGGGTTTCTTCTTGCAATTTCATTAAGTTCTTTTTCTACTAACTGTAGTTCAACCTCAAGTTTTTCTTTGTATTTTTTTGTATCTATCATAGTATTTTAATTCTAACAAAATATATATATCAAGCAAGTGATAAACTATTGTGTTATAGAAGCTTTATTTATTCTACTTATTATTTCTCTGAGTGTGTTGACGTTTGTTGTTATAACTACTGTATTTTTGTCTATTATTGAATATAAAAATATTATTTCTCCAATAGAATTTTTTACAACCCTGCAGTCTTTGTTATTAAATACTGCATCTTGAAATTTTTTGATCTCTATTCCCATAGAAATAGTCGATGTTTGTTCATTTGTTTCATCAGATTTTAAAGAAAACACTTCTTTAAAATCCTGCCATAAATCATTTTCCCAAGAAAGCATACCAGCAAAAGTTGTATCATATGATCCGGTTTTTATTATCAAAAATCTTTGATTACCATCGAAGTTGTGCATACCAAACATATACTGTGGTTTGATTGTTCTCTGAATTTCTTCTGGTATGTTTGCTTTAATTAAATTTAAAAATTTAGTAGAAGTAATTAGTTCTTCAGTAGAATCTTTACTATCTGTTAGATAGATATTTTTTATTTGTCCTAGTTTTGTAGAGGATTGATCAACCCTTTCCTTTAGTGTTGTTGCTACTCTATCAAGATTTAAATCATTTATGTTTATTTTTTCGATTAAATTGGGGGTTATTATAGATTTTGATATATCTTTATCATCTATAATTGTTTGATTATCTTTTTTGTTAACAAGTAAATATGGTACACCTATAGATAAAATACCACCAAATATAAAAATTAAGCTTATTATTATAAAAGTTTTATTTATTATGATTTTCTTTTTTTCAGAATCAATTTCTTGTTTATTTTGTGAATTTCTAAGTATTTTGTTACTTTCTGCAATCGCCATATTGATCGATGATATATGGCCAGATTTGATAGTTTCTTCAGCATCACTTCTGTATGTTCTGATTATTGGTTTATTTATTTTGGGTTTTTGTTCTAAGATTGTCGAATCGTTTTTAATATTATTTTCCGTGTTTGTGGGTGTTGTTTGTTGATTAATATAAGAAGAAAGCTCTTTGTTAATAGCTTCTTTTATTTCAGATTGAGTATTGCTTTGTTCAATCTTTTTTTCTTCTTCCATATTCTTAGATATTATACAAAATAAAGCCGACTTTGTCTTTCAAAGTCGGCTTTAAATTATATTTCTGTTTGGACTGTTGGGTTTACTGGTGGGGTTGGAGATGTAGGAGGCGTTTTTCTTTTAATGAAATCAGGATTTCTTGCTTTTATTGAAAGAGCGATCCTTTCCCTTTCATCTACTCCTTTAACTACAACTGGAACTTTGTCACCTACTTTTAGATATTCTCCAACATTATCTATTCTAAATGGTGCAATTTCTGAAACATGTACTAGACCATCAGTGTCAGGAGCGATATTTACAAAAGCTCCGAAGGCTTCAACTCTCATAACAGTTCCTTCATATTTTTCTCCAGCTTTATATTCGTGTGTCATTCCTTCTATAATATCTCTAGCTTTTTCTGCGGAACCATTTTTACCTGTAATATAAACTGTTCCATCATCTTCGATGTCTATATCAGCTTCTGTTCTCTCTTTAATATCTTTAATCGTTTTTCCTCCAGAACCAATTACTCCACCTATTTGATCTTGCTTAATTTTTATTACAAGAATTTTGGGTGCGTTTGGAGAAATTTCTTTTCTTGATTCTGGTATGGCTTTTGTTATTACATCAAGGATTTGGAGCCTTGCAGTCTTTGCTTTTTCGAAAGCAACAGTAAGAGCTGGTATTGGTACTCCCTCTACTTTTACATCCATTTGTATTGCTGTGATACCATCTTTTGTACCAGCAACTTTAAAGTCCATATCACCGTAGTGATCTTCTGGACCTTGAATATCTGTAAGAATTTTATAATTTCCATCTTTATCCATCATAAGACCTGATGCAATACCTGCGACTGGTTTTTTAATTGGTACTCCTCCATCCATAAGAGCAAGCGTTGAACCACAAACTGATCCCATTGAAGTTGAACCGTTTGAAGAAAGGGCTTCAGAAACAAGTCTTATTGTATAAGGGAAATCTTCTACTTTAGGAATCATCGGAAGTAGTGCTTTTTCTGCAAGAGCACCGTGTCCAATCATTCTTCTGTTTGTTCCACCCATTCTTCCTGTTTCACCGGTTGAAAATGGAGGAAAATTGTAATGATGCATAAATCTCTTTGATTCTTTTTCTTCCATACCTTCTATTAACTGTGCGTCTTTTGGTCCGCCAAGTGTAAGGACAGACAATATGTGTGTTCCTCCTCTAAAGAATATTCCAGAACCGTGAAGCACAGGAGAAATTCCGCCGGCTTGTGCAAACAAAGGTCTTAATTCGTCTATCTTTCTTCCGTCTGCTCTTCTATCATATTTAAGAACTTGTTCGTGTATCATATCATCAACTTTTTTCTCAAAAAGATGTTCTGCAAATTTTGCTTCATTTTCTGGTAAAGTTTCTTTGGCGAGTTTCAACCACTCACTCATTATCTCCCCTATTTTTGAACCACCAGGAATTCCACTCATAATAAAGCTTTCAAGTTTTGGTTCTATTTTATCTGCGAAAAGTTTAGTTACTGATTCTGGCATTACTGGCTCTGGAATAGAAACTTTTTCTACTCCTATTTGAGAGATAACTTCTTTTTGCCAAGTGTTTATTTTTTCAATCTCTGTTGAGGCCAGTTTCATTGCTTCAATAACAGTAGGTTCTTGAGCTTCGTCTCCAGCAAGTTCTATCATATTTATATTTCCGTCTTTTCCACAAGCAATAAGTTCTAGTTCATAAGCCTCATTTTCTCTTTCTGTATATGTTGGATTAACTTCAAATCCATCATTTTTGTGTTTGCCAACCCTAACAGCACTTACTGGTCCGTTGAAAGGAATTTTTGAAACTCCAAGAGCGAGAGATGCAGCAATAACTCCAAGTGTATCTGGATCATCTTGATCAAGAGAAAGTACAGTAATAACAACTTGTATTTCATTTCTAATCCATTGATCAAAAAGAGGTCTAATAGTTCTATCTACTATTCTTCCAGAAAGTATCGCTTCATCTGATGGTTTTCCTTCTCTTCTTGTATATCTAGAACCAAGTATTTGTCCTGAAGCATAAAACTTTTCTTCGTAGTCAACTGTTAAAGGAAAGAAATCTCCCCCTTCTTTTGCATTCTTTGACATGACCGCAGTCGCTAGAATGGTTGTAGCACCATATCTAAGCATTACTGAACCATGCGCATTTTCTACTAAATCATTGAACTCTGCACTGAGTGTTTTACCACAAAGCTCCATAGAAAATTCTTTTTTTGTCATTTTATTTTTGTATTTTTTGAAAAGGTGAGGCCTTAAATCTTTAAAAAGGCGTCTCCTTGGCAAAAAATACCTAATATTAAGTCTGATTTTTAGATTTTAGATAAGAACGGAGTTCCGATCTATCTATCCAAAAACCAAACATTACTAATAAAGGCGGAAAATTGCGACCTAAAACAAAGATTACTTTGTTCGGTCAGAAGCAATTTTCCGCCTTTATAGTATCACAAATATATTTTTTTGTTTATTTATTCAAGACAAGAAGAAGGACGAAAACCAATGTTAGGATTATTATAGTTAATATTAGAAGAATACACACAGAGTTCTTTTTTTTGACCCCACTTTACATAAATGAGGTGACCAGCAGATTTAGTAGAAGTCCAAGTTTCTTTTGTTGTGTCTAGATGTTCCCCGGTTTCTTCAAAGAATTTTCTCGAGAATATAAGGTAATCTTCAAGTGACAGGGCTTTTAATAAATCTATATCTTCTGCTTTAATATTTAGTGTCTGTGTAAGTTCTGGTCTATCTGTGAGTTCTTTTACTTTGTGAACTAATAATATACGAGATTTATATACATTTATACCCATGGCACTACGGAAAGATCCATCTTCTGCAAAATTACCATCTGTACGATATCCATACCCCATAATCATTTTTTTTGCTAATTCTTCAAGAGATATTTTACCAGGAACAAGTAAAACTTCATCAAAACCATTACCTTCAATTTCTTTTTGTATTTGTTTTTGATTTCTATTCCATATATCTCTCATGGAATCTTCAAAATCTGCTGGTAAATCTATTCCGGTTTTTTTATAAAAATCTAAAAAATCAGCAAGTTCTTTTTCAAAATCTAAAACAATAGTTTCTTGTGTATTATCTGGTTTTGTATACACAACTTCTATTTTGGTTGGTTTTTCAACTGTTTGTTCTATCGAAACCCCTTCTCCTTTTTCGTTCATAATGTTTATAATTAATTATTAAAATTGGAGTTGTTTCCAATATTTGTATTTTACTCTCTCTCTCTCTCTTGCAAGCAAGCCCGTGAATTAGAATATTGAATAGTGAATGTGGAATATAGAAAAATACCTATGTTTTAACTGTTATAGATGTTGTAATTGTTGTAGTTGTGTCATTTCGGCGGAGGCCGGAATCCATTAATTAAAATCAAACATGGATTCCGTTTTTCAACGGAATGACAATACAAAAGGGATTTTTGCGACCTAAAACAAAGACTACTTTGTTCGGTCAGGAAGCAAAAATCCCCTGTATATTATTTTTTATTCAAATAAATCTGAATGACTGCCAATATCAATAACTTCTATATAATTACCAGATTGTGATATTTCATAAATAAGTAAAAGATCATTTTCTATATGACATTCACGATACCGTGCCATATTACCTGTTAATTGATGATCTTTATGTCTTGCTTCTAGTTTTTCTCCTTCTTCAAGTATGGTTAATATTTTTTCTAGTTTGGTGTCATCAAAATTTCCGGATTTTAAAAGTTTTTTAAGGGATTTTTCGAAATGTTTTGAAGGATATATCTTTGGCATAATTTTATTTTCTAAATGCTGCCATCATTTCTTTTACACTATCGTATCTCTTTGCATATTTTTTAGCCCATGCTGATTCTTTGAGAATCATAGCTTCATATTCAGGTGTAAAACCATTTTCTGTTCTCGGTTGAAAAGGTAATGCCTTGTCTATAACAACCTGTTTTATAAAAGTTTTGATTCCGGTTGAAAGATCCATTCCCATTTTATTGAAAATTTTTTGAGCTTGAATCTTATCATTCTTATCTATTCTAATTTGGAGTGTTGTGTTCATATTTTTTATATTATACCGATAATATATTAAGTATATACAATGTAATTACATTGTCAATACAATCTTATTAATAAGAAATACAAAAGGATTTTCGCTCCTTGACCGAACAAAGTAATCTTTGTTTTAGGTTGCGAAAATCCTCTTTGTGTTTTATTGTATTTACAATTAAAACATCTACAACATTATCTATCTCTTATAATTCCCTATCAAATATTTTCTGTGATTTTGATCTAAATCTATAAAATCATCAACTGATTCTATTAATTTTGATGATGTTGATTTACCAAAAGAAAGGAGCTCTACTTGGCAACCCTCGTTTACTTTTAGATATTCTACAAGAGGAATAAAGTCGCCGTCTCCAGAAACTAGTATCACTGTATCAAGCTTCGGTGCTAGTTTGATAGCATCTACCGCAAGTCCCACATCCCAATCGGCTTTTTTTGAACCACCTGTAAATATTTGTAAATTTTTTGTTTTTGTTTCTATACCTGCTTTTTCAAGCGCATCAAAAAAACCTTTTTCATCTCCTGATTCTGTTGTTATAACATATGCGACTGCTCTTATAAGCGATCTTCCTGCTAAAGCATCTTTTACTACCTGTCCAAAGTTAACCTTTGCACCATTGTAAAGATTTTTTGCACAGTGATATAAATTCTGCGTATCTATAAAAATTCCAACCCTTTGATTTTTGTGTTTAATTACTGACATGATTAATTTTTAATGAACGGAGTGAATATAAAAATAATCACCCTGTGTAATAAGATTTGAGACGGTTTTTGATATATCTTTTACCATAAATTGTTTTGAGGTATGTTTCTCGATGTAAAGCATCTTTTTTATTTAAACAAGCTTCGTAATATACAATGGTTAAAGGTCTTCTGTCTTTTGTAGATTTCACTTTACCTTTATTATGTGTCTCAAATCTAATTTTTAAATTTTCTGTGTATCCTACATATAGTTTATTATCTTTACTAGATTTTAATACATATGTATAAAACATAAAATTTAAAAATTTATTACACAGGGTTAATAAAATATAGTCGTTTACACTCCTTATTTTATAAATCGACCTGTTAACATTTTAGCACTAATAAATAAAAACCGCTTTAAAGCGGTTTTTATTTATTTTAATCCTACCTTCTTCATTATTGACTCGTAAACTTTTGGAGAATGTTTCTCTAAATATTTTAAGTGCTTTCTTCTATCTGCAACCATACCTAGCAAACCTCTTCTTGAGTGATTATCTTTAGCATTTTTCTTTAAATGTTTAGTTAATTCCTCAATTTTTTTAGAAAGGATAGCAACTTGTACGCCTGCTGAACCAGTATCGGTATCATGAATAGCCACTTCACTTATTACTTTTTGCTTCTTGCTTTTTGTTAACATGTTGGAAATGATAGCATAATTGTAGACCTTTTGCAAGGGGTTAGTATTAAGGTTTTGTTTGTATATATGTCGCACAATTTTTATGATATTATACTTAATAAATGAATTTACTTGATTTAAAAAGACAGTTCTTGGAATATTTGGAAATAGAAAGGGGTCGTGCCATAAGGACTATTGAAAATTATGATCATTATTTGAGTGTTTTTTTAGAACAAACAGGATTAAAAGACCCAAAAGATATAACAAATGAGAAAGTTAGGGAATTTCGTGTTTGGTTAAATAGAAGACCTGGAGCCAAGGGTTATCACCTTTTTGATCAGAAAGCTCCGTCTGGTGGATATATGAACAAAAGAACGCAAAATTATTATATGATTGCAATTAGAACTTTTCTTAAGTTTCTAACTCGTCGCGGTATCAATTCTCTTTCGGCTGAAAATATAGAACTTGCAAAAGTTAATGAAAGAACAATCGATGTTGTTTCTCCGTTTGAACTTAAACGTTTGTTAGAAGCACCAGATAAAGAACAAAATTCAGAGAGACGAGCTCGTGATAAGGCAATTTTGGAATTACTTTTTTCTACAGGACTTCGTGTCTCGGAATTATGCTCATTGAAAAATGATTTAGATTTACACATGGATGAGTTTTCTATTCGTGGTAAGGGTGGAAAAGTTAGAGTAGTATTTCTTTCTAGTGAAGCAAAAAAAGCCATTAAAGAATATCTTGATTTAAGAAAAGATATGTCTGATGCAATGTTTGTGCCGGTTAGTTCAGATAAGAAAAATTCAGATAAAAAAGAAATCTTTGAAAAGAAAGAATATTCTACAGGGCTTGATCACCGAACAATAGAAAGAATTGTAAAAAAGTATGCAACAATCGCAGGTATAACAAAGAAAGTTACACCACACGTTATTAGACATTGTTTTGCTACCGACTTACTTTCAAATGGTGCGGATATTCGTTCTGTTCAGATGATGCTGGGTCACTCAAATATAGCTACTACACAGATTTATACACACGTTACTGATAAACATCTAAGGGATGTACACAAGAAATTTCATGACAGACGTGGACAGGATGCAGAATAATCACGAATTAAATACTAAAAATAGATAAAAAGGATTTTCGCGAAGCGAAAATCCTTTTTTATTTAAATTGTTTTTTTAACTATTTTATAAAAGTATAAAGTTTTCCTATAATCGGTAGTGGTTTCATTTCTTTTTTTGTTACATTCATTATACCTATAATAGCTAATACAAGTATTAACAATCCCCAAAGTTGACCGAGCATTAATATTGCATAACTAAAAGGCATACTTAGTATTATGTTTCCTATTACAGTAACTATAAAAAGTATTATACCTTGATTTATATGATAGTTTAGAAAAGCAGATCTATTTTTTACTACAAGTAATGGTAGAAAGAAAATAAGATAAGCCACTATCCCCCACATTTTATCATTATTAGTTTCGTTTGTTTTATTCTGATTGTTTTCTACTGGTTGATTTATAACAGATGTTTCTTTTTGTTCTTCTTGGTTTTCCATAATTTTTAATTAAAAGATTTTAATAAGTTTTTTATGTTACTTATCGCCATGGTAACATCTTCTTTTGTTGGTAAGTCTGTTTTGTCTTTAGAACTTCTGAATTTTTCAATTTTTTCTATTAATTCATATGGTATGTCTCTATAGTCAATTTTAATATCTGGATTAAATTCTTTAATTATATTTTCTAGATCCATTGACATCTCCCCTACTCTACCTTTAAAAACTTCATTTAGTATACGAGCATACTGTTCATAACCAAATCCAATAACAGACATTAATTCTTCTGGTGTATTTATTTTTTCTATTTCACCTTCTATTTTTTTTAATCCATCTAATAGATTTTCTGTCCATATTTTATATTGATTGAAACTTTCCATACCTAATATTTTTTCTTGTTCCATTTTAATATAGTTGTGTTAATTGACTAATAAAATAATTATATTATTAATATTCGATTTTGCAACAATTTTATTATATTGTTAATATATATTTATGAGAATTCTATCTTGGAATGTAAACGGTTTACGTGCTTTTTATAAAAAAGGAGCTTTTAACTCTATTTTTGAGGTAGATCCTGATATTTTTTGTTTACAAGAGACAAAGTCCCATCCAGAGCAACTTCCTGAGGAAGTTCGTACCCCAGCTGGATATTATGCTTATTTTGACCACTCAAAAATGAGGAAAGGTTATAGTGGAGTGGCTATTTTTAGTAAAGAAAAGCCAGAAAAAGTAGAATATAGTTTAGGTAAACCAGATTTAGACAAGGAAGGACGTATGATTATTGCCTATTTTAAGGATTTTGTGTTGTTAAATGGTTATTTTCCCAATGGCGGTGTAGATCCAGAAAGATTAAAATATAAGCTTGAATTTTATGATCAATTTTTAAAATTTATTGAAAAACTCCGAAAGCAAGGTAAAAGTGTTATTTTTTGTGGTGATATAAACACAGCTCATAATGAAATAGACCTTTCAAGACCAAAAGAAAACTCAAATCATACAGGTTTTCTCCCTATTGAGCGTGTATGGATAGATAAAGTTATAGAAAAAGGGTATTTGGATACTTTTCGTTCACTACACCCCGAAAAAGTTAAATACAGTTGGTGGGATATGAAAACCTTTGCTCGTGATAGAAATGTTGGTTGGAGACTCGACTATTTTTTTGTATCAAAAGATTTAAAAGATAAAATAAAGAAGGCTGAAATTTTAGACGATATGTTGGGAAGTGATCATTGTCCGGTCATGTTGGAATTGAAATAAAAATTGGAATAAAAAAGCGGGTTGCGATTACGCAACCCACTTATGTTAGTCATGCCACCTAATTATGGTTGTTGTCCATTTATTGTTATACCACCTATCAAGACATGCTGCATAGGATGAATCCATTGTATATGATCACTTGAAAATTCTTATTAAAAAGGGTTTGGTCACAGAGAGAAATGAAGAAAATAAAAAAGTTTTTATCATTGATAATATAGAAAACATAAAAGAACTTTTGAGTGACAGAATCAAATTACTGGAGAACGAAAAGAAACAGTTTGAACTTTCACTCCCCTCTCTATTGCAAAAAGTGTCTTTTTTAGAGCCACAAATAAAGTTTTATTCCGGTAAGGAAGCTATGAAACAAGTTATGAATCATATTATGCTTAATAGAAATATAGAAACAGAGCTTTTTTGGCCAATGAGTGAAATGATGAAAATACTTGGTCCAGAATATTTAGAAGAATTAAATAAAAAAAGGGTGCAGAGAAATATATTTATTCGTGCTATTTGGCCAGAAAGTAAAAATCTTGATAGAGAAAAGTACCCATATCTTAAAAGTAATGATGAAACATTGCGAAATTTGAGAATTGCACCTGAAGGAATGACTTGGAATATGGGTTATTGGATGTATGAAGATAAAGTAGTTTTTCTTTCTTCAGAAAAAGAAGGTTTTGGTTTTGTGGTTCATAGTAAAGATTTTACTGATTTAATGAGATTACAATTTGAACAAATTTGGAAAATCTCTAAACCTGTAACTGATAAGGAATAGTTCTTGTTCTTTATAAAGGACATTTACCTACGCACCAATTTATAAGAAATATGTTATCTCCTATTTTGTATTATACGGCTTAGAATAATAGTTGTGTGTTATATTTACGTAAGTGAAATTGGTGTTCGGGTCTTCAAAATTTATAGTCATATGTTAATATTACTTAAATTTTGGGAGTTATCCACAGATATGTCCTTTACATGTCTTTTATGCAGGAATATAATTATGACAGATAAGGTTGTAGGGAGAAAATAAAAATAAGACATGCAACTCAAATTTTTGTCTCCTCTTTCCTTACGATCATTGTTCTTTCCAAGAAGCTAGGCCAGGCTTCAAAATAGAAAGGTTCGCTTGGTGATATTTCATCGCTTTCCTTCCCTTACATTTATCCACAACATTTTATATTTATTTTAAATAAAACGGTAAGATGCTTAAGGGGATTGAATTCTCACGAGGAGATCACTTTCGCCGTCCAAAACCAGTGCTCAAAGGTTTAGGGCGGTTTTTTATTGGAAAATAAGGAGTGAAACGACTACCCCAGTATGACTTTTAGATATTTTGTTTTACTTAAATTTTAGATTAGTTGGAAGAACCTCATATATCTTGTATTTTTGTTATTAAAAAAGTCTTACGGGGCAAGTATTTTTCATAACCCCGTATCATTTTTACTAACAATTTTTTAAATACATATGTTTATTGACCACAAAAAAGATATCTTAAGACGAAAGTCTATCTTTATAAAATGATATTGGGGTAAATGAAAAAAAGTTGTTTCATACGAAACAAAAGACAGAAATACCCTTTAAAACCTAAGCTTTACTTTAATTTATTGCTTTTTTCATAACCCCTCACCAATCCAGGATGAATGCGTGGGTGAATAGCCCAACTCTCTTTCTCCAAAGCATGAATCCGTATGTCTTTTGGTGTTGGGGTAGCTAAAATAGGTTTCGTATGAAACATATAAAAACGTTCAAGGTCTTTCATTTGGGTCCCTATCCCAAATTTCAATTTGTAATGACGGAGTGGAATGTTTCGGATGAAACATACAGGGTTTATGCTAGAAAACCTTATAGAATAACGTTTTCTAGCATAAAAACCCTTGAAATTCGTTTTTTTTCATCAATATATACAGTAATAACATTAAAAAACCAATCTGTTTCTGGTGAAACATGCTTTTCGGCCAAGTATATTTGTATTGTTTTACGTAGTCTTTCTAGTTTCCATGGATGTAGATTATCTTCTGGTCTATATCCTGTTTCAGATGAAACCACATCTCTGTTTATTTCACGGGAAACACTTTTAACTTCTATAAAATGAATTAAACCATTATTTTTGGCTATTATGTCTATTTCACCACATTTTTTAAGATAATTCCTCTTTGTTACTATAAAACCTTTGTTTTCCAAGTATTTGCAAGCTATATCTTCGCCAAGATTGCCTAGTATTTGTTTTTGAGTCCTGTTGCTCATATTTTTTTATTAAATTATTGATTAATTTTAACAAAAAAATATGAAAAAGTTTTCAGATGAAACATATTAAAGTGTTTCTAAGTAACATTTTATCGTTTTTTAATAAAGAAGACTCATTTTTATAACTTAAACCTTATTTGTAGCCATATATTAGACAGTCTTATACTAAAAAAGACTGTCTAATTAATTCAATTGGACTGTCTTTAATTCACATATTCACATAGTTATCCACAGTTTTATTTTAAAAACTATTAATTAGAAAGGATAGATTTAGAAAAAATATTCCTTTTGTATAATTATGATGTTGTTATATGTCTGATTAATCGGGATGTGTCTGATAATAAAAAGAAGATGAGCATTTTATCCTTTAGGCTTTTATACAAACTTGAAACTTTTTATAAAAACTACGAACTCAGCCAGAGGACTATGAGTACAAAATTTTTTCTCCTAGGGACCAAATCCAGACCAAAAATGTTAATGAGACGAAATCTTGGGGACCATGAGCACATTTATCGATTCTTACAGAATAAGTACCACGATTGGATATTTTACTTCATTATATTTGTAAAATAGACTCAATTGGGCTTCGATTTCCGACATAAATAAATACTTTTGCTTATTGCGTCCGCACATAATAAAAATAACCCATAGTATTTATAGGTTATATTTATTATGTGCGGACGCCGGGAATCGAACCCGGACCCAATCCTTGGCAAGGACTAGTTCTACCATTAAACCACGCCCGCAAAAATATTTGTTCAATATATTATACACAAAAAATAAAAATATCAAAGTTTTCGGTTTCATTTTTGTATATTTTAGCGTATTATATACTCGTTATACGCTTGTGGTGAAATGGACCCGAACAAATTTATTAAAATTTGAACGGGTAAATATCACAAACGGTCTTAACATAAAAAGTTGCGTCTGTGGTGAAATGGATATCACAACGGTCTTCGAAACCGTTATTGTAGGTTCGATTCCTACCAGACGCACAACATTATTAATTTCATTTAACTATTATGAAACAAAAGGAATTAGAATACGGTCCAATACCAAAAGTGATATATGAAACATCACAGAGGCTTAAAGAAGCTGGTTTTGAGTCATATCTTATTGGTGGTTGTGTGAGAGATATTATTCTCGGTATTAAACCAAAAGATTGGGATATTACTACGAATGCTAAGCCAGAAGATATTATTGCTACTTTTCCAGATACTTTTTATGAAAATACTTATGGAACAGTTGGTGTTGTTAATGAAGATGTTTCAGATGAAACTCTTAAGGTTGTTGAAATAACACCGTATAGACTTGAATCAGAATATTCTGATAATAGAAGACCAGATAGTGTTTCATTTAGTGATAAGTTAGAAGATGACCTTAAAAGAAGGGATTTTACTATAAATGCTATAGCTTTAGATATAAAAGAAAAAGTGGAAAAGGATGATTTTTATAAAGGACAAATATTTGATCTTTATAAAGGACAAGAAGATTTAAAAAATAAGATTATAAGGACAGTTGGAAATCCAAGAGAGAGATTTAATGAAGATGGACTTAGAATTTTGCGTGCTGTAAGAATAGGGAATTATGTTGGTTTTGAAATTGATAGTGAAACTGAAAAAGCTTTGTTTGAAGAATCTCATCTTCTTTCTAAGATAGCAAAAGAAAGAATTCGTGATGAATTTACAAAAATAATTATGTCTAGTGAGCCAATGCAGGGTTTAAAATCGTGTCAAAAATTTGGTTTATTGAAATATATTATTCCAGAGCTTGAAAAAACAATAAATATTGAACAAGGGGGTGCTCATAAATATGATGTTTGGGATCACTCTCTGAGAGCTTTACAGTGTGCCGCAGATAAAGATTGGAGTTTAGAGGTTAGACTTACGGCACTTTTGCATGATATTGGAAAGCCAAAATCAAGGAGGGAGGGTGAAAATGGTAAAAAAGAATGGAGTTTTTATGGGCATGAAGTTGTTGGTGCTAGAATGACAGAGAAGATACTTCAAGATTTGAGATATCCTAAGAAAGTTATTGAAAAAGTCACTAAACTTGTTAGATTACATATGTTTTTTGCTGATACAGAACAGATAAGTCTTTCTGCTGTTAGAAGGATTGTTGCAAGGGTGGGGAAGGATAATATCTGGGATCTTATGAATGTTCGTGTTTGCGATAGAATAGGTATGGGGAGACCAAAGGAGGATCCATATAGACTTAGAAAATATCATGCAATGATAGATGAGGCCACGAGAGATCCTATATCTGTCGGGATGCTTAATATAGATGGTAAAAAGATAATGGAGGTTTCAGGTGAAAAACCTGGTCCAAAAGTAGGCTTTGTTTTACATGCGTTACTTGAAGAGGTTTTAGACGATCCAAAATTAAATACTGAAGAATATTTGAATAATAAAGCAATTGAACTTATTAAACTTCCAGAATCTGAATTAAGAAAAATTGGGGAGGAAGGAAAAAAGAAAAAAGAGGAGGAAAATGATGATGAGATTGAAATGATAAGAAGAAGTCACAGGGTATAATTAATTTATATAAGTTTTTATAGAATGTGTTATAATCTATATAAATAATAATTTAAATTTTTTGTTATGTATAATAAAAAATACAAAATAGGTTTCACTTTAATAGAACTCTTGATGGTAATATCTATTATTACTTTGGTTTCAAGTATCTTCTTTAGTTATATTGGTTCAGCTCGTGCAAAATCTCGTGATTCAATCAGGCTTTCAGATATGAAGCAAATAAATACAGCAACGACTATGTATTATGAGGACAAGGGAGAATTACCTGAAAGTATCGGTATATCAACAGGTATTGATTCCAGTAAGACTCTTGTCGGTGCAGGTTATTTATCTGCAGAACCTAAAGATCCTAAAACAGGTAGCTCATATAGTTTTAGAAAAGGAACGGTTGGTGGTAAACCAGTCGCTGTAGTTAGTGCAACTTATGAAACTATATATACAACAGATAATAATCCTCAAAAAGTTGGTGTTATTGTTGGAGATATCGATGCATCTAATATATGTAATTTAATAGCTGAATTTAATCAACAATTTTCTGGTGGTGTAGATATAACTTTCCCTTCTTGTGATTCTTCAAACACTTCGAATGATCAAATAATTGGTGTTACGAGTGGACATAGGAGTGGTAGAGTCTCACGAGATATTATTGATGATGTAGATGATATATCAAGTTGTTTGATTGTCGATATAGACAAAATTTGTCCAGACCAAATAATGACTTTTAATTGTTATTGTAATGGTACTTTAAATAATATTAATCCAGATTCTTTACCACAAAATGAATGCAAGGTAGAATATGGTTTATATTGGGATGAATTAGATTTGATTTGTTTTGATTATGTCACTTGTTTATCTAATGGTAGAGAATGGAATGATAATATTTGTACCCAAATTATTTATTCTGATTGTTCAGAGGGAGATATTTTGTTATCTTGTCCAAATGTTCCTTTTGAAGAATTACCTTCACCTTGTTATTGTGCTGGAACATTGTCAAAAGGTTTTATTCCTCCTAGTTCAGTTTGGGAACCATCCATTTGTGAAGGGTTAGGTGGTGCTTATTATTATATAAATATTAATCAAATGTTTTGTGTTTTTTCTAATGTTTTTTCTAGTGATTGTGTTAATTCATTTGGAATACCTTTACCAAATAATGATATTCCGATTGATAATCAAACTGATTATCAGTGTGCTATTAATGTGATTAATCGTATGGATGGTAATGTAGAATAATAATTTAATATTCCTAGCTTACTTAAATATTTTATGATAAGCTAGGAATTCATCGGAGTGTAGTGTAACGGTAGCATTCGTGCTTTGGGAGCATGCGATCCGGGTTCGAATCCCGGCACTCCGACACAAATTAAAAAATAGCTTTAGGGCTATTTTTTAATTTGTGTCGGAGTGAGAGAGCAAAAGTATTTGCTCTCGTCCGGGATTCGAAGCCCGATTGAGCATATTTTGTGAGAGAATCGAAACAAAATATCCAATCGGGGTACTGATCCTGTAAGGATCGAAAAGTGTACTCACAGTCCCGTCACTGTATTTCGTCCGTCGCCGTTTCAAATTTCGGGATGGGCCCCGAAGTTTGAAAAATCGTAATCGTTTAATTAAAATCTCTTAGTAGATAATTTCCTTTATTAATGTATTATATATTTATAATCTCATTTCATGACCAATCAACCGAAAAAGTTTCAAAAAAGAATAGAAGACTTTATTTGTGAAAAATGTGGAAACCTTATGAGGGGGACTGGTTTTACTAATCATTGTTCAAAATGTCTTTGGAGTAAACATTTAGATATTAACCCTGGAGATAGACTCGCTGACTGTGGTGGTATGATGATGCCTGTTAAAGTAGAATTTGAAAAAGGTAGATATATGATTACTCATAAATGTGTTAAGTGTAATTTTGAAAAAAGAAAAGAAGTTGAAAAAGGTGATGATTTTGATGCAGTTGTTGGAGTAGTAAAAAAGAGTATAAAATAATTGCTTGAAGATAAGTTTTCTGGTAGTATTGTTTTGTTCATTGATAAATAGATATTTTTGTATTGTTATTCCCGTGCAGACGGGAATCCAGTATTATAAATTTAGAAATGCGGGCATAGTTTAGTGGTAAAACAACAGTTTTCCAAACTGTGGTTGGGTGTTCGATTCACCCTGCCCGCACAAAATAAAAAATC
>CAYZNH010000001.1:30031-76009 GCA_964479775.1 uncultured Candidatus Saccharibacteria bacterium | reverse complement strand
ACCAGAAGACAAAATAATCGCTAATAATTCCTTATCTGATAATTTACTCGTTCCATATTTTTTTAATTTTTCACGAGGTCTATCAACTTTTTGAAAATCTTTAATTTTCATTATTAAAACAAATAACTATTTTTTATTACTTCGCTAATAAAAAATAAGCCTGAATAATAAGAAACAAAATAACTAAAAATAGTAAAAAACAACATAAAAACATAAGAAAAGTCATAAATTCTAAATTTAAATAAGATAATTGAATTCACCAATAATGGCATAATTAATAGGTAGTACAAGAACCAAGCTATATCTAAACTAAAATTAAATCTACTAATTAAATAAAAACAAATTAAAGGAAGTACAACAAGAACGATATTACTAATTAAAAACACAAGGAACAATTTTATCTTTGACATTTTACTTTATTTTTATTACACCCTTATCACTAATAAACTCAACTAATTTTTCTTCATTATATATCTTTCTACTAATTTCTCTACCGTCTTTTGTAAAAATAACTGTTTTATTACTCCTTGAATTATATACGTATGTTATCATATCTCTCTCTTGTCTTATTGTTTGAACAAAACTTCTAACTTTTCCCTTTTTATCAATATCCCTAACAACAGTTACAGAAATATTTTTATTATCTTTAAAATTTGGAAATCTAATATCATAATCAAGAACTTTATCGTTCTCACGATTAATTTCTAAAATCAATTCATTAGTTAATTCAGATAAATCAGAAACTTTATACAAATAAGTTTTACTCTTCTTGAAAACATGATTTTTAATTGGTTTCTTTGTAATATCAGATACTTTTAATGTAGTAGAAGAAATATTATCAAAACCAATAATATTTAATTCAAACTTTTTAGAATCAATATTAAATAAAAATTCTGGTATTGTTTTATCTATATTTATATTTATATTTTTTTCTTTTTCTATATTTCCTGCCTTATCTATAGAACGATATAATATTTTATTTTCTCCTTCTTTTGATAGTTTTATACTACTTGTAGCCTGAATATAATTAATACCATTATCCAAAGAATACTCTGTTTTTAATATACCCGATTCTGTATCTGTTGCATTAAACATTATTTCTACATCCCTTGAATACCAAGAATTTTCTGATTCTTTAATATTTATAAAATTTACTGCTGTAATCGGGGTATCTCTATCAACCAGAGAATCTCCAATTATAATAGAAGATGGTTTTATAATTTGTTCTATCAATCCATCTCCATTTTTATCTAATTCTATGGTTTGGATATCATCTTTTATAATCACATTTGCCTTTGTACTTGTACTGTTTAAAGGAATAGTACTAAAATAAGAAGTAGAAACTATACCACCTTCTTCAATCTTTTTAATATGAGAACTAAAACTACCAATATCTGTTGCTTGTAATTTTATTTCATATTCTTTCCCTTCAGGTAAAAATACAAATTTATTATTTTCAAAAATATTATAAGATATCTCATCTATACCATTTTCTATATCACCATTTATATCTGGTCCTGTATGGTTACCTAACTCATCATAAATATGCACATCAACGGGACTATGAAAACTCAAAGTTGTTCCATTTGGTAATTTACAATTATCGGAAGTAGTAGAGATAGTATTAAAAGAACTATAGTCAAAACTCTCAATATTATTTTCTAATAAAGAAAATACTAACTCCTTTACACCATCTGAACTAGAAATAATAGGATGTTTTATTCCAGTTTTATAATATGTATTTTTTGAAACTAAAGCTTCTGCGCTCCTTTGTGGAACAGTCCCGTCACCATTTATATATGCAATATCAAATTCTGGATCTGATTCATTTTGCTTACCCAAAGTAAAGATCTTACCAACAGTAGGAATGCCACAACCAACAACATTATATGTTTCTACACCATAATCTTCAGAATTAAAAGAGTCAATTTCATCATGTATATTTACAGACCTGTCCATAACATAACTATTTCTTCCAGTATTTTTTATAAAATTATTTGATTCTTCAAAAGATAATCTTCCTTTTATATTATTGTCATCATAATCATCCAAGTCATCTATGTAATAATTATAATCGGGTAATGAAGTAGAAAAATATGACTGACTTGGTAGTAGTTGATATACAGAAGGCATATTTTGAGAAATTTCTTTTACTTTATTTTTATTAAGAAATGATAAACCCTTTGCTCCTATTCCCATATCATCACCCGACATCAAAATTTTCAAAGCGTCTGGTGAACCTAAATGTGGAGTAGTAATATCTATAAAATCATCCACCTTATCTTGACCATAATTTTTAATATAATATTTTGAAATCAAACCACCCATACTATGAGCTACAATATCTATTTTTTCTGATCCAGTTTTTTCTAAAATTTCATCTATCATATCTTTCAATGATTTATTTAGTGATGTATAGGAATTATCCACAATATCTCTTATATCAAGACGCCAGTCGTAAGGAAAAACGAACAAATCTTCTCCTTCTTTATAACCACCTTCTTCAAGTTCTTTTATCAATCCATCAAAAAAATCTTCCTCAACAAAACTCGTTACTTTTATTTTCCTAAATATATCTGTTGGTAAAACCAAAGTCTTAGTCATATCTGGTTCACCAAACTCTGTCATAAGTAAATCATCCAAATAATTATCATTTCTCGACAATAAAGCCTTTTCCAAATTCAACCAAACTTCTTCGTGCGTGTAATTATTTTTATTAAGGTAACTAGACAATATTCCAGGAATAATAATTACTGGATTTCTCTTACTATTAGGATCACTTTCTAACCAGGGGACGAAACCAACATTTTCAGTAACTATATTTCCTGTCCCCGTAGCATTTAATAATTCATTATATGGACCACTTTTATCACCCCACCAATTATTTATAGCTTTTATAGAAAGAGCACCGCTTTCAATTGGTATATTATATATTCCAAAAGTCTTATTACCAACAATAGAACTATTTTTTACTTCTAAGTTTGATCCGTAACTTGCTATACCAATATCGTTTCCAGATATCTCACTATCTTCAATGGTAATTTCTGGATATAAAAAAGTTTCTATTCCAATATTTAAAGAGTCTATTATTTTTGTTTTTGAAATATTTGCTTTTGTATTAGAAAAAATTTGAAAAGAATTACCATTTTTATTTCTTATATTAGAGTTTTCAATATTAAGAATAGTTTTATCATAATATTCACTACCAAAAACCACAAAAACATTATCAGTAACAACATTGTCAACAAACAAACCAGAAATATATGCTGTACTACCATTAAATATTTGAAAAAGAGAATCAGTAAAAATATTTTTAATCGTTGAACTAGAAATGATCAAACTACTATTATTAAAAATTGGAATAGTAGACCAATCATTATTCATAATTCCATCAAAAGAGGAATTTTTAATTTCTATACTACTATCACCAAAAGCAGAAAAACCTTTTAAAGTATTGTTAATATTAGAATCTAATATTTTTGCATGACTATTATTAAAAACATAAAAAGAATAACTATCTGTATTATCAATATTTGAATTTATAAAATCTAAATAAGAATTATTACTTAAATTAACAACACTACTTCCTATATTACTAAAATTAGTATTGTTAATTATTATTTTTGAAGCAGAAGATAAATAAATAGAATAATTTAAAATATTTGTTAGAGAACTATTTTTTAATTCTATTTCACTACTATATAAACTAATACCTTCCTGACAATCAACTATTTGCACGTTATCTATAGAACCACTACTATCTTCAAACAACAAAGAATCTATAGCATTTGAAATTATATTATTTTTTATATCTAATCTTCCACCATCAGCCACATAGATACCTCCCCAAACAGAACCCTCATCGGTTATAAAACTAATATTCTCATCTTGCCCATTAGAAAACAGACTACCAAAAACATTTATATAAGAATTATTTAAAATTTTTACAATAACACCAGATTCAATTGTTAATGTCACTCCAGAATCTATAATAATATCGCCCCCTAAAATATAAGGGCTATTTTCTTTTGCCCAAGTAGTATCAACAGATATAATATTATCCTCAATATACGTTTCTGCAAAAGAGTTATTAAAGATAAACATGGACAAAAATACCGTCAGAATTAAAAACGGTTTTTTAATTAAAAATATCATTAGAAATTTATTTATTAAAATAATAAAAACAAAACTTTCATTATTCTAACAATAAACTTCCTAAAATCAAAATTTTTACAAATAAAATCTTTTAATCAGTGGATTTATTCTTGTGAGAAACTCATAACTTGAACCTGATATTATTGAGGACATGTCATCAACGGTTATTTTTTCTTTTCCTGACTCTCCTATTATTACAACTTCGTCCCCTACTTTAATATTTTTTATTTCTGAAACATCTATCATTATTATATCCATACAAACTCTACCAAGAACTTTGCACTTTTTTCCATTTACTAGAACCTTTGCTTTACAAGAAAGATCGCGGAGAAAACCATGCCAATATCCAACAGGGCAAATAGCAATTTTTGTTTCTTTTTCTAAGATCTCTGTTCCGTCATACCCCACTCTCGAACCCTTTGGTAAGGTTTTTATCTCACCTATTATTGTCTTCCAACTCAAAACAGGTTTTAAAAATATTTTATTCGAGAAAGCCATTTCTGTTTCTTTTGATGGCCAAAGACCATAAAGCCCAATACCAATTCTCACCATATCAAACTTCGCTTCTGGAAAAACTATAGCTCCAGAAGTTGCACTTGTATGACAAATTGGTTTAAACCCTTCCTTTTCAAAAGATTCTTTCCAAAGGATAAATTCTTTTATTTGTTTTCTTGTAAAGTTTGGAGAAGCTGGATCTTTTGCAATAGAAAAATGTGTATACAAACCCTCTATCTCAATATTTTTTAATTTCTTTATTTCTTTTATAACTTTTTCTAAATCTTTCAAAAGAAAACCATGCCGACACATTCCTGTATCAACTTTTAGATGAACTTTTATTTTTTTATTTGTTTTATTTTCTAGCTTTTTTATTTCAGAGATTGTATCAAAACTTGAAAGTGTAATACTTATATTTTTCTCTATAGCATCAATAAAAAGCTCTGGTAAGGTGTAACCGAGTACAAGTATGGGTTTTTTAATATTTTCTTTTCTCAATGCCAAACCTTCAACTATAGAGTCTACTCCCAGGAAATCTGCTCCAAGGGTAACCATTTCTTTAGAAAAATCCACAAGACTGTGACCATATGCATTGGATTTTACAACAGCTAAAAGTTTTGTTTTATCACCAGAAAGTTTTTTAAATGTATTAAAATTATGTTTAATAGCTTTTTTATCTATTTCTATCCAAGTTCTTAGACCTTTTCTTAGCTCTTTATTCATATCTCTAATATACAATATTTTTATAATAATAAAACCTATTTTATTATTATAAATAAAAACGAGTCGCAAGCGACCCGTTTTTTTAAAAAAACTACCAGCGAGAAAGCTGACGGTGGGTCTGATGAGATTCTGCCTCACATCCGACACACATCGTTTTTTGAGCTTTGATTCTTGAACCAGAAAGAGGTTTCTTACACCCTGTACAGTGGTGACCATTACCGTTAGTCCGATCTTTCTTCGAATAATGCTTATTCTTATAGCCCATCTGAATCCTCCTCTCGTCGTTTAAGTTTGATACGTCTAAGAAATAGATTAGCAATTTAATAAAAAAATGCAAATAAAATAATAATTTAAAAATTAACAAAATCTCATACTTTTAAATATCAATATCTTAATTATCTGGTTCTTTAACCCTATTAAGAGCGAATAAACTAACAACAAGAAGAATTCCCAAAGAAAACAGACCTGCACGATAACCAGTTATTGTCTCACCTGCCATAATGAGAACGACACTCCAAACAGCCGGCCCAATAAAAGTAGCAAATCTTTCAGCTAGTACTAAATAACTATAAGACGAAGCTCGTAAATGTTCTGGTGATAACAAACCAACAAGAGAACGAGAGATTGAAAAAATTGGTCCAAACAATATACCAGCAAAAAGAAAAATTGGAATGGCAAAATTAAAATTTGTAGTCACTGACATCAACAAAAACAACACACACCAAACGATAATAATTGTTTTAAGTATTTTAACATTTCCAATCTTATCAGAAATTTTACCAAATATTAATGCACCCAGGGCCGAGAGAATTAAAATACCTGCAGTTAAAAGAGATTTGGTTGTATCAGTAGCCTTAAAGACAACTTCTAAATATAAAGGAAAATTATTAGCAAAAGTTAAGAGAGAGTCACTAAACAAAAAATATGATATCAACACAAAAGCAAGAGATTTATGAGAAAAAACTGATTTAAACATAGAGATAACAGATGGTTTAGTTTTTTCTTCAACAAAATTATTAATAATCTTTTCTTCTCGATACAAAAAAGTCATTGGTATTGAAAAAAGACCAAAAAGAATTGTTGCTGGTAATAACGCTTGTGCTCGTCCGGGATCACCAAACAAAGTTAACCCGTTGACAAATGGTATTGTAACTAAAATACCCAAAACTTGACCAACACTATTTGCCCCAAAACCAATACCAGAAACCAGAGAACAATTATCTTTTGTGGAAAGATCATTCAATATTGGAGTATAATAAAGAAAACTAACTAAATAAAAATACGTTGAAAAAATAAATAATCCTGTAGCCAATATTTCTTGATCATTTGTAAGCATCATCAATAAAGATAGAATCAAAAAGCCAGTAAATGATAGTAAAGTCCAAATACGTAAACCAACAACTTTCTTTTTTGATATATCAATTTTTTTACCAATATAAGGAGCTGTAAGAAAAAATAAAATAGAAGATAAAACAAGTGCCAAATTGTACCACCAAGCTGATTTGCCTTGATCGATAACCAACCATTGAGAAAAATAGAAAAGGTATGCCATTTGCACAAATGAATTTGCAAAATCATACATTGCCCAATAAGTTATCTTCTTTTTCATTAGCATAAATATATCATAATATTAAATGAAAAAATATAATTTAAATAAAAGAAAAAGCCCACTCGTGAAAGCAGGACTTTTTCCCGCTCACGAAGTGGACTTAACAAAAAACTTCTTATTATATACTGAAGGAACAAGAATCAACCACGAGTCCAGATCCCGCCAGTTTCGGATTGACGAAGGCAGTGAGCCATTCTTTGAACCTGGCTTGTTGGTCTTCGTTCAGCGGATTAAAGAGTGTACCTAGGTCTCGAGAATAAGCTTCTGCGAAATCATAGAGTAAACTTCTAGCAACATCACTGAGATCTGCACTTTCACTCCAACTATATGCAAACCCGAGATGATCAAAACCTACAAAGCGAATCACTCGATTGAGGTTTTCAACTGTCATCGCTTCAACCTTGAGACAAAGATAACATGTAATATCCCGAACTTTAGGATTTGCCGTCACTGGATGAACAGTGACTTCACCACCGTGTCTCTCATACATAACAAAAAGTTTAAAGAGATCACTAAGGAATGGGTGGTTATCGCGAACAAATATCACCCGATCTAACACCCTTATTACCCTAAGATTTCCTTTCGCCTTATCATAAATGATTATTCCATTCTCCAGTCTGGTCACAAAAATGTGAGCGTGTTCTGACCAGAAATTCAGACAAAAGAAAACGAATCCGAACGTACCAGTTATAGCCAGATAACTCCACAAGCCCTCCGTCGTCCAATGATGACTTTTCCAGCCATCAAGGCAACGGAAGAGACAGCAGAAAAGTCCAACAAAAACTGGTAGAATGAGCCCAACGATAGACGAACCAAAAAACCGCCACAAAAAAACTGACCAATTGTTTTCACTCCAGTTACCATTACTCTTCATACTTAACTCCTTCCTCTAGCATACGCTCTATGGCTCTTTTGAGTCAGTTTCGTCCGAGCGTTAAGACAACTCAAAGATCCGATTTCCATTTAACAGAATAGCACTAATCATCTTTTTTGTCAAGTTTAATTCAAATCTAATCTAAACTACAAAATAAAGAATGTTTTTAGTATATAAGGTAGGAATTTTGACCATTACATGGTCAGTACAGGTTTCCTATTTTTTTTAAAAGTAGTTTAGGGTAGGATTTGGTCACATATATTTTACTCACCGTCGTTCGTAAAATTATGCGACCCCGACTCAATTAAATTTATTACTATAAAAATGATTTCCGTCTTTCAAATTCTAAGAATGGGTAGGAATTTTGATCCTTACAGGATCAGTACCCCGATTGGATATTTTGTTTCGTTAACACTCACAAAATCTGCTCAATCGGGCTTCAAATCCTACACGAAAGTGCTCCCCAGCACTTTCTCCTACGCACAAAAAAATCGCTATTCGCGATTTATTTTGTGCGTAGGGTAGGATTTGAACCTACGTAGTCCATAGGACGACTGATTTACAGTCAGTTGCGATTGACCACTCCGCCACCTACGCATCGGAAATATAATAGCATCTTTTTTACTTTTTTCAAATATAATTTTTAAAATCCACCGAGGTTTAACCTCGGTGGATTTTAAAAATTATTCTTCTATATCTATTACTTCTTTTACAAGATTACCGTTTCTCTTCCCTTTCTTTACATCAAAAGTAAATTCATTGTTCTTTATACCGATTATTATTGTTCCTCCGCTTATTATACCTTGAGATATCATCAAAGATGCAATCGGATTAAGTATTTTGGTTTGAATAAGTCTTCTTAATGGTCTTGCACCGTATTGTGGATTGTAACCTTCCTTTGAAAGATACTCTAATACTCCGTCCTTTATATCCATTTTTATATTCTTAGATAACAACCTTTCTCTAACTTGTCCAATCTGTATATCTACAATTTTTCTTATAGCAAGAGGACTCAAAATATCAAAGATAACTATATCATCAAGACGGTTTATAAATTCTGGTCTAAAGAAATCTTTCAAACTTGTCATAACTTTTTCTTTTACCAAATTATATTCATCATTTTTATTTTCTGATGTAGAGAAACCAATCTGCTCCATCTTGTCGATAAACTGAGCACCAATATTTGAAGTCATTATAATTACAGTATTTTTGAAGTTAACTACTCTACCTTTTGAATCAGTAAGTCTTCCTCCATCAAGAACCTGCAACAATAAGTTAAAAACTTCTGGATGTGCTTTTTCTATTTCATCAAAAAGAATTACAGAATATGGTCTATGTCTTACAATTTCAGTGAGCGAACCACCTTCTTCATATCCAACATATCCTGGTGGAGGACCTATAAGCTTTGATGTGGCATGCTTTTCCATAAACTCAGACATATCTACTCGTATCAAAGCTTTCTCATCATCAAAAAGAAACTCAGCAAGAGCTTTTGTAAGTTCTGTCTTACCAACACCAGTTGGACCAAGAAATATAAATGAACCAATAGGTCTATTTGGATCAGCAATGCCAGCACGAGACCTCTTTATTGTTTCTGAAATTTTCTTTACAGCTTCATCCTGACCAATGATTTTATCCTTAAGCCCATCCTCCATTCTCATAAGTTTATTTATTTCACTTTCAAGCATTCTAGAAACTGGTACACCAGTCCACTTAGAAACAACAAAAGCAATATCTTCTTCTGTAATTTCTTCTTTCAACACCCTTCTATTTGACTGAAGTTTCTTAAGTTTTTTAGTTTTTATATCTAATTCTTTTTCGGCTTGAGGAATCTTTCCATATCGTATTTCAGCAGCTTTTGAAAGATCAGCTTGAATTTCAGCATTTTCAGCTTCTATCCTAAGTGTTTCAAGTTGTTTTTTTAGACTTTTAATACCAGTTAAAATTTCTTTTTCTGTAGTCCAACGCAATTCAAGGTCTGAAGTTTTTTCCTTCAAATCTGCAATTTCTTTTTCTATGTTTTCTATTCTTTTTTTTGTTTCTTTCTTTCGTTCTCCATCAACCTCTTTTTTAAGAGCCTCTTTCTCAATCTCAAGTCTCATTATTTTTCTTCTTGTTTCCTCAAGAGCAGGTGGCATATTTTCAAGAGAAATTTTAAGCATAGAAGCAGATTCATCTATAAGATCAACAGCTTTGTCTGGTAAGAATCTATCTGTAATATATCTACTGCTCAAATTTACAGCTGTAAGAATAGCATCGTCAGTAATTCTTACACCATGATAAAGTTCATATTTTTCTTTAAGTCCTCTTAAAATAGCTACAGCATCTTCAATGGATGGCTCATTTACCAAAACAGGTTGGAATCTTCTTGTTAAAGCAGGATCTTTTTCTATCTTTTGATATTCTTTTAATGTTGTCGCACCAATAGTTCTAAGTTCACCTCTCGATAAAGCGGGTTTCAACATATTTGAAGCATCGAGAGATCCTTCGGCAGAACCAGCTCCAACAATAGTGTGTATTTCATCAATAAAAAGAATTATTTTACCCTCTGACTTTTCAATTTCTTTGATAATATTTTTTAATCTTTCTTCAAACTCACCTCTATATTTTGTACCCGCAACCAATAAACCCATATCAAGTGAAACCAACTCTTTATCTTTTAAAGATTCTGGGACATCACCGTTTGCAATCCTTATAGCAAGTCCTTCTACTATTGCAGTTTTACCAACACCTGCCTCACCGATAAGAATAGGATTATTTTTTGTCCTTCTTGAAAGTATTTGAATTATTCTAGAGATTTCATTATCTCTTCCGATAACAGGATCGAGTTTATTATCCCTCACAAGTTTTGTAAGATTCCTAGTATATTTTAAAATTGATCGATATTTTTTGGGTTGATTTATTTCATCTCCCTTAAGGGTTTTTATTTCAGAAAGAATATTTAAAATTTTTGTTTTATCTATTTTAAATCTCTGTAACAAATCTTTTGCAGAACATTGAGTATCTAAAATCGCTAAAAATAAATGTTCAGTTGAAATGAATTCGTCTTTTAAATCTTGTGTTTCTTTTCCAGATAATTCTAAAATCTGTGCTAAATCTGGGGTTAAATAAATTTGATTTGATGGAGAAATAGTTGTTGAAGTGTTTGTGGCTTCTATTGCCTCAAGTATCGAATCAGTAAAAAGAATTATGTCTATCTCCAGCCTATCAAGAATGGAAGAAACTACACTTTCTTCTTGTAAGACAAGTGCTGTTAAAAGATGAAGTGGATTAACATGATTTTGTCCACGTTCAATAGCAAGCTCGTGAGCCCTTCTTATAACCTCTTTTGCTTTTGTTGTAAAATTATTAAATGGTGGCATAAAAATAAAAAATTAATTAAGTTTCCTTAAGATTCTAACAAAAAAGTATTTTTTGAAAAGAGTTTCAACTACTCAGTTTTGTTGGCTGATAGAATAGCTTTATTTAATGAACTTTCTATATAATTTGCAGGTGCGAATAAATCTGTTCTTATATAATCTGGATAATTGGTTTTTATTGCTACTATCTCACCAGAAAGATTAACAAGTAAACCTCCGGGAATAAATTTTTCAGAAGATATGTTTGTTTCTATAGAAGTCATTATTTTTTCAGTACTTGTAGAATTTTTATCTGTCTGATTTTCGATATTAATTCCAGATATAATACCTGTAGATACAGTGTCTTTAATCTCACCTCCTATATATACAATAGTCTGTCCTAATTTTATATTGTCTTTTGATGCAATATTAGCTTTAGGTAATTTTATAATTTCAGAACTATCATCTTTTATCTTAAATATAGCAACTTCTTCACCAGAAACAGCTCTTAAAATCTCAAGGTCTATGTTTTTATTACCTTCTATTTTTATAAAATATCTACCACCATCAAAAACAAAAGTATTATTATCAGCAATAATCACATTATCATCAGAAACAACAGCACCAAGCCCAATAAATCTTACCGAATCAGAATCATATGACCTACTACTCTCTCTACTATAAATTCTTACTATACTCTTGGAATTTTTTTCTACAGCACTAACAATCTGATCGTCTGTATTTACAACAACAGTTTCCTTTACAATTGTCTGAGTTTCTTTTGTTGGTGTAGCTGGAACAACCTTTTCTATCGTTCTCTCAACAACCCTGTTAATAGTCTGAGTAACACCAACTGGTGCTTGATTCATAAGGGCAACAGTAACAATACCAGTAGCAATAGATGTTACAAAACTAACAAGAAGTGTAAGCAATATTATCTGTTGTTTACTAAGATTTTCCATATATTTTAATTATAAAACACTTTGGTTTAAAAAACAAATCATCCTCGCATACCATCCTCGGGGTTTACCCCGAGGATGGTATGCTTTTAAAAATTCTTTAAAAAACACTTTCTATGTTCAGGACAAATACCATTTTTTCTTATACTTTCACAATGTTTTTTTGTACCATATCCCTTATGTATTTCAAAACCATATTTAGGATATTTTTTTGCTAACTTACACATCAACCTATCTCTCAAAACTTTTGCTACCACAGAAGCGCAAGAAATAACTTTTATTTTATCATCCCCTTTTATTATGGTTTTTTGTCTCTTATATTCTTCTCTAGCATAAAGCCCACCATCTAAAAAGATACTACACTCTTTTGGATCTTTATTTAATTTATTTAAAGAATTATTTAGAGCTTTTTTGATTGCAGGACTAATACCATTTTTATCTATTTCTTTTGCACTTACATAAGACACAGAAAATTCTACTTCACCCTTTTCTTCTAATTCTAAAATTTTTTCAAAAAAACATTCTCTTTTTTCTGGTGTTAGTTTTTTTGAATCTCTTATACCTAAAAGTTTTTTAAAATTAAAATCTTTTTTTACACAAAAAACACCAGTAGCTACAGGTCCAGCTAAAGGTCCTCTACCAACCTCATCTATACCTATAATATATTTAGGTTTTTTGACTATTTTTTGCATCTATTTTTCAATCTTAATCAAGACTTTTATTTATCGTAAATTAAAGTATTATTATAGTATCATATGTCAAAATTTATACACTTACACGTTCATAGCCATTATTCTCTACTTAATGCACTTCCACAGCTTAAAGACCTTGTAAAATCAGTTAAAGAAAAAGGTATGACTTCTGTAGCACTTACAGACGCTGGTAATATGTATGGTGCAATAGAATTTTATCAAGTATGCAAGAAAAACGAGATCAAACCAATACTTGGTGTTGATTTTTATGTTGCTGCAAGAACTAGGCACGATAAACAAGGAGGACTTGATAATAGGAGAACAAGACTTGTTCTTTTAGCTAAAAATGAAATCGGGTATAAAAACCTCATCAAAATAGTTACTGGTTCTTATTTTGAAGGTTTTTACTACAAACCAAGAATCGACCGAGAACTTATAGAAAAATATTCTGAAGGTTTAATATGTATCATGCCACATTTTTCTGGAGAAACCTCAGGAGCTTTAAAAAATAATGATTTTGAAAAAGCAAAAAATATTATTGACTGGTACAAAAAAGTTTATGGTGCTGACAACTTTTTCCTTGAAATAACTCACCACCCAGAAATAGACGGCCAGATAGAACTCAAAGAAAAAATAATTAAAATTGCCAGAGAAACAAACACACAGCTTGTCGCAGCACACGATGTTTATTATTTAAAGCCAGAAGACAAAACGGCTAGAGATACTCTAGTAATGGTCAACTCTCACTCTGATTTTTCTGATAGAGAACAAAAAGAAACAAACGATGACTTTTCTCTCATCTCTGAAGAAAAAGCCCTTGAATATTTCAAGGACACTCCAGATGCGATAGAAAATACTGTTAAAATTGCAGACGCATGCAATATTGAAATCATCCTTGGACAAGCTGCTTGGAAATTCCCCAACTATATTGTAGAGAGCGGATTAAGTAATGATGAAGAATTAAAAAGAATTGCTTACTTAGGTATCGATAAAAGAGGTCTTCCACATTCTGAAGAAGTTATTAAAAGACTTGAATATGAACTTGAAGTTATTAAAAATAAAGGATACTCAAAATACTTTCTGGTGGTAGCCGACCTCCTCAGATTTTCTGCAGAAAATGATATATATACAAATATTAGAGGTTCTGTCGCTGGTTCACTTGTCACCTATCTTACTGGTATTACAAAAGTTGACCCCATAAGTTTTAAGCTTCCTTTTGAAAGATTTTTAAACCCTGAAAGACCTTCTGCTCCCGATATCGATATGGACTACGCTGATAACAGACGTGATGACGTTATTCGATATGCAAGACAAAAATATGGTAATGATAATGTCGCTCAAATAGGTACATTCGGTACTATGATGGCTCGTGGAGCATGTCGAGATGTTGCTCGTGCCCTCAGATATCCTCTTCCACTTGCCGACAAAATAGCAAAACTCGTACCCATGGGAGCACAAGGTTTTCCCATGACTCTCAAAAGAGCTCTCGATGAAGTTCCTGAACTCAAAGAAATGTATGACACACAAGCAGATGTAAAAGCAATTATAGATATGGCTCAAAAAATTGAAGGGTGTGCACGACACATTTCTGTTCATGCTGCTGGTGTTGTGATAGCTCCTACCCCTCTCACAGACTATGTTCCACTTCAATACGATCCTAAAGGTGAAGGTAAGATTATCACTCAATACGATATGCATGGAGTTGGAGAAGATGGTGTTGGACTTTTGAAGTTTGACTTTCTTGGTATTAAAAATCTTTCTATTCTTGCAGATGCAGTGCATAGAGTTAAAAAAATAGAAAATATTGATTTAGATATAGAACAAATACCACTAGATGATAAAAAAACTTTTGACATGCTTGCTCGTGGAGAGACATGTGGTCTTTTTCAACTCAATGGTTCTGGTATGACGAAATATTTAAAAGATTTAAAACCGACAGTTATACACGATATCAATGCTATGGTGGCACTTTACCGTCCTGGTCCTATAGAATCCATTCCAGAATATATTGATAGAAAACATCATCCAGAAAAAATTAAATATATGGATCCTAGAATGAAAGAGTATCTGGACCAATCTTATGGAGTTATCACATATCAGGACGACGTTATGCTTACTGCTATTAAACTTGCGGGATATTCTTGGCTTGAGGCAGATAAACTTAGAAAAGCTATGGGTAAAAAAATCCCAGCAGAAATGGAAGCTCAAAAAGATAAACTTCTCAAAGGTTTTATTGAACACGGTCTAACAGACAAAAAAGCACAAACTCTTTGGAAGCTTATCGAGCCCTTCGCCGCTTACGGATTTAACAAAGCCCATGCTGCAAGCTATGGAAGAGTGTCGTATCAGACTTCTTATATGAAGGCAAACTTCCCCGCTATTTACATGTCTGCTGTACTTACTGCTGATGCTGGAGATGTTGAAAAAATTGGTGAATTTATTACTGAATGCAAAAGAATGCAAATTCCAGTTCTTCCACCATCTATAAATGAAAGTTACAGTGACTTTACTGTTGTAAAAGTTGAAGGTGAACCAGACAAGATAAGGTTTGGACTTACAACTATTAAAAACTTTGGTGAAGGTATTTCAAAAATTATTATAGAAAACAGAAAAGAAAAAGGTAAATTTAAAACATTATCAGATTTCCTCGAGAGAATTGTTGATAGAAATATGAATAAAAAATCTCTTGAAGCTCTTATAAAGACGGGTGCGCTCGATGAATTTGGAGAAAGGGGTCAGCTTCTAGCAAATTGTGAGAATCTTTTGAAATACAATAAAGAAGTTAGCAAAAAAGATGATAGTCAAGATTCACTTTTTGGTATGTTTGACGATGGTAAAAAAGAAGCATTTACCCTCGAGCTAGCCCCTGAAGCCTCAATGAAAGATAAACTTCTCTGGGAAAAAGAACTTCTCGGACTCTACATTTCTGGACATCCACTCGACAGATTTAGAACTGTTCTTGATAAACAAGATATAAATATTAAAAGGATAAAAGACCCCAGTGAAGTAGAGGATTCAAAACTTCACGGGGCAAGAGAAACTAAGTCAGTTAGAGATTTGGTTAATGAGGGTAGGCCTATTGGTGGAATTATAGAAGAAATAAGAGAAATAATGACAAAGAAAAATGAGCCGATGGTGTTTATTAAAATTGCGGATTTTACTGGTTCAATAGACGCAGTCATCTTCCCTAAAACTTATACACAAATAAAAAATAATTTGGCAGTAGATAAATGTATTGCAGCTGTCTGTAAAGTTTCAGAGAGAAATGATGAGGTGAGTTTGATTGTGGAAAGAATTAAAATTCTTGAATAAAAGTTCGCTTGCAGAACTTTTATAAAGCACGATATAAATTTTTTCGTCAGAAAATTTATTCTCTACTCAAGAAATTTGTTGCTACAAATTTATTTCCGTAAGGCTTTCAAAAAGCTCAGCTTCGCTCACTATCAATAATACCCCCCCCCCCCGCACGTCATTGCGAAGGTGTACTCACCTGTGGCAATCCAGGTTAATTAATTTAATTTTAAAAATAAATACAAACATGGATTACTACGTCGGAGTACCTTCTCGTAATGACAATACAAAAAAATGCAAAACCCCGTACAACTTTTTACTTTTGTATATTATTTACATAAGTTACATATATATAATTATTATATAAATAATTTAATAATCAAAAAAGTTTAATGGGGTCTAGGAAAATATAGTCGCTTCGCTCGTTATTTTCCAAAAGAAAAGGCGATGTTCTGCATTACACAGAACACCGCCAATTTATTAACCATCCTTTTCAGTACTTCTAACTAAACCAAGGTCCAAGGATCCAAAAGATCTGAGGGACCTAGTTCTGAGTGCTCTTGCGACGCAGGAACACAAAACGGCTGTGAGCGACCCAGACATAGCCAGCATAGCCGAAGTCGGCATCGAGATACTGATCGCTACCATCGTAACTCCCCACACCGAACACGATGAGATCGCCATCCGAAGCGATAATAGCATTCATCGCCACTACCACGTATGTTCCCTTGGGCTGATCCTTATACTGCAAACGCAGTTGGGGACCAACTTCAGCAGGACACAGGTCGAGTCCAAGCTCCAATGCACGCTTGCAGATGTCTGCATAGCAAGCACCTTGCTTGAAGCCCAACTCTTCGACGGAGACATTCACGAGTTCGACTTCCTGTTCGGTTTCGCTCACCGTGAAAGCGGGCTTGCCGAGGATGTCATTCGCCCAGTCACTGATGTTGTTTCCGCCAGCCTTGAGGGCTTTGCGAATTTCTTCAACATTCTTGAGTGTGCCGAGTTTGATCGTCATCCACGTTTTCCAAACTCGAACGGGTTTACTAACGACGAGCTCGTCACGAAGAAAAAGTTTGAATCGCTTCAAAAATTCCCCCGTCTTGTCGGCATTCAACTTCTTCAAGAAGTCGTAAATTATCCCAAGAAGATTTTCTTGGACATATACGAGTTCCTTTAGTACTTCTCTGAGCATGATATCCATGGTCAGTTTCCTTCCTTCTACTTCTGCCGTCTAATATTCTAAAGCGGAATTGCCTTAGTTATAAGAGAGAGCTAAAAGTACTGTAGTTTTGCCACAGCAGAAAGACCTCAATAATCTAAAGACTTTCTGCTGTGGCAAATTTTAAATGACTTTTTAAAGACCTTACTCTATGTTAATTATACACCTATTAATATCACTTGTCAAATTACGCCTTTTATAACTTCATTCGCCAATTCAAGAAATAAATCTGAGTTATCTATCGACTCTTCTGGTACAGACCAGTAAGACATCGTTACTACTTTTTTATCTTTCTTTTTATATTTAAATTGTAGAGATCCAAGTTTTTTTAACTTCTCTTTCATCTCACTATCTTTTACTTTAAAAAATAGTTCATTTCCAATAATCGCAGCAAAAGGAATTTTATTAGAATAAATACACCAACCACTCATCATTGGTCGTGAAGAAATATCAGAAAGGCTATTCATCAAATCATAAATAACAAAATCATAAAATGAAGTATCTTTTTTCATAGATCAGTTATATCAAAAAATAAACAACCTAACAATTGACCCCCAACACCATTTTTATTATTAATATATCAATAATAATAAATTATATTTTCTTTATCTAAACAATTATAATCATTCTTAATTTGTTAAAATGATGACGGGGTCAATAAAATATAATCGTGAATTATCACTCCTTATTTTATTTGACATCCTGCTACAATCTACTATTATAGATACATAGAGATTGTTATGGCTACCAACCATAATCCCCTAAAAGGACCAAAATGGCTAATCTATAAAAAAACTAAAGAGATTCTCTTTTTAAGAGAAATTCGGGTGGAACCGCGATACTGAGTCGCCCCGATAAAAAACAATTAATTTGTTTTTTATCGGGGCGATTTATTTTTTATTAACTTAATCGTCTTTGCGAATAAAGCGAAGCAAACCAGAATTAGTTCCTGGATTGCCACGGATTACCTCGCAATGACAGAAATAATATGGAAGACAAAATTTTTAAAATAAGACATTCCCTAGCCCACTTACTTGGTGCGGCTGTATTAGAACTATATCCTGATGTAAAAATAGCCACAGGTCCTGCTATTGAAAATGGCTTTTACTATGACTTCGACTTTACAACACCCATTACAGAAAAAGATTTAGAAAATATAGAACAAAAGATGCGTGAGATTTTCAAGAAATGGCAAGGTTTTGAAAAGAAAAATATTTCTTATGAAGAAGCAAAAAAACTTTTTGAAGGAAATCCTTATAAACTTGAACTTATAGAAGAATATAATAAAGATGGAAAAGAACTCAGTACCTATACATCTGGAGATTTTACAGATCTTTGTGCTGGACCACATATTGAAAAAATGGATGAAATTAAAACAGATGCTTTTAAACTTGAAAGAATTGCTGGAGCTTACTGGAAAGGAAATGAAAATAATAAAATGCTCACAAGAATATATGGTTTAGCTTTTGCCACAAAAGAAGAACTTATTGCATATGAGTTACAACAAGAAGAAGCAAGAAAAAGAGACCATAGAAAAATCGGTAAAGAACTTAAGCTCTTTACAATATCTGACTTGGTAGGTGCAGGTCTTCCGCTATTACAACCAAATGGAATGATACTCAGAAAAGAGATTGAAGATTATTTGTGGGATTTACATAAGAGTAAAGGATATGACAGAGTTTGGACTCCACATATCACAAAAAAGGGACTTTACGAAACATCAGGACATGCAGCGAAGTTTGGAGAAGAACTTTTCCGAGTAAAAGGAGGTGACGAAGAGTTTTTCATGAAGCCAATGAACTGTCCTCACCATATGCAAATCTTTTCTGACAATCAATTCTCCTATAGAGATATGCCAGTAAGATATTTTGAACCAGCAACAGTTTATAGATATGAAAAAGCAGGACAACTTTCTGGACTTACAAGAGTTCGTGCTATAACTCAAGACGACGGACACTTATTTTGTAGAGTATCTCAAATATCTGAAGAGGTTGGAACTATAGTAAAAATCATCAAAGAATTCTACACAACAATGAACATGATGAGTGGTTATTGGGTAAGACTTTCTGTTCGTGGTGATGATAGAAGTAAATATCTTGGAGGAGATGAAGTTTGGGAGAAAGCTGAATCTGCCCTAGAAAAAGCCGCAAAAGAAAACGAATTAAATTATAAAAGAGTTGAAGGTGAAGCTGCTTTTTATGGACCAAAACTAGACTTTATGTTTAAGGATGCAATAGGAAGAGAATGGCAACTGGCCACAATACAATGTGACTTCAACTTACCAGAAAGATTTGATTTATCTTTTACAAATGAAAAAGGTGAAAAGGAAAGACCGGTTGTTATACACAGAGCGGTCTCTGGATCACTTGAAAGATTTATGGGGGTTATGATAGAACACTATGCAGGAAACTTTCCTCTTTGGCTTTCTCCAGTACAGATTAAAATTGTACCAGTAAGAGAAAACCATAATGATATAGCAAAACAAGTTGGAGACGAACTTAAAGCAAATGGATTCCGAGTAGATTGTGATATGAATGAAGGTAATATGGGTGGAAAAATACGCGATGCAAAAAATAAAAAAATCCCCTATACAATAATAATTGGTGATAAAGATATCGCAGTAAATAAAATAACTGTAGAAAACAGAGACAAAGGACAACTTGGACAAATGGATTTAAAAGAGTTTATTGAAAAGATAATAGAAGAAAGAGACAATAAGAAGTTATAGTCGTTGTAAGTGTTATAGTTGTTATACATGTAAAAATACAAAAAGCGAGCCGTTTACGGCTCGCTCTTTGTATTTGTATTTTTTTTATTCTCTTATATCTTCCTCACTTACAGCAACCCAATCACCAATAGATAAACCTTTTATAACTTCATTCGCTTTAACTTTTCCAAGTTTTGAAAGTTTAAAGATTTTTTCTGATGCAGAAGATGAAAGTATAATTTTATTCATTCTTGCATAATCTTCTATATCTTGTATTGCTTTATTTTCAGTTACACTTTTTTCTTCAAAAAGATTACTTACTTCAAAAGATTTGTTATCAGAATTTTTTATTATTTCAGGAACAACCTCATTGTTATTTAATTTCTTTTTTAAGAAATAATAAGCCAATAGCATACTCCACAAAACCAAAGCTGTAATGAACAATACTATCTTAATATTATCACCAGCACCAGTATAAGGAATATCACTTAAATATACAGAAGAAACCAAAGGCATAGTATTAGATGTTTGAACATATGACAAAACTTGATTATCGTCTTCAACATCTGCATAACATGTGGCATATTCTGTTTGTCCACCAGAAGTTACCTTAACTCTAGCTTTTTTTTCACCCTCGTCATAATACCTTTCTGTTACTGTTCGTGAACTTCCATCAAGATCATCTGTACCAGACCAGCTGTATTTATACGAACCACTTCCGCCGTCAGCTTCAGCAATCCATTTAATTGAATCACCCGTTTCTACAGAATCATCATCAGCATAACAAGAAACTTCTAAGTCATCATCTTCATCTTCTTCCTCAACATCTGCATAACATGTAGCATATTCTGTTTGTCCACCAGAAGTTACTCTAACCTTTGCATATTTTTCACCATCTGAAGTATATTTTTTTGTAACAGTCTTTGAACTACCAGATAAACTGTTTGTACCTGACCATGAGTATGAATATGAACCACTTCCACCATCTGCTTCAGCAATCCATTTAATTGAATCACCTGTTTCTACAGAATCATCATCAGCATAACAAGAAACTTCTAGATTATCGTTAATCTCTTCCTCCACACTCATAGAACAGTTTGCATAACCAGTTTTACCACCAGATGTTACCCTAACAGTTGCAGACTTTGTCCCTTCACTAGTATATGTTTTTGTAATAGTCTTTGAACTACCAGACAAACTGTTTGTACCTGACCATGAGTATGAATATGAACCTGTACCACCAGAGACACTTGCTGTCCAAGTTGTAGATTCACCAATTTCAATATTATCTGGATTAGCCGAACAAGAAACATCAAGATCGTCTATATCATTAACAACAACAGAACCACAAGACACAGTTATTGTTTTTGAACAAGACGAACATGTTTTATAATTTTTAACAGTAACCCTCGCTGTTTTTGTACCTGAAGTATTGTATGTTTTTGTTACAGAACTATTATTACTTGAAATATCATCTGTACCAGACCAAGTATAAGAATAATTTGAATAAGGACCAGAAGCATTGACTGTCCAAACAACAGATTCACCAATTTCTATAGAACTCTTATTCGGAGAACAAGAAGCTGTTAAAGAAGATATATTATCGATATTCTCTTTACTACCAGAACCACAAGAAATCCATCCTGTACTACCATCATTTTCAGTTGTTATACGAACGTAAACACTACCAACATCTGAAGGAGTAGAAAAAACACGAGAAGTATTACTTGATAAACCAACTGCTGAAGTATAAAACAATCTATCTGTATTACTTTCATCTGTCTTATAATAATATTTTTTACTGTTATTATCACAAGAACCAGAAACAGCACTAACTCTCCAAGAGGTATAATTACCACTATTAGAATATTGACTACATGTTGCAGAACAAGGAGTATTAACATCAGCTTGAGCATTCTTTGTTAATATAGAAAATAGACTAACTACTAATATAGAAATTATAAAAGTTTTTTCTACAGAAAAAGCATTTTTTGAGAATATTGTTTTGTTTACTGTTTTATTTTTCATAATAATGTTTAATATGATTATTATTAGTATTATATACTATAATAAATAAAAAGTCAATAGTAAATACTACTTCACTATAGTAAAGACTACAAAACCCTTATTATTAGCCGTATTCTTAAATAGAAATAATTTTATCTAATTCTGCTTCAACCACATATCTCTCTATCTTTGCACCAAAAGTATTACAAGTAGAAAGAGTAAGCTTTTTACCATAAGTATTAAAATCAACGAGCTCCTTATCTGCTCCTACTAGCTTTACCCCAATAACCCGATAAACATATTCTTTATTTTCAGAAAAAACTGATATTAAATCATCTTTTTTAAGATCCTTAAGTCCATTAAAAGCTTTAAAAGCCTGATTGTTAACAATTTTAATACCAGTACTGTGTGCAAACAAAAAAACATTACCATCTTCACCCAAAAAACCCGAGCCAGGATAACGAACAACTCCTTTCAATAAGAAATCATCTAATATTTTTATATCATCTGTATTGGGATTATAGACAATAGAATTTATTCCAACATTTTTTATAACTATTTTAACGGGTAACTCACCTTCTCCATTTTTCTGATATTGTCCAGACATATATCTACCAACAGTCATTTTAAATTCTTCCGGAACAAGACCAAACATATATAAAAAAGAAAAAGTAATACTACACACAATAAAAAAGTTTAATAAAAAAGCCATTTTGTTTTTATTAATTAATTTTAGAAAATTACCCATTTTATTATTTATATTTAGCTTGACATTAAAAACCAATTGATGTATAATACAATATATAAGTGTAAAATCATAAAATGATCAAAAAAATCTGGTTAAAAATTAAAGAATCATTTCAAACTGCTGTAGTTGCAGCTTTTATTATAATTATAGTAATAATTATATTATATATTCCTTTTAAAATAATACCACAAATGATGTCAAAAGGGACATCATTTATAGCAACTACTCTATCTTCCCTTTTTATATCAAACGAAGAAAATACAGAAAAAAAAGATGATAATAAGGACAACAAAGAAGAAGACAAAACACCAAATATATCTCAAATAAATAAATATTATGGTAATCCAGATTTATCCATAGACTTAATCGGTGTCGGCTTCGTAGATCAAAAGACTGGTATATTATACTATTCAAACGAAATAGGAAAAGACAATATCATTGGAGTAAAATTCCAAGTAAAAAATATAGGCACAAATATATCAAAAGAATGGAGACTAAAGATAATTGTACCATCAAAAACAACACCTGAATATATTTCTGATTATCAAATTTCACTCAAACCAGGTGATAGAATAGAATATACAACAAGTTTTGAAAATCCAGTAGATACTGGAAATCTTACTGGATATATAGTTATAGATTATACAAACAACATAATAGAATCATCAGAATCAAATAATTATTTAAATATACCTTTTAAAATAAATAATACAAAAAACACAACAAATAATTATTCAAATACTATTAAAATATCTTGTAATGTATCAGATGATACCCCAAAAGTTGGAGAAATTGTTACTTGGTATGTAACGGTCAGCGGTGGTTATGGACAATATCTATATTCTTGGCAAGGTTCAGATGGATTACTTTCAATACAATCTACTGCCAATGGAGTTAATAAAATATATGATACAAAAGGAACAAAAACAGCAAAAGTTACAATAAATTATAACAATCAAATATATTCTAAAGATTGTGGAAGTATAAAAGTTAAATAACAAAAAAACAGACACATATGTGTGTCTGTTTTTTTGTTATTTTTAATATAAATTAAATATCTATATTTGCCAACTTAGCATTTGATTGTATAAAAGCTTTTCTTGCAGGGACATCAGTACCCATAAGCATATCAAAAACTTTATCTGCATCTTGAGCATCATCTACAGTAACTCTCTTCATCAGCCTTCTTGTTGGATCCATGGTGGTTTCCCACAATTCTTCAGCATTCATTTCTCCCAAACCTTTATATCTCTGAACATGAACTTTTGGTGATTTTTTATTTTCATTTTCACTATCAATACTTTCCTCTAGTTGTTCTGTTTCCTCTACCTCTTCATCACTTATTTTAGATTTTTTAAAAAAATCCGCCTTTTCTTCTTCTGCATAAAAATAATGAATTTCTTTACCAATCTTTACTTTATACAAAGGTGGTTGAGCAATACAAATATTTCCAGCATCTATAAGTGGTCTAAAATATCTATAGAATAATGTAAGTAATAGGGTTCTAATATGAGCACCGTCGACATCAGCATCAGTAGCTATAATTATTTTATGATATCTTAATTTTTCAATATCAAAAGTATCTCCTATAGCTGTACCTATAGCAACAACAAGATTCTTAATCATTTCAGAATCAAGCATTCTATCAAGTCTAGCTCTTTCAATATTTAAGATTTTTCCTCTAAGTGGAAGAATAGCTTGGGTCTTTCTGTCTCTTCCCATTTTTGCAGTACCACCAGCAGAATCTCCCTCAACAATAAACAACTCTGATTCCGAAGCATCTTTGCTTTGACAGTCTGCAAGTTTACCGGGAAGAGTCATACCTTCAAGGGCTCCTTTTCTCAATATAGAATCCTTAGCGGCTTTAGCGGCCTTTCTGGCTTTAAGAGCAAGTATAACCTTTGAAACCATAGATCTTGCATCATCTGGATTTTCTTCGAGAAACATAGCAAAAGCTTCACTAAAGACCTCGTCCACAGCACCTCTTGCTTCGACAGAACCAAGTTTTGCTTTTGTCTGACCTTCAAACTGAATCTCTCTTATCTTTACAGAAACAACGGCTGTTAATCCCTCAAGAACATCATCACCAGTAAAGTTATCTTCACTATCTTTTATGAGATTGTTTTTTCTAGCATAATTATTTAAAGTTCTCGTAAGTGCAGTTTTAAAACCAGTTATATGTGTTCCACCCTCTGGGTTATAAATATTATTTGCAAAGGCCATTATCCTAGCAGAAATATCATCTACATATTGTAATGATACTTCTACAGATTCTACTGTTTCTGTTTTCTTTTCTACATAGAAAACATTTTTATGTATTGGTTTTTGAAATTGATTATAAAATCTAACCAATGACAAAAGACCTCCTTCAAAATAAAATGAATTAGATAAAGCTTCAATATTTAATTCTGTAAAATAGAAACATTCTTTCTCGTCAAATTTTTCTGTAGATTCTCTTGCATCTATCGTGGTAATTCTCAACCCTTTAACAAGATAAGCTTGTTGTCTCATATGAGAAACAACTTTGTTATAATCAAAAATAATTCCCTCTTTAAAGATTTCTGGATCGGGTTCAAATACAACAGTAGTTCCGTGTTTATCTGTTTTACCGATTTTTTTGACTGGAGCTTTTACTTTACCTTTTGAATATTCTTGATAAAAAATTCCTTCATCTTTATGAACAGTAACTCTCATATATGTAGAGAGAGCATTTACAACAGAAGCACCCACACCATGAAGACCACCGGAAACTTTATAACCAGTTCCTTCTCCTCCAAATTTACCTCCAGCATGAAGAACGGTCATAATGGTTTCTAGGGCAGAAACTTTTGTCTGTTTATGCAAATCAACAGGAATACCTCTACCATTATCTGTAACTCTTATCCTGTTATTGGGTAAAAGTACAACCTCGATATGATCACAAAAACCACCCATCGCTTCGTCACGAGAATTATCAAAAATTTCTGTAATAAGATGGTGTAATCCATCTGGACCAGTAGTACCAATATACATACCAGGACGCTTTCTGACAGGCTCTAATCCCTCAAGAACTTGAATAGAACTAGCATCATAATGACCTTCGTTTTTTATATCTTTTTTATCTTTTTCTTTAGCCATTTTTTTGTTTAAAAAAGAAAGGTCTCTAAAACAGTTAATTTAGTAAAATAACCTTTATTTTTAATAATTTTATTACTTTTTATATAATAATTATATCAAAAATAAAAAACAAAAGAAAGTTAAATTTTAGATAAAAAATGAGCTTTTATACATTTTTTATTGCATATATTATATTAATGTGTTATCGTTTTTAGTAGGTTATTAAATGTTCTCTAAACAAGGAGGTTAAAATGAATCAAGAGGCTGTTGAATCTGAAATCCAAAATTATCTGGCAATGAATAGGACAAAAACTATTCCTTGCTACAAACTGGCTCAATTTGGTCTTAAACACGGCGTCTATAACGCCCCTCTTCTCAATGATCTCACAAAAAAGGTTTGGGCTTCGCTCTTTGAAAATGCAGCCTAAAAACCAACAAAAAACGGCACGCGACTACGCGTGCCTTTTAATTTACAAAAATAACAAGTTTTTTCCAGACTTCTTTAAAGTCATTTAAACTAATAAAAATATCCAAATTCTCTGAAGAATCTTTTTGTTCTGGATCTTTTATATAAAAACCCTTAACTTCCCCACTATCTTCTTCAAAACCAGAGACAACAACCATGTGCCCAGAGGTTTTGGGATTGTTTATATCTTTTGCAATAGAAGTGATTACAGGTTTTTTATTTAATAAGTTTTGTCTTATTTTTTCTAAACCTAATTCAAAATATTCTTTTTCAAATTTTGAATTTTTAAAATCTTGTCGATAAGCTAATACTCCGTTATTTTTTAATAAAATAACAAGTAGCTCGTGCCCCCAACCAAATCCTCTAGTATATCCATCTTTTTCTCTCCCTTTTTCTTTAAGTAATTCAGATATTTCTAAACCCTCTTTTATAAGATTCATTGGTTCAACTTTCTTCCCATAAAAATCTAAAACCATTTGCAAACAGAGAACTGCACAGGATCTATCCTGCCAATCTTTTTCTATAGAATCTGAATATTGAGAATGAAAAGGTATATCAATTTTCATATTTGTTATATTGTATTTTTCTAAATTCGATATTCAATATTCAACATTCTTTTCTATCTTACTTGCCAACCAACATTAGCATTCATCTTATCTGTAATTTTTTGCATTATCACATTCACCTCTTCATCTGAAAGAGTTTTTTCATAAGATTGAAAAATTAAACGATATGCATAAGATGTCTTTGATACTCCATCAGGAAACTTTTTTGTAAATACATCAAAAAGTCTATTTTTTATCATAAGCTCTCCGGCCTCACTAGAAATAATAGAAAAAACTTCTTCAGGTTTAGTTCCTTCCGGTGTAAAAACTGCTATATCACGAGTCATAAAAGGATATTGAGATATATGTTTAAATTTAATCCATTCGTCTGAGAAAATTTCTGGTTTATATTCTGTTAATTCTGGTAATCCTTTTACTAAAATATCTAGATCAAACTCAGCAATATTGTCGTCATTATTTATTTTATTAAGCTTAAGTCCAAGTTTTTCTTCGAGTTTCTTTAAAATTGAATCTAAATACTCTTTTTCTTTTATAGTCTTAAAACCTGGCGGATTTTTAATACCAATTATAAAATGATTTTCCTCTCCAGACTTTAAAAATACATGGCCAAATTCAAAAACTCTAATTTGTTGCATATCAATAAGTTCAGAATATCTTGAATTAAATTCTAAACAATTTTTCATACCAAAAGTAAGATTCGTTCTTAAAAATCTTTTTTCTGGTGAAGTTGGATTTGCCAATTCAAAATCCCCATCCTCAACAAAAGTATAATTCATAACTTCAGAAAAACCCTCCTCATAAAGAATTTCTTTTATCCTCTGCTTATAGGCAAAAACCTGATCAATTTTAGGTTTTTCTATGTTCTTTGGAATTTCTAAATCTTTTACTTTATCATAACCATATATTCTTCCTATATCTTCTGCTAAATCCTCTTTAATTCGAAGATCAAGTCTTTCGTCAGGTACAGTAATAACAAATCTTTCTTTATTATCAGACATTCTTCTAAACCCTACTATATTTTTAAATCTTTCAGCCTTATCTAAATCTTCAATAATGACCTTACCAAAAAGTGAGGTTGCATGAATTATTTTATTATTTCCTAAATACAAACCACAATGATCAACTCCTTCAGAAACATCTGTACCGGGCAAAAATTCTATTGTTTTTGTATGTATCTTCCCTTCTCCTGTATTTGAATAAATAACATCGCCAGAGATTAAATCTTCTTTATCAATTTTCTTTCCCCAAACATATTGATCAACTGAAATTCTAGGAAGAGATACACCATAATTATTAAATAAAAAACACATGAAACCTGAACAATCAAAAAAATTAGGTGCTTCTCTTAAAACACTCGCACCGAGTTTATAAGGTACATCAACAAAAGACTCAGCTGTTTTTAAAATTTCATCTATTGGTTTAACTTTTTTCCATTCAAAATCAAATCTATTAAAGATATCTTCTATGTCAGAATCTTTTATGTCAGCACCAATTATAGAGCTAGCCTCTTCACTTGAAATACCAAGTTTAAATTTATTTTCTCTTCTTGGATAATTATCCACCATCTCACCAATTTTCGTATCAGGAGTTCCTGCTGTCTCAATTATTATTCTAGTCAAAATATCCATGGCTTCAGAAGCAATTTCTGGACTTATTTCATTCTCATATCTTTTTGTGGCATCAGTTTGTAATTTAAAAAAGCTCGCTGTCTTTCTAATACAAACTGGATCAAAATTTGCTGATTCCAAAAATAGATTTACTGATTCATCTGTTAATTCAGCTTTTTTACCCCCCTTTATACCCGCCAAAGCTAAAACAGAGCTATTATCTGTTATAACAAGCTCAGAACCAGAAAGAGTCATATTTCTGTCCTGAATCATTGTTTCTCCCCCCTTAGCAGTTATTTCATGACCTAATAAATCAACTTGTTCATCTTGTAAGGCTTTCCTTACAATAATCCGTCCGTCAATTTTATCCGCATCAAAAACATGCATTGGTTGGCCAATATCAAACATTACAAAATTTGTTGCATCAACAACGTTATTTATAGACCTCTGTCCGACCGATTCTAATCTCTCTTTTAGCCAAAGTGGCGATGGTCCAACTTTTATACCTTCTATAACCCTACCAATATATCTTTTACAAAGTTTTTCATCTTCAATCTTTACATCAATTTTTTTATCAGTTTCAGAAATTTTAAAATCAGCATACTCTCTAGATTTTTTTATTGTCTTTATATTAAGAATAGCCCCAGCTTCTTTTGCAACACCCCTGTGACATAAACAAGAATGGTTTTTGTCTGGAGTTGTCTTTACTTCCATCAAAAAATCATTAGAAAGTTTTTCTACTCCTTCAACTTCCATAGAATTCATCGTAAGAGCCTCTGCTACTTTTTGAGCCTCTGGTGCTTTATTGTTTAAAAAAGCATTTAACCAATTGTAAGATATTTTCATGATTGATTTTTAATGAACGAAGTGAATATAAAAATCATCACCCCGTCAAATAAGATTTAATTTAATATGTAACGATATTTTAATATTACTAACTTTTTATCTTTTGTAAACTTAATCATGTGTCATTATAATCATTAAATCTTAAACTTTAAATATTATATTCTATTTTCGAATTTAAAGTTTATTTGACAGGGTTGAGAAAAAACTAGTCGCTATGCTCGTGTTTTTTCTCAAAACTGATTTACTAATCTTAGGTCTCCTGAATAAAACAACCTTATATCATCTATTTCATATTTGAGCATTGCTAATCTATCCACACCACCACCAAAAGCAAAGCCCTTCCATTCATTTGGATTTATACCTAAATTATTTAATACCTTAGGATGCACTACACCAGCCCCCATAACTTCAATCCAACCAGAACCGCCACAAAAAGAACATCCTTCTCCTTTACATTTAAAACAAGAAACATCTATTTCAACTCCTGGTTCAACAAAAGGAAAATAACTTGGTCTAAATCTTATTTCAGTATCCTTCTCAAAAAACTTATCAAAAAAAGCATTGAGGTAGGTTTTTAAAGAAGCCAAAGAAGCTTCTCTATCTACCAACAATCCCTCAAACTGATGAAAAAGCATTTCATGTCTAGCATCAGTCGCTTCATTTCTAAAAACTTTTCCAGGAGAAATAATTTTAAAAGGGGGGTTATTTTCTTGCATATAATGAACTTGCATTGCACTGGTCTGTGTTCTTAATAATTTATTAACTATACCAGGAGAATTTTTGTCACTCTTAATCCCTAAATCATTTTGTTTATCAGAATTATCGGGCAAAATGCCTAAGGGTGTTTTTAGCCAAAAAGTGTCTTGCATATCACGGGCAGGATGATCTTTAGGGACATTCAAAGCATCGAAGTTATAAAACTCAGTTTCAAGTTCTGGACCATCAGTAAGAGAAAAACCTAATTCAAAAAAAATACGATTTATATCTTCTATAACTCTAGTAATAGGGTGCACATGAATTGGTTTTTTATCCAAATTTTCCATGTTTAAATTGTAGCTAAAAAAACCTAAAAAATCAAAGGTTATATTGAATATTCTCTTAATAATTCACCGTCTTTAATATATAACAAACCATCATATATTTTTAAAGATGGTTTAACACCCTCATAAATTAGTTGTATTTCTTTTAATGGATTTTTTTCTATTTGAACAGCAAAAATTTTATTATTTGAAGAAACAATAATAACTCCATCATAATTTAATAAGAAATCAAAATATTCAGGTTCTTTAATTAAATTAATCACTTCTATAGAAGTAAAACATTCTCCATTATCACAAAAATATTTTGGTGCAGACTCTAACTTTCCATTCCAAGAGACAAACACTTTTTTATCTTCAACCCACAAACGAATTTTTCCGTTTACAATTGGATTATCTTTTGTCCCTAATAAATTTTCTATCTCTTGTTTTTTAGTAGTAGTTGATATCGAAAATATTTTTAATAAATTAAAATACTCCTGATTATCCTTCTTAATAATAATAGTTGATGTACCAATCTTTTTTTCACTATCAATTTTTTGTGGTATATCCCTAAAATCAATTATTTTAGGTAAAATAAAAACATTTGCATCTGTGACCATATTATTCAGTACTGTAATATTTTTTGACCACACATTAAAACCATCTTTTTTAACATCGATTTTATAAACACCTGGTCTCAAATTTTTTATTAACAAATCTCTTTCAAAAAAAGATGTATTTCCTTTTAATTTATTATCTATAAAAATACTAGAACCATTTGGTGCGGAATTTACATACACACCCCCTGTTTTTAATATACTCCAACCATCATTAAAAATATCACCGTTTGCATATAAAACAATAATTGGTGAGACAACAACAAAGATTAAAAAAAATATAATTAATCTCATTTTTTTCTGTATAGTCTTAATCATTTTTTCTATATTTGGGTGTTACCCAAAAACCCATATATTTACCAAACATTAAACGAGTTTGAGCATCAAGACCTGGTATGGCTCCAAATATTATTATAGTAAGAGGAATCAATAACCATTGTAACATCATTATAATTTTATGAGAACGTCCAGTCCATTTTGGTGCTTTTGGTAGAAAACTTGCAGAAATTAAAAGACACATAAAAAGTCCTAACATTGAAATTGTCATAAGGATTTTTGTAACAAAAGGAAGATTATAAGATAAAATAGTATTATTAAAATCTCTACCACCAAAAATTATAGGTAACCAACCCAAAAAGAAAATTATTAAAGGATTTGTTGATAAAGACCAAAAACCTTCATACATAAAAAAAGTAAATTTTAATTTAATTCTTCTGGGTATATTTTTATTTTTTAAAAAACCAAAAAGTACATATGGGCCATGTTCAACACCCCAAGCCCATCTTCTTTGTTGTTTATATATATTTTTCACAGTCTGCCAAAAATTTTCTGCAAGATTAGCATCCATGGAAACCGGGTAGGCCAAAGGGACGACTTTATAATCGCCATTATTTGCAAGTAAAGAATTCCAAAATATTCTAGAATCTTCTGATACAATATTCTTTTGCCAATATCCAACTTCATATAATGTTTTAAAACACACAGAATGAGAAGAAAATGTCGCTAAAATATCCGGTCTTTCTTGTTGTATCATATGACAAAAAGTAGCAGTAAAAGAATCGACCCTAGATAAAGCTGGAGCTTCCCAAATATTATTTGTAAAAACAGGTATTGGTTGAAAAGAACTTTTCATACGATCTTCCGTAGTTAGAAAATTCCAAGTTAAACATTCAAAATATTGTGGGTAAACAACCGTATCTATATCAAAAGCTGATACTAAAATATCTTCATATAGATAACCTTTTTTATCTATGATATTTTTTCTAGTTTCTTCTACAGCAAAGGTTATATTTGAACCCTTACCTTTTATTTCACCCACAACATCACTCGGGTGAATAGTAAAATATAATTCTCCAAAAATACTAGAAAAATTATTTCGTGCTAAATCAAAAATTTTTAGACAATGTTCTTTTGTTCTTTCTTCACCTGCAAGCACGATAATCATTCTCTTATTATCATACTCACATTGAGATAAGGAGTGTAAACTTTTCTCTACAACTTCCCAAGATTCATTATAAAAAGGAAGTAAAATTAAATGTCTGATATTATCATATTTTAAATTAGAAAGTTTTTCTTTCCAATCTACATTTAAATTATGTTTGGTTTTATTCCAGTTTTGTCTTAAATATATAGATAGATAAAAAGTTTTCAATATCCAATATATATCAAAGATAATTATAAAAACCGCACAATAAAATGGAAATAAAAAAGAACAGATAAACATTGATATTATAGTAAACCAAGCCAAAAAACCTGGAATTATTTCTAATATCCGATATATAAGATAATCTCTACCTTTTAAATCAGTAGCTTTACCTATTCTATAATAAAAGCTGTCTCTATAATCCATATTATATATTATAAAAACAAAAAAACCGGATATCCGGCCTTTTGTTTTATGGAGCCATCTCCCGGGCTTGAACCGGGGACCTACTGTTTACAAAACAGTTGCTCTACCAACTGAGCTAAGATGGCAACTAACTATCACCTGCCGATTATAACAAAATATTTACAAAAAACAACTAATTAATCTAACCTATTTTTTCTTAAACTTTCTTTATACTCTGACACATTTTTAAGAAAAAAAGAGACAGAACTTTTACTATTTAAATTATTTTTTTGAGGTTTAAGGAAAAATTTTGGTTGTTTACTGTCAAATTTTCTTTTTAAATAAATAGTTTCTCTTTGAACAAAAGTAATTATTAACAATGATATTTTTTTAAAATTTTTTAGTTTAATTTTAGAAAAATAATAATTTACTACACAAATAAAATCATAACATCTTTTATCACCAACTCTCCTTATCTTCTTAAGAACTATATGATCAAAAATAGTTACTCCAATACTTTTAATTATCAGAGTAGCTATAATAATAAATAAAGATGTATAAAATAAAATTAAGATCATTTTGATGTTATTCCTAATAAGAATAACCTGACAAACTATTTTGCAGAAGTATATCTAACAAATCTTGCTATTTCTATCTTCTCTCCAAATTTTTGAATTGCACCTTGAATCAAAGTATTGATATTTATACTAGGATCTTTTATAAAATCTTGTTCCAACAATATCTTTTCTTTAAAGAATGAATCTAATTTTCCATTTAATATCTTTTCTTTCATGGCCTCTGGTTTATCTTTTACTTCATCTTCAAAAGCTGATAGGACTTTATTCTTTTCTTCTTCTGGAACATCATCTTTTTTAAGAAAAGATGGATTAGTAGCAGCTATTTGCATAGCAATGTCATAACCAAGTTTTTGAAAATCTTCATGTTTAGATACAAAATCTGACTCACTACATAGTTCCAAAAGAACACCAACGGTGCCAACACCATGAACATAAGAAACAATTCTACTTGATTTCAATGTTCTTTCAGCTTTTTTAGCAGCAGTTTCTACACCTTTCTTTTGTAATAAAATAACCGCTTTACCCATATCACCATTAGAATCTTCAAGGGCTTTTTTACATTGCATTATAGAAATACCTGTTTTTTCTCTAAGTTCTTTTACTTGATCCATTGTTATCTCCATATGTATTTTAAAAATTAATTTTTAGAATTTTTACCAACTTTATAAGCTTTTACTATCTCATTAACAAAAAAAGTTACACTAGATAAAGAAGCGTCATTTGCAACTATTGGATAATCTATACCTTTAATATCGCAATCTGTATTAGCCAAAGCAATTACAGGAACATTCATTTTCTTTGCTTCAGATACTGCTATTATTTCTTTTTTAGGATCAATAACAAAAATAGCCTTAGGTAAATCTTTCATACCAACAATACCTGAGAACATTTTATCAAGATTTTCTATTTCTTTCTCAATCAACATTCTCTCTCTTTTTGTATATTTTGAAAGCTCCCCTTTTTCTTTTTGTTTTTGTAAATCTTCAAATTTTGAAACCCTCTTCTTAATTTCAAAAGAATTTGTAAGTGTTCCACCAATCCATCTACCAGCAACATACGGCATATCAGCAGACATAGCACCAATCTTTATGGCGTTCTTTGATTCATTTTTTCCACTAACAAACAAAATTTGTTTACCAAGTGAAGCTAGTTCAGCAACAAACTTAGTTGCTATTTCAAGCATTTCATAAGTTTTTTCTAAATCTATAATTTCTGTTTTATTTTTTGTACCATAAACATAACCTGATACAGAGGCATTTCTTCTTGATTTTGGATAACCAAAATGAGCACCTACTTTAAACATTGCTTCTATAATTTCATTATTTTTTGCCTGTGTAGAGGCAGTTGAATTTGTTTTCTTTTCTTCTATCATAAGTAAGAATGAGTATATCAGAATTTTTTAAAATATCAATAGATAACCCAATTTAATAGATTTTAATTATTCATCGTTATTTACATCACCATCTGCCTGTGGCTTACACTCTGCCTTAACAACATAATCAACAATATCAACAAGACCATCTCCTGCTAAAATATTTTCTATATTATACCAAGAATGTTTAACCCTATGATCAGTAACTCTATCTTGTAAGATATTATAAGTTCTAATTTTCTCTGATCTATCGGCTGTACCTATCTGTTCTTTTCTTTCACCAGCAAACTTCTTTGCTTCTTCTTCTTCTTTTAAGATTTCTAATTTAGCAATAAGAATAGACATCGCTTTTTCCCTGTTTTTTAACTGACTTCTTTCTGCAGTTGATCTAACATCTATTCCAGTCGGTATGTGAACTATTCTAACGGCGGTTTCAACTTTATTTACATTTTGACCACCAGCTCCACCAGATCTAGAAAATTCAATCTGTAAATCTGTTTGTTTAATATCAAATTTTGTCTTCTTTCTTATGGGAAGTATCGCAACAGAAGCCGTTGAAGTATGTACTCTTCCAGATTTTTCAGTGGCGGGAACTCTCTGAACTCTATGAACCCCAGTCTCAAACCTCAATTCTTTATATACATCTCTACCTTTTATTTCAATAGAAACTTCTTTATACCCACCCAAAGAACTTTTTGATTCATCAACCAAATTAAAAGACCATTTTTTAAGATCTGCTAATCTTCCATACATTCTCAACAAATCCTCTGCAAAAATAGCCGCTTCTTCACCACCAACACCTGCACGAATTTCCATCACAACTTCATTTGGAAATTTATCCTCCTCTTCTTCTGAAGAAGTGATAGATTTCATTTGTGTAAAAATATTTTCTTTTTGAGTTCGGAGATTATTTAACTCTTCCTCAGCTAAAGCAAACATAGCAGAGTCTTTTTCCGCCATTTCTTTTATAGACTCTTCTTCATTTTCCAATCTAATATATTCTTCTGCTAAAAATGAAGTTTTTTTATTTTTTCTAAATTCTTCAATTGAATCTTGCATTTTATTGTTTGTAATTATTCACCAGAAAAAATTTTATTAATAAAAGATACGGGTTTTTCTATTCTACTATTTTTACAGTATAAAATAATGTTTAAACATTGACAAACTTTAACAGATAAACAATAAAAAAATCGCACTTTAAAAGCACGATTTTTCTATTCTAACAGTTATTTTGTTTTTTTACTTTTTCCAACACTTGCGGCCTTTCTTGCTTTAAATTTTTCTACTCTTCCAGCTGTGTCTATAACCTTTTCATTACCGGTATAGAAAGGGTGACATGCAGCACAAATTTCAATATTTATATTTTCTTTTGTTGATCCAAAGTCATAACTAGCACCACAAGCACAAGTAGTAGCGGCTTTATCAAAATATTTTGGATGTATATCTTTTTTCATAGTTTTGAATAATAACAGAATTAAATAAAAAATGCAATAGATATTAAGAATTTAACAAATCAATGTCTTTTTCAAATTGTAAGGCTCTCTTAGCAACCGAAGCACCGTAACCATAATACATATAATTGGTTAATCTACTTCCCATTAAATATAATCCGCCATAATATTTTGAAGCAGAACAAGCCCAAATATCACTTTTTTTGGTAAAAGCGGTTTTACATCTGTCTTGATTGTCCCTGAGTAAAACAGCAGATGCCGTAAAAGCATGCAAATTCTCAAATGGTGATGGATATTTTATACTAAGTATTTTTGCTACACGTAAAGATATAGCATTCCAAGTCTCTGGCATAAACTGAGCCGGCCCCATAGCACCACCATAATTACCATCTCTACATATTGCACAAGAAATCGGAGTTTTGTCTGGATCAAGTCCAAGATTACTCATTATGCTTAAAAAAGCAGGTTTTTGAGTATCAGACATTACTGTTTTACCAACCACACAAGAAGACACTTGATTATAAGTACATCTACCAATATTTTTACCAATTGTATTATCAACAGCAGACTCTTGAAACAACACAGCAAGAACCAAAGCAGAACTAACTCCTATAGAACTTTCATAAGGTTGTATTAATTTTAATGCGTCTCCAAAAGAAATCTCTTGTCCACCAACTGTTTTAAACATCCTACTTCTTATTTGATTTTTCTGTTTCTCTTTTTCTGATATTGAAGCTTGATACAAACTCTCTTGCCCCTTAGAAAATTTTAATAATTCTTGTTTTTCTTTTTTATAATTTTCTAGCTTTCTCTTTTCTACATCTTGCTCATATTTAAGTTTTTCTTCTTGAATTTTCCTATCTTCAAGATTTTTCTTTTCTGATTCTGAATCTTTTTTAACACCAGTAAGCTCACCTATCAAATCTCTCAATCTTTTATTTATAGAAGAATAATCATCTATATCTTTAAACAAATCAGATATATCTTCACTTGAAAGCACTGTTTCAACAATAGAAATATTACCTATATCATAAGAATCTTTTATCATTTTAGATATAGACTTTTTTATTTCACTCATTCTAACAGACAGTTCACCTATATATTCTTTTTTGGCTACAATATTTTCACCTAATTGTTTAATCTTTGCATTTCTAGCTTTTATTTCTAATTCAGTCTTATTAATATTATAATTTATTTCGCCGATGGCTTTCTCTAATTCTGATGATTGTTTTTGGGTATTCTCAAGTATTTTTTTCTGTTCTAATATTTCTACATCACATTGGTCGAGAATGGCTTGAAGTTGTTTGTCTGTTTTACCATCAACACTATCACCACAAGAAACAGCATACACCTCGGTATACATCAAAGACAAAAAAAATAAACACAGAAAAACTTTTTTTAACATTTATATCAATTCTACTATAAAATAAAAATAAATACAGAAAAAACTGCCGAAAGGCAGTTTTTTCTGTATTTATTTTTATTTCTTTTCTTCAGTTCCTTCTGTCGCTTCTCCTTCCTTAGCCTCCTTTCCTTTCTTCTGAACTTCTATCGTTGATAAATCAACTGGCACTGCTTCTACGACTTCATCTTTTGGTTCATATACTGAAACAATAACTTCATCTTCTTTTTCTTTAATCTCAACTCCATTAGGTAATTTTAAATCTTTAGCAGTAACAACATCTTCAAAGGTGTTTAATACTGATATATCAACTTCAATCTTTTGAGGTAAATCTTTAGGTAAAGCTTCAATCTTAATTTCATGCATAACTTTAACTAATACACCACCAAGGATTTTTACAGCAGGAGCGACACCAACGAATTCCAAAGGAACATCTATTTCTATTTTCTTTCCTTTTTCTATAGCATAAAAGTCTGCATGTCTTGGTTTATCTGTAACTGGATCAGAATCGATTTCATGTATAAGAACATCGACATCTATACCATCACCATTTAAATTTATAATTGTAGATTCTCCGGCTTCTTTTAAGGTTTTTTCAAAAACAGCATAAGAAAGCATTATTGGAGTAGATTCCTCCTTTTTACCATAAAAAACCGCTGGCATTTTACCTTCTTTTCTTATATCAGATAAGCTGGCCTTCGGATCTCTTTTTTCTACTTTTAATGTAAGCATAGTGAAAGTATTATATATATTTTAAGCAAAAAAGCAAGTCTTTTTATAAAAAATAACAAATTTTATATTAAAAATGACCCTTCGGTAGAGCTTGCATACGCAAGATACCAAAGGGTCAAAGTGTCTAAGTCTCAAAGAGACAAAGAACAAAGTGACAAAGTGTCACAGTTGCGGAACCACAACCCGATGGCGGAACCAGGCATTCCAAACGCCGTCGTCCGACAGACGACTAGCATCCACCCTGAGCCTACCCTCGCTCCAGCTCACGCCAGCGACGAAAAACTCGCCGTTTTCCTTGAACAAGAAGAAGGTTCCATAACCATCTGTGCGAAGCCACTTGGTGTGATCCTTCACAAAACGGATGATTTGACTCTGTGTCAGACACAGACGGTCGAGGTTTTCACCGAAGCCACCGAATATCTGAGCGAAGTTACCATTCTTGATCATCTCAAACACCTGTACAGGTATTTCCTTGGTCGGCTGACCTTGGACATCCGTTCCATAGTTCAGGAAATCTGAGTCAATGTATCCAGGAAAGGTGTCCTTGGCATGAGCAATGGTGCTTTTGCCATAGGTCTCGCCGATTGTGATGATTTCGGAGCCAGAGATGAGTTTGAGGTAGCCGACGACTTGTTCGGCGAGCTCGGTCATCTTAGCTTTCGCTTCGGCAATCAGATGACCCGCCAAAGCATCACCTTGTGCGAGCACTCGCTGAAGATTCGCCGTGTTAATGGTTCCAGAAGCGGAGAGTTCATTGATCACCGCGTCCATTCCCTTTCGCACTGCGTCCACAACGACTCGAATAACCGATTCCTTCTGACCAGATGTAATTAGTGTGTTCACTATTATCATCCTTTCTTTTTTGTTTCTTTCTGTGTGGTTACTACAGTTCGCCACAGTTTTCAATAGACTTTTGCTTGCCCGAAATCAATTCAATTGATTTATATGGTAAATCCACTAAAAAATGTGGCGAACTTCTTGATTCACTCAAAGAACTATCTTATATATAATAATACACCTTTTGGGGTATTTGTCAAGGTTTTTTGTATCTTGTCAAAATACAAGCAAAATAAACCTTATTTTAAGGCATTATTCTACTAATAACTAAAAACTAGGACCTATAACCTAAAGAAAGTTAAAAATCTTAAGTTTTTCTTTAACAACAGCTTCCACAGACTCTATACATTTGTCCATATACTTATATGGAGCAACCTCATCTGGTTTAGATTTTAATGATTCTTCAAGTGCCTTTTTGAAAGACACGCGAATCTCAGTATTAACATGAACAACTGACATTCCATTTTTTATAGCTTCTTTTATATCATTTGTAGAATTTCCCGAAGCACCATGAAGTACCATCGGAATATTTATCACTTTTTGTATTTCCCCTATTAACTTAATATTTAAAGCTGGGTCTACCCCACCCTTAAGCATTCCATGAATATTACCAACAGCAGGAGCAATCATGTCTATACCAGTATCTTCAATAAATTTTTTTGCGTCTTCTGGTTTAGTTAAATATTCTTCAGTTATTTTTACACCTTCAGGAATTTTATCTAAAACTTTTGAAGAAGTGCCGATAAAACCGAGCTCAGCTTCAACTATAATTTCTGGATTAATACTTCTAGCATAATCTACACATTGTTTTGTAATTTTAATATTCTCCTCATGAGATAAACCTGTTCCATCAAATATTACAGCATCATAACCAGCATCTATACATTCTTTTACACCTTCTACAGAATAAGTATGGTCCGCATTTAGAAATATTGGATAATCATATTCATCCCTCAAACTTTTTACGAGAGCAACTGCTTGTTTTGTCCCTATAAATTTTCTTTCACCTTCCGCTGTTCCTATAATAACCGGTAAATCAAGTTTCTTCGCGGCGTCAAAAATACCTCTCAATGTTTCAAGGTTTGAAATATTAAAATGACCTATAGCAACACCTTTTTCTTCTGCTTCTTTTATATATTGTCTTAAACCCTTTTTCTTTTTTGTAAAAAACATTTTTTTATATTATTCTTCTCTTATAAAAATAAATCTTTTCTTCTTTCCATCTAATGTATCGATTTCATCATTAAACATTTTTAAAGGTCTCATCCAAAATCTTGATACTGGATTATTATACAAAGCTTCATAAAAAACCAAATCCTCTAAAGTCTCAGAATGCTTTCCTTCACCTATCACTCGATAAAAATTACCTTTATAATGTTTATATATACCTTTCTGCATAAAAACAAAATTACTTTAAATTAATATTTTTCATCTCATTTATGGCTTCTCCAATATCTTCACTTTCATATAATGCAGATCCAGATACAAGTCTGTTTACTCCGGCTTTTACTAATTCTGTTACATTATCAAAATTTACACCACCATCAACACTAATTATGGTATCTGGAAATTCTTGTCTAAGTTCTCTTATCTTTCCCAGAACCCTTTCATCAAAATATTGACCTTGAAAACCAATGTCTCTAATCCCCATAAATTGAACGAAATCAACTAGAGACCTACCGCTCTCATTTGGTTTAAGAAAATCAAAAATTACTTCATTGGGAGTCTTTATATTTAATGAGATACCAACCTCTATACTAACAGCAGATTCTCCATAATACCCGTATTTATTTTTTATATCTTTTACAAAATCAAATAACTTTAAAGATGATTCGACATGTAAAATAATTCTCTTTGCACCCGCTCTAACCCAATCTTCAAAAACTTTCTCTGGATTTTTAACCATTAAGTCAACCTCAAAATCTAAGGTTTGCCAAAAAGGAAAACCATCAGACTCATTTATAATTTTATCAAAATCATTTTCATGATCACCAACATAAGGCCAACTTTTAGAAGGAACAAAAACACCATCACAAACATCTATCTGAACCATATGAGTAAGTCCATTGACGAAAGCCATCTTATCTTTTAAATCTTCAAAAGATTCTGGTATTATTGCAGGGATTATCTCAGTCATTTTTTTATTTAAATTCTATATTATTTTTAATTTCTCTAGACACTGCTTCGATTTTTTTAATCCTTCTTGAGTGTCTTTCCTCACCTGTAAACTTTGTTTCTAACCATTTTTTTACAACTTTTTTCGCTGTATCTACATCTATAAACCTAGCTCCTAAAGAAAGAACATTTGAATCATTGTGCTCCCTACTAAGTTTAATAATATCAGTTTGAAAAAAACCAGCCTCTCCATAATAAACAACAGCCCGAACATTAGGAAAACGATTTGCCACAATAGCTTCTCCTTGACCAGAGCCACCCAAAATTATACCTTTTGAGCCTTCTGGATTTAAAGCTACAGTTCTTGCAACCGGAGTAATAAAATCTATGTAATCATCCGTATCATCATATTTAAAATTACCAAAATCTACAACCTCATAACCTAATTTTTTTATATATGGAATTAAATTTTCTTTTATAACAAAACCCGCATGATCGGTACCGATAAATATTTTAGGCTTGTGACTTATAATTCCAATTTCTTTCATAGGTTAATTATACCACTTATTAATAAGCAATAAAAATTATTTGAGTAAATCTAAAAGAACTTTCTTAATAGTTTGTGGATTTGCGGAACCCTTTGTAGCTTTTATTGTCTGACCGATAAAAAACTGTAAAGAAGCTTCCTTTCCAGATCTATAATCAGCCATTACTTTTGGATTATCAATAATTAGTTTTTCAATTATCACCCTCAAAGAACCCTCATCGTTTTGTTGTAATAAACCTTCTTTTTTAGCAATTTCTTCTGGATCAATATTTTCTTTAATCATTCTTAATAACAAATCCTTTGCAGCCCTTGAAGATAATTCGCCTTTACCAACCATTAAAATTAATTTTGCAAATTTATTACTATCTGGAAAACTTTGTATTAATTCTTTGGTCATTAAACCAACAAGATCGGAAGAAATATAATTTGAAGCAGTTTTTATCAAATCTTTATTATCAAAAAAATTAGATATTACTTTCTCAAAAAAATCTCCCAACTCAATATTTGATACAAAACTCTCAGCATCCTGATCTTTTATACCCAAACTTTTTATATATCTATCTCTTTTGTTCCATGGAAGTTCTGGTAATCCTTTTTCTATTTCTTTTAAATCAAAAACTTCAGATATCATCATCTTGGGTAAATCTGGATCTGGAAAATATCTATAATCATGAGAATCTTCTTTTATTCTTTGAGAAAAAGTTTTTTGTTTACCCTCATCCCAACCACGAGTCTCCTGAATAATTTTTTCTCCTTTTTCCAAAACTTCTATATGTCTTTCTATCTCATAAGCAATAGCTCTCTCAACAGCTCTAAAAGAATTCAGGTTTTTAACTTCAACTTTTGTACCAAGTCTATCTTCACAATCACTAATAGAAATATTAGCTTCAACCCTCATCTCTCCTTTATCCATATTTGCATCCCCTGCACCTAAATATTGTAAAAGTAATTGTAATTCTTTTGCAAAATCTGAAGCATCTTTGGCTGTATGAATAACCGGCTCAGTAACAAGCTCCATAAGTGGCACGCCCGAACGATTAAAATCAACAAGAGAAAAATCTCCCTGATCATGTGAAGATTTTGCAGTATCCTCTTCCAAATGAATTCTAGTAAGTCTAACCCCTTTTAGATATCCACCAGAAACTATCGGGTATTTATACTGACTTATCTGATACCCCTTGGGTATATCTGGATAAAAATAATTTTTCCTATCCCATTCTGTAAAATTTGCAATCGTTGATCCACAAGAAAGCCCGACTCTTATGACATGTTTAATCGCTTCTTTATTAAGTACTGGAAGGGTTCCTGGTTGAGCAGTACAAACAGAACATATATTTACATTTGGTTTTTCTTCGTCTGGATTATTTTTACAAGAACAAAACATCTTTGTATTTGTCTTCAGTTCAGCATGAATCTCTAATCCAATAGTTGTCTTGTATTTACACTCTTTTTCCATATGTCAGTATGTTATCATAAATAATCAAAAAAAGAAGTTCTGTTAGGAACTTCTTTTTTATTTATTCTTCTCTTAAAACTTTTATTAAATAATCTTTTAATTCCTTAACTGAATTATTATCATATACCGTAACACTAAAAACTTTATCATTTAATTTCTGTATTTTTTTAATCACAGAATTTAAAGCCTTTTCATCAACTAAATCTGTTTTTGTTAAAATGACGACTTCTTTTTTATTTGCTAATTCCTCACTATAATCTTTAAGTTCTTTTCTTATAACTTTATATGCTTTTACAACGTCTTCATTCTCAAGAGAAATACAATGAAATAAAACTTTTGTTCTTTTAATATGTCTAAGAAACTTATGCCCGAGACCCTTTCCTTCAGAAGCCCCTTCAATAAGACCTGGGATATCTGCAAGTATAAAACCGTACATATCTCCAAGCGCTGGTTCGAGTGTAGTAAATTGATACGCTCCTATCTTTGATTTTGAATTTGTAAGTTCATTTATAAGACTAGATTTTCCAGCATTTGGAAGACCTATAAGCCCCGCATCTGCCACAAGTTCAAGTTCTATATAAAAATCTGCTTCTTCACCATCTTTACCATCAGTTTGATGTTCTGGTGCCCTGTTTATAGAATTCTTAAAATGTTCATTACCAAGTCCACCCTTACCACCATTAAGAATCTTTATTTCTTTTCCATCTTCTATAAGATTAAAAACTTCCCTGGTTTCAAGATTAGTCACAATAGATCCAATGGGTAAATCTATGACCAAATCTTCCCCATTCGCTCCGTGCATACTTTTTTTCATTCCCGCTTCACCATTCTCTGCGGAAAACTCTTTGGTATTTTTATATCTTTCAAGTATACCAATATCTCTTATGGCTCTGATATAAACATCACCACCCTTTCCACCATTTCCACCAGCAGGACCAGCTAATTCTATCCCTTTTTCGTGTCTCCACCTTGTAACACCATCTCCTCCTTTCCCTGCTTTTATATGTATTTTTAATTCGTCTATTAAAGCCATTGTATTTAATTAATTATTAACTGCTATTTTTGCCATCTCCATTGCACCATCAAAAGTTTTGGCTGTACAAAGAAATCTTCTTATATGACAGAATCTAGCATCTTTTACTCCACTTATCAAAGCTAATTCATCTTTTTCTTTACCAGCCCAACTTTCTGGAAAATCTTTTCTATTTTTAAAAATCTTAGGATTATTTTTTACCGCGTCAATTCTCCAGCCACCATCAGAAAAATTTTTCGATATAACAAAAAGTGGCTCATCGTATTTATTTACAATATCTTTCCAAGGCAAATCTTTATCTAAAGTTAATATTCTTTTGTCTTCTGTACTATTATAAATCTTTTCTATTTCAACTTTTGCAACATGTTTAACCTCTACAATATCTTTTGCTCTTTTTATTTCTCTTTTTAGTATAGTAATCGCAAATTCTACTGCTTTAATAAAAAACTTATCTATCTTATCTACACCCTCTTTATCAGTTGGATTCATATGGTGAATTAAATCAGATACAGTAAAAGGAAATACATCATCATAAATATTATTATAAAGAGTTACTCCATTATCTTCTGCATCAAGCGATTCTATAATCTTTTTATCAATATGTTCTGCGACTTCTTTACTATCACATATTTTTTCACCAAAACTTTTCCATAAAGAACCGAAACTCGCATATGGTATACCGTCTATTCTTTTACCAGCCCAACCTTCTTGATGATGATCAAATCTACTTTCACCATCATATTTAAAACCAACATCAAAAACATAATCTGCTTTTTTAATTTCTTCTTCATCTCTTGTTCTTTTTATTTCTAAACTATCAGGAGTAATATTCTTATAAATACAAAAAGTAGCAACAGAAAAAACATCATCAGCGTGAAATTTACCACTATGAACAGCTATTTTTATTTTCTTTTTCTTCCAAAACATTATTTTTTCAGTAATTGTTTTATTTCTTCCAAATCTTTAGACATAACAGAAATCTTTTGTGCGAGATTTTTAATCTCTTCTTCTTCTCTTTTTATTTCCTCTTCTGTCTTTTCATCAACTCTCTTTTCCCTTTTTATACCAGAAAGAATAATTCTGTCTCCTATCATTATAGACACAAAAAGTCCTGTAAGGAGTAAAAAACCTACTGTCCATATCAACGTAAACGGCTCATAAAAAAATAACCCCCAAAAACCATTAGCCTTTAAAAGTATAGATCCCTCACTAACCATATCAGAAAAACTTCCACCCAACATAAGCTTATCTGCTGTGTGCCATATTGCTCTCCAAAACATCACAGTAAGTGAACCTCCTATAAAAGCATAGAGCATTGATCTATGACTAAGTCTTGATCTTACTTTATCTTCTAATCTATCAAAATATCTAATTATAAATCTAATCATGAATAGAATTATACACTATTTTATAAGTTTTTTACCACTCATTCCTTTAGGAATTTTTATACCCAGGATAGCTAATATAGTTGGAGCTATATCAGATAATTCTCCTTTTATAACTTTAAATTTATTTGATGTAACAATAAAAGGAACAGGATTTGTGGTGTGTGCAGTATGTTTTTCACCAGTTTTAGGATCAACATTAACT
>CAYZNH010000001.1:18369-30021 GCA_964479775.1 uncultured Candidatus Saccharibacteria bacterium | reverse complement strand
CAGAAATAATTCCTTTTTTGTTTGCAGCTTCCAACACCCTACCAAGTTCTCTATCTGTCACTTCAATAGCTGTTTTAATGGCTTTCTCATTTGCAGTATGACCAACCATATCTGGATTGGCAAAATTTACAAAAATAAAATCTGTTCCCTTTTCTATTTCTTTTATAGTAGCATCTGCTATTTCCTTTGCTTTCATCTCTGGAGCAAGATCGTGAGTGGAAACATCTTTTCTACTTTCTATAAGAATGTGTTTTTCTTTTTTATAAGGTTTTTGTTCTCCACCATTCAAGAAATAAGTCGCGTGAGCAAATTTTTCTGTTTCTGCAACATGTGTTTGTGTCAAACCAACCTTAGATATCTCCTTTGCTAAAGTCGTATTTATTTTTATAGGAGAAAAAGCAACTTCTGTTTTTAATTCCTTATCATATTGAGTCATACTAACAAAACATAAGTTCATTTTATTTTTCTTCTCTAGAATTTTCTGAGAAATCATTCTGGCTCTATCAGCCCTAAAATTAAAGAAAAATACACCATCATTTTTATTTATTGCATAAGAGTGACCGTTTTCTTTAGGAATTATAACAGGTTCAAAATATTCATCTGTTATATTTTGTTTATAAAAATCCTTTGCTACTTGTGAAGCTGTTTTATGCCATACTAACTTTCCTTCATTTTTAAAAAGCATACCAGTCGCCTTTTCTAACCTATCCCAATTACTGTCTCTATCCATCGCATAATATCTTCCGCAAATACCTGCTATATAACCAACACCAATCTTCTCAATTTCTTTTTGTAATTCTTCCAAAAATATAGCAGCGCTCTTTGGTGGCGTATCTCTACCGTCAGTAAAAGGATGTATATAAATATTTTTTATACCAGCTTGTTTAGCAGTTTTTAAAAAGTAATATAGATGTTCAGTGTGAGAATGTATTCCACCAGGTCCCAGAAGACCTATTACATGTAGCGCAGAATGGTTTTCTTTTACATGGTTAAAAAGTTTTTTAAAAGAAGGATTTTTTATAAAAAGTCCCTTTTTACCAGAATCACTTATACGGACAAGATCAGTAAAAACAACGTTTCCACAGCCAATAGTAGTATGTCCAACTTCACTATTTCCCATTTGCCCTTCTGGTAAACCAACAGCCCTTCCACTGGCTTCTAATAGAGAGTGGGGATATTCGTTCCATATTTTATCAAAAACAGGTTTATCGGCAGAAGCTATAGCGTTGTGTTTTTTATCTTCTCTGTATCCCCAACCATCAAGAATAATAAGCATGGCCTTTTTATCATCTTTTTTATTTGTCTTACTTTTTTTCTTATTTATTTTTTTCATTGTTTTATATTGAGATATGTTAACACACATTTGGGGATATTTATTTTCAATAATACCCAAATCAATAAAAAATCTCAACAAATTACAAAAAATATTTTCAATAAAAAATGGCCACATAATAAAATTAAAAAATAAAAAAGTTCCCTGTTTTTCACAGGGAACTTTTAAAAATTAAATTTAAATAATTTAAACCTTTAAAGCTGACTTCCCTGGATATTCGGCTTTTTTGCCGAGTTCTTGCTCAATTCTCAATAATTGATTGTATTTACAAATTCTTTCACTTCTACAAAGAGAACCTGTTTTAATTTGTCCTGTTCCTAGACCAACAACCAAATCTGCTATTGTACTATCTTCTGTTTCTCCTGATCTGTGTGATACTACGCTTGTATATCCTGCTTTCTTTGCCATATTTATAGCATCGATTGTCTCTGTTACCGTACCGATTTGATTCAATTTTATAAGGATTGAATTTCCTGCTTTCTTCTCGATTCCTTCTTTCAACCTCTTAATATTTGTAACGAACAAATCATCTCCAACAATCTGAACCTTCTTTCCCAACTTCTTTGTAAGAAGTTCATATCCATCCCAATCATCTTCTGCAAGTCCATCTTCAATAGAAACTATAGGATATTTGTTAACAAGATTTTCATACCAATTAACCATTTCCTCGCTTGTAAGTTCTTTCTTTTCTGAAGCGAGAATATATTTACCTTTTTCTTTATCAAACAATTCACTTGTCGCACCATCAATAGCAATAGAGATATCCTTTCCTGGTTTATATCCAGCCATCTCTATAGCTTCGATAATAACTTGAATAGCTGCTTCATTATTTGGTAGAGATGGAGCATAACCACCCTCATCACCAACAGAAACATTCATTTTCTTTCCCTTCAAAATTTTCTTTAAAGCATGAAAAGTTTCTGCTCCATATCTCAAAGCTTCTGCAAAAGTTTTTGCACCAATAGGCATAATCATAAATTCCTGTAAATCTGTAGAATTTTCTGCATGTCTTCCACCATTTATAATATTCATCATAGGAACAGGAAGTCTAACTGAATTACCAGTTTTTCCTATTTCTTTAAAATATTTGTATAAGGATTTCTTTTCGCTCTTTGCTGCCGCATGAGCAAAAGAAAGTGAAATACCCAAAATAGCATTTGCACCTAAGTTTGCTTTATTTTCTGTACCATCAACTTCAATCATTTTTTGATCTAATGTTTTTTGATTCCATTCTTTTCCAACAAGAGCCTTCTTCAAAACTGTATTGACATTTTCGACTGCCTTCAAAACACCTTTGCCACCATATCTTTTCTTATCGTCATCACGGAGTTCAACTGCCTCATAACTTCCTGTAGATGCACCTGATGGTACAGCTGCTCTTCCAAAAGAACCATCTCCTAAAGTAAGGTCAACCTCAACTGTTGGGTTTCCTCTTGAGTCCAGTATTTCTCTGGCAAAAATTTTTGAAATTTTATGCATTTTTTTAAATTATTAATTATTAATGTATTTACCCCAGTCAAACAAAAAAACGCAGTTTGACGGGGTTTAGAAAAATATAGTCACGATGTTCCTTATTTTTCTAAAAACAAGTAGGTTGATATTTTATCATATAATTTTTTAAAAAAGATATGTTGATAAAGATAGGACAATAATAATTAAATAAGAGCAATTTTGCTTCGCAAAATTGCCCTTATTAAATTCATATAATTAAAACAAAACCGCCCACTTAAATTCATTAAGTAAACGGTTTTTATAATTAAGAATTCCTTTCAAGAAAACTGGTTATTCTCCTAGCAATCCATACCTGTCGACTTACAATATCAACAGGTCTAACCAAAACATTAGCTTTAAAAAAATGTTTCTTTTCACTAATGGTTAAATCGACAGAAGCAACAGAACCATCAATTTCAAAAAAACAATCTGTTCCAAAACGAAAGTCTAATCTGGTCCCAACAGAGACAAAAAATCTTAAGTTCTTGCTCCGTTTTTCACCAAGAACAAAACGTACGGTTTGAAAAAGATTCATTGAAAGTTCAGTTTTGGGCCTTTTGGGATTCCAGTGATTGAACAACCCTTGTTTTTTCTTAACTTCCTCGACAGAATCAAAGAAGTTTGTTTTCGTAGATTGTTCATCTGGTAATCTCAAGTCAACACGAGAAATACCTAAAACCAAACGTTCAAAATCTTCTCCTGTTTGAACATTTAACATCTTTCCTCCTTTCTCTCTTAAGAACTTTAATACTTCCTTTCCTATACTAGACAAATAAACAAAACTTGTCAATATTTTTTAAAATATTGACAAGTTTTGTTCCTATTTTTTATGCCCCGTGACATTTTTTATATTTCTTCCCACTTCCATCCCAGCACCATATCGCTTCGCTCTAGCTACGGGACTACGCTTTTTTAACAATTAACCTAATTTTATTTTCCATGACAATGTTTGTACTTTACCGGAGTTCCATCTGCTTTTTTCGCTCCGCAAGGACAAGGATCATTTCTTCCAACCTTACCTGCCCCGTCAAACTGTCTTTTTATTTGACTGGGATTCTTATTATCACTTACCCCCTCCGCACCAGCCAGCTTCATATTCTTCTGAGTTTCTTTTAGTTTTTCTTCTTCGGCTTGAAAAGCTCCAGCTCCTATATGTGAAAGTAAATTTAATATTTGACCGTTAATGGCCTCCTGCATTTCTCTAAATAACTTTAATCCTTCTTTCTTATATTCGACTAGCGGATCTCTTTGACCATAAGCTCTCAAATTAACACTACTTCTCAAATAATCCATCATTTCAAGATGATCAACCCAAAACATATCTATAGACTGAAGCATTATTATTCTTATGATTCTATAAAATTCTTCTTCACCAATCGATGATATTTTTTCTCTTACTATACTTTTATAAGTTTCATCAGAAGCCACTTCTTCTAATTTGGCTCTTATAATCCCTATATCACCCAAAAGAATCTTCCTTCTTCTCTCATAAACAGTTTTTCTTTGAAAATTTAAAACATCATCATATTCTAAAACATGATTTCTAGAATCAAAATTAAAACCCTCTATCTTTGTTTGTGCACTTTCTAAAGATCTGGTTATTAAATAATTCTCAATTGGTTCATCTTCTGCTATACCAAATCTACCCATCATCTTTTTCACAGTATCAGAAGCAAAAATTCTCATTAAAGAATCCTCAAGAGAAACATAAAATTGTGTCACACCAGGATCACCTTGCCTTCCAGATCTTCCTCTTAACTGATTATCAATTCTCCTTGCATCGTGTCTTTCTGTACCCAAAACCACTAAACCACCCAAACTCTTTATTTTTTCATATTCTTCTTTATTGAATGGAACTCCACCAAGTTTAATATCAACTCCTCTACCCGCCATATTTGTTGCAACAGTAACGGCACCAAACTTACCTGCTTGAGCAACTATTTCTCCTTCTTTTTCGTGGTTTTTAGCATTTAAAACATTATGTGGTACACCCTCTCTTTTTAAATATTCTGAAAGAACTTCATTTTTCTCAATAGAAACAGTACCAATCAAAACTGGTTGACCCTTTTTATTTAATTCTTTTACTTCTTTAGCTAAAGCCTTAAATTTTCCATTTTCTGTTTGAAAGATTAAATCATTCAAATCTTTTCTTTGAACAGGTTTATTTGTTGGGACTGGAATAGTATCCATATGATAAACCTTAAAAAATTCCTCCGTAGAAGTAAGAGCGGTACCAGTCATACCAGCAAGTTTTTTATACATTCTAAAATAATTCTGGAACGTAACAGAAGCAAAAGTTCTAGATTCTTTTTGTATTTTCACACCTTCTTTAGATTCTATTGCTTGATGTAAACCCTCAGACCATCTTCTCCCAGGTTGAAGTCTTCCAGTAAATTCATCTACAATTACAATCTCACCTTCTTTTACAACATAATCTTTGTTTAATTCAAACAAAGCTTTTGCTTTAACAGCAGTCTCTAAATGATGAACATATTTTATTCCACCATCAGTATAAATATTATCTACATTCAAAGCTTTTTCTGCTTTATTTATTCCAGAGTCAGTAATCTGTATAGCTTTGTGTTTTTCATCAACTGTAAAATCAACATCTTTTACAAAATTCCTAACAATTTTTGTAAAAGTATCATATAAAGTACCAGAATCAGATGTTGGAGCAGAAATAATAAGAGGTGTTCTTGCTTCATCTATAAGTATAGAGTCTACTTCATCAACAATAGCAAAATTATAATTTCTCTGTCTAAGATCAGGAAAATTATATTCAATATTATCTCTTAAATAATCAAAGCCAAACTCATTGTTTGTACCATAAGTAATATCAGCAAGATAAGCTTCTTTTCTTGTACATGGTCTCAAAAATTCATAAACAACTTTAAAAGAACCAATTTCATCTCTTTTTTCATCAAGCTCCTTATGAGCTGGGTCATATAAATAAGAAGATTCATGATTAATCACACCAACAGTAAGTCCAAGAAAATTATATATTTGTCCCATCCAAACAGCATCTCTTCTAGAAAGATAATCATTTACAGTAACGATATGAACACCCTCTCCAGAAATTGCATTCAGATATGCAGGTAAGGTAGCAACCTGAGTTTTTCCTTCACCAGTCTTCATTTCAGAAATATTTCCTCTGTGTAAAATAATTCCCCCAATAAGCTGAACATCAAAATGTCTTTGACCTAAAGTTCTTTTTGCAGCTTCTCTAACGACAGCAAAAGCTTCCGGAAGTAATTTATCTAAGGTTTCTCCTTTTTTGAATCTATCTTTAAATTCTTGCGTTTTATTTTTTAATTCTTCATCTGTAAGTTTAATCAAACTATCTTCAAAAGAACCGATTTCTTTAACAATAGGTTCAAAACTCTTTAAAAGTCTACTATATCTATCACCAAAAATTCTACTTAAAATCATAGAAAACATAATATCACAATTTAAAAGAGAAGCTATACAGTGTTTTAAAATAGAAAGTTAATATAAACAAAAATAAAACAACCGACTTTCGTCGGTTGTTTTTAAAGGAAGACTATTTCTTACCTTTCTTAGCAACTTTCTTCTTAGCTACTTTCTTTGTTGCTTTCTTTGCTTTTTTTGCTTTTGCCATTTTTTTTATTTCCGACTAAAGGAGAATCGCCAGGCTTATCGGAAAAATTATTTTTACTAAATTAGTAGGCTATCGACTCCGGCTAAAAACTTTTGCCGAACCCTACTGCTTCTATAATTTTATAATTTATTTAAAATAATTACAATACTTTTTTCAACTGTTGATAACTTTTTTATAAAAACTAAAAAATATTTTCTACTTCTCTTTCAATTTTTATTTTTATTTTTTCAAAAACTTTTTTTTCTATTTTTCTCGCAAAAAAATTTATTTCTTTATAAGTTGCATTACCATAATTTACTAATACGAGTGGTTGCCTACCATGAAGTCCAACATCACCAATCTTAAAATCTTTTAAATTACAGATTTTATCTAAAACAAAAGCCAATGAGATTTTCACATATCCTTTTTTGTCATTAAACATTGGTAAATCAGGATATTTATTAGATATTTCTTTATATTTAGCAATACTAATTATGGGATTTTTAAAAAAAGATCCAGCTGTTCCTACCTTTCTCCAATCAGGTAATTTTTCTTTTCTTATTTTCTCTATTGTATCAACAATTTCATTTATTTTAATTTGTTTTTTATTTTTAAAAATATCTTTCAAGATCTTATATTTAAAATTTGGATAAAAAAAATTATTTAACTTGAAATAAACTTTTATAATTATTAAATTTTTATTTTTTTTAAAAATACTATTTCTGTAATTAAATTTACATTCATTATTTTTTAAAATAATTATTTTATTTTTCTTAATATCTAAACATTCAACTTTATATACAAAATCTTTTACTTCGATTCCATATGCTCCAATATTTTGTACTAGAGATGCACCAACCGTACCAGGTATATACCAAAGATTTTCTAAACCAGATAAGCCATTCTTTTTCATAAAAAGAATAAGGTTATCAAAATCTTCCCCCGAATAAGAACTTACTATCGTTGTTTTTTTATTCTTTTTTTCTATATTAATACCTTTAATAGAATTCTTTATAATCAAACCATTAAAATTATTATCATTTAAAAGTAAATTTGAACCATTACCGATAATAAAAAATTTAAGTTTATTTCTTTTAGAAAAATTAATAATCTCAATTAATTCACTTTCATTTTTTACCTCACAAAAAAACCGTGCGTTTCCGCCGGTCCTAAAAGTATTATGTTTAGAAAGGTCTATATTTTCCTGTATTTTTATCATAAAAAGTTATTTTCATTTATGACCAGCGGGGGCTAACTCCAAAACTAATGTCTTATGTGAGTGCAACCGCTGGTCGTAAATAAAAACAACCACTTATTCATTATATATAAAATCGCCAGAAACGCAAAACCCCACCGAAGTGGGGCTTTACGCAGACATTCGTTCGAGCTAGACATATTCTAGCACTCACATATACAAGTATAGCACAAACAAAGTAAAAAAGCAAATGTTTATTTTATACTACCATCCAAAATACCTCTAATCATTGTTTCTCCCTGCTCTTTAAATATTGGTGCTATTTTTATGGCTCTATTTATTTCATATATAGCGCTATATTTATCACCCTTAGCCATATAATCTGATGCTCTTATGAGAAAGGCTCTTATAATAACATCACTAGTTGTAGTCGCTTCTCCAAAAAACTCTTTTACTTCATCCGTCTTATTATTTAATATCAAAGAAGCTGTGTAATAGTCTCTAGCGATTGAAAATGTTTTATCAAGTTCATAAGTATTTTTTGATATCTCTAAAGCCCTTTCTTTTTCACCCCAAATAGATAATAAAGTTATCAATTCAAAATTCATCGTTTGCTTATTAGGAGAAAGTTCAACTGCTTTTTCTAGATAGCCTTTTGATAAATCATATTGACCAATATTTTTTAAGAAAGCTCCAGCAAATAACTGATATCTAGCATCGTTTGGTGTTTGTTTAATTTGCTTATTAATTTCATCTAATGTCAAATTAACAAAATCCTGTTTAATCTCTTGGTCAACATTCATAGAATATATTTTGGGAGTAATACTCAACAACTGTTCTCTAATTTCTGGATTTGCAAAAGTATTGTATGAAAGAGCCTTTTTGAAATAATCTAAATTTTGAGACAGACCACCGGGATAACTCTGCATACCTTTAATCAAATACAAATTTGCACTAATTGGTCTAATATTTACATACCATAAAGAGATTAAAAGAGTTATAACCAAAAGGGGTAAAACCATATAATTTAGATTATCTTCTCCTAAACCTTCTTTACCCGCCTTTTCTGGAACATCTTCTATATCCCTAGAATAAATATAGGAAAGAACAACAAAGAAAAATAGATAACTAATTAAATTATCAAACACAAAAAGGTTTTGAAAGAAATATCCAGCCAATAAGCCAACAAGTAAAGCACCATCTATAATTCCAAATTTTTCTCTTTTTTTCCAAATTACAAAGAGTGCAGCTATAAAGATAGACAAGTAAGAAATCAACCCTAAAATACCGCCAGCAACAAGAATATCCAAAGGCATATTGTGTGCTCTATCAAACCATTGTTCCTGACCATACATTCTAGGATCATAGTATTTATTAAATACATAATTAAAACCATCTTGTCCCCAACCGAGAATTGGTCTTTCTTTGAAACCCTCTATAGCCATGGGCCAGACATATTGTCTTGCTTGACCCTGACCATTTATATTTGACCAAGAAATTGTAGCGAGTCTATTCAGTACAATATTTCCTTTCACAAATTCAGTATTTTTTATAGAAAAGAAACCAATAACTAAAATAAAAATCAAAATAATTCCTCCAACAGCACTCATTCTTATAATTTTATTTTTCTTTTCAAAAATAGCAATTAAAACAGCTGAGACTAGAAGTCCACCAATAAGCCCGAGTATCACACCTCTAGTTGCCGTTCTCCATACACCCCAAGCACACAAGAAAGCCCCTAAAACATAAACATATGTAAGCCAATTCCTAAAAATAACTTTGATATTATTTTTATCTTCACTTTTCGCAATTACATCTTTATACCAAAGTATAAGAGCAAAAAAGAAATTAAATAAGAAATAGACAGCAACGTAAATAGGATTACCAAGAGTTACCGATATCCTACCTTCACCTGTAGTAAGCCATTCTTTCAAAACAAGTATATCCATAACAATACTCAAAGCCAAAGAAGTTCTAAATAAGTTTAACCAGACCTTTTCTGTCTTCAAAACTGAACTGGTCACAATCATAAACATAAAAAGATGTATCAGAGTAATCCAACCATCCATTCTTTCAAAATTACTCCAAAAAGCTTTCATCGGAGCTTCTGCAAAGATATCTGCAATAAACATAATACCGGTAAAGGCTCCAATGGAAACCAAAAGCCAAGAAAATTTTGGTCTGTATTTTACATCAGCAAAAGCTAAATATATCCACACTGCAAAAATGATCTCTACTATTATTCTAAAAGCAAAGTTTTTACCCGAGATATATGGGAAAAACATCAAATTTGCTACAAAAAAAGGTATTAGGAGTAATGCCCATACACCCACATAAATTTTCCACTTAGCTATATTTTTGAAATCCATCCCGTTTAGAGACAGGTCACGGTCATAAAACCATCACACTGTCAGTTATTTATTTAATAAAACTCGACTTAAACCTAAATTATAAACCATCCCTAAGTGACCGTGGTCTCTAACGGGATCCATCATTTTTATTTAATCTTAATAATTATAGCCGAATTATAACACCAAAATATAATATAAAACAGTAACAACAAGATAGTATTTTGAGTAAATTGTGATAATATTCATATCAAATAATTTTATGCAAGAAATTTCTATAAACCGTATAAAAGAGATATGGAATCACGCTGGATTTCAGAAGTATTTTAGAAATATGGGGTGGTCTTTTGCGAGTAAATTTTTTTCATTAATAATATCTTTTTTAATTGGAACTCTAGTGGCTAGATATTTAGGGCCTCAAAGATACGGGGTTATGAGCTATGCTGTAAGCTTTGTTGGAATTTTTTCTTTTTTATCGAGTTTCGGTATAGATAATATATTAGTAAGAGAATTACTAAAAAACAAAAACGAAAAAGAAAATATATTAAATACATCTTTTTTATTAAAAGCAATTGGCGGGGTATTAATTATATTATTAAGTGTTTCAATATCTACTCTACTTAAAAATGACCTATATACGACAATATTAATCTTTATATATTCAACTACATTATTTTTTTCTTCTGCAAATGTAATTGACTTTTATTTTCAGTCAACATTAAAATATAAATATTCCTTCCTTTCTCAGACAATATCTACAATAATAGTTTCAATAATAAAATTATTTTTAATATACAAAAATCTCGGTACCGGCTGGTTTATTTTGACTTTTGTTTTAGAGTCAGCTATCACCTCCCTAATTCTAATAAAAATTTTTAAAAAAAATGGACATTCTCTTAAATTAAATTTTGATTTTAATAAAGCAAAAGAAATGATTGGTAATTCGTGGCCTTTCATATTTGCTACAGCTTTTTATTTAATATATACAAAAATAGATCAAATAATGATAGGAAATATGTTAGACACAACCTCCCTTGGTATATATTCTGCTGGCGTTAAAATTGCGGAAATATGGTATTTTGTACCTGGAATAATTTGTGGTGTCTTATTTCCAGCTATAGTAAATGCAAGAATAACAGATAGTACGACGTACAAAAAAAGAATAAAAAAACTTTTTATAACAATTTTTATATTATCTTTTGTAATCGCTTTATTTGAATTTATTTTTGCAAAAATATTAGTATTAATACTTTTCGGAAATGCTTATTATGAATCAATAATAATTCTAAAAATATATGCATGGGCTGGAATTATTATATCCACAATAATTGTTTTACAGCAGTATCTAACAATAGAAAATAAAACAAAAATAATAATGGTATCCTTCTTTATAGGAGCTGTGTCAAATATAATATTAAATTTAATTCTTATTCCTAGTTTTAGTATAGCTGGTGCAGCTTGGGCAACAATTATATCTTACAGTATAATACCTATATATAGCTTTATAAAAATTAATAGAAAAACCAATATATTATTAAAATGATTAAAAAATATTTAACAGATTTTATTAATAAACAAAATTCATTAAAAATAAATGAAATTAAACCATTTTTAGATGGAAATATCTTTAATGAAGGTTTAATTTTTAATATTTCAATATCTTTTTGTCTTTTCAGGAAAGAAGTAA
>CAYZNH010000001.1:0-18359 GCA_964479775.1 uncultured Candidatus Saccharibacteria bacterium | reverse complement strand
ATTATTGAAAAAATAAAAAATAAAAAAGTAATTCACGTTGGATGTGTCGACCATTTGGAGATAATAGACAAAAAAATTAAAGATAAAACATGGCTACATTCTAAAATTACAAACGAATCTACTGAGTGTATAGGATTAGATATTAATAAAGAAGGAATAGACTATTTAAAAAAAGAGTTACATTACGAAAATGTTTATTACTGTGATTTAACAAAACCATCACTAGAAAAACTAACAAAAGAAGATTGGGACATTATGGTATTAGGAGAAATAATAGAACATATTAACGATCCTTATAATTTTTTAGTAAATATTTTTAATATATATAAAAATAATGTAAAAGAAATCTTAATAACTGTACCCAATAGTCTTAGTTATCAAAATTTTTACAACGCAAAAAAAGAAATAGAGATAATTAACAGTGATCACAAAACGATTTTTTCTCCCTACACATTAACAAAAATTTTAAACTCATGTGGTTTTAAAATTAAAGAACTTTTTTTTGCAGATTCAACATATAAATTATGGCACAAAATATTAAACAAGATTATAAAAATAAAGCTGTTTAAAAATAAAAAAACACTAAGCAATACGATTATATTAATAGCTAATTTTAAGTAAAATGAAAATAGCAATTCTTTACATTTGTACTGGAAAATACAAAATCTTTTGGAAAGATTTTTATATAAGTTGCGAAGAACATTTTATAAAAGAATTTAGAAAAGAATATTTTGTTTTTACTGATTCTGAAAAAATAGATTTTGAAGACAATAATTCAAAGATTCATAGGATTTATCAAAATAATTTAGGGTGGCCCAAGAACACACTACTACGTTTTGAAATGTTTAAAAAAATAAAAGAAAAATTAAAAGATTTTGATTTTATTTTCTTTTTTAACGCAAATATTATTTTTACAAAAAAAATAACTAGTGAAGAATTTTTACCAGTTAATAACGACTTACTACTAGTTAAACATCCAGGATATTATAAATTTCCTAAAAATATTCTATACTCATTTCTTCCACTAGAGCGAAATAATCAATCATTAGCTTTTGTTCCATACAATAAAAAAACTCATTACTATATGGGGGGGATCAATGGAGGAAAAGGAATAAATTATATTGAATTAATAGAACAATTAAGTAAAAATATCAAAATAGATCTAAACAATAATATAATAGCTAAGTGGCACGATGAATCACACCTAAATTCATATGTGATAGATAAAAATAAAAAAATACTATCGCCCAATATCTATGGTTTTGCACAAAGTGGTAAAAATTTATTAAACAAAGAGGCTAAAATAATAATATTGGATAAAAATAACTTTGGTGGACACACCGAATTAAGAAGACAATGAAAAAAATAGAACTCACTGGAGGATTAGGAAATCAAATGTTTCAATATGCATATGGAAGAAAAAAAGAACTTTCAGGGTATAAAATTTTATTCTTGAAAAATTTTACAAAAGAAAGAAAATATCTGTTAGATTCTTTTAACATAAAAACAAAATCTAATATGATAAAAATGAAGGAAAATATTTTATCTAAAATAAAAAATAAATTTTATATTTATCTAAAATTAGACACGATTAAATACTATCAGAACGAAAAATATTTTAAAAATATAGAAAATATTATTAGAGAAGAATTCAATCTTAAGAACCCTTTAATAGACGTATCAAAAAAGTGGGAAGAAGATATAAAATCATCCCCCATTTCAGTTTCTATACATATTCGTAGAGGAGACTATGTAAATAATCCAAAAACAAACAAATATCATGGTATATGTGGAATTGAATATTATAAAAAAGCTATCAATCTACTAGAAAACAAAATTGGAAAAAATTTTGAAATTTTTATTTTTTCAGATGATATAGAATGGGCAAAAAATAATTTATCTTTTAACCAACAAATAAATTTTGTATCATCACCAGAAATACCAGATTATGAGGAAATGTATTTAATGAGTCTATGTAAACACAATATAATAGCTAATTCTACTTTTAGTTGGTGGGGAGCTTGGCTAAATAAAAACCCCAATAAAATAGTCATCGGACCAGAACAATGGTTTAATAAAAAAACCATAAAAAATATAATGCCTTCAAAATGGATAAAAATATAATTATAAATCCAACTAAAATATCAGTTTTATTACCTACCTATAATGGTAGTAATTTTATAGATAAAGCTATTAAAAGCGTTCTGGATCAAACTTTTACTGATTTCGAAATTATCATAATTAATGATGGATCGACTGATAATACTCTAGAAAAAATATCTAAATATTCTTTATTAGATAATAGAATAATGATTATTAATAATGAAATCAATCTAGGTATACAAAAAAGTTTAAACAAAGGACTTTTTATCGCGAAAGGTGAATACATAGCAAGAATAGATTCTGATGATATATGGATAGATAAAGATAAATTAAAAAAACAATTTAATTTTTTAGAAAAAAATAAAGACTATGTTTTGATAGGCACAGGGGCTATATGTACAGATGAAAAAGGAAATATAATTAAAAAATATTATAAAAAAGAGACAGATAAAGAAATAAGAAAAACAATATTAGGATATAACTGTTTTATACATTCTTCTGTTATCTTCAAAAAAGAAGTGGCTATTAAAATAGGTGGGTATTCAGAAAACATAGAAGAAAGACACGTCGAGGATTATGATCTATGGTTAAAACTTGGATCTTTAGGTAAAATGTACAATATAAAATCATATTGTGTTCAATATACAATTAGAGAAAACTCTATTAGTAATAAAAATCAAAAAGAACAACTTAAAAAAACTATCCGTACATCAAACAAATACATAAAATATTACCCACAAAATAAATTTATTAATTTATTTAGGAATTATCTAAGATTACTACTCTATTTATATATAAAATAGACATTATGATATACTAAAAAAATGAAACAACTAATGATATTTCTATTCAGAAAATTTTTTGAAATTATAGAGATTCTTTTAATAAGAATAATAAAAATAAAAGATTTTTATCAAATAATTTCTGATAAAAAATACAAAGAATATTATATAAAACCATCGAAAGATCTTAAAAAAAATAGAAAAGATGGTATATCTGGTTTTTATCGTGTTAAAAATGAAGAGTCTTTTCTTGAAAAATCAATTCTTTCTCACCTCCCATTTTTAGATGAAATAATTATTGTATATAACGATTGTTCAGACAAAACAGCTGAAATTGCTATAAATTTAAGTAGAAAATATCCAGAAAAAATAAAAGTTTTTGAATATAAACCAGAAGTTTATCCAGCATTATCATATAAACATATACTAACACCAAACAGATCAGTACACGGTCTTGCAAATTACTATAATTTTGCATTATCAAAAATAACAAAAAAAATAGCAGTTAAAATTGATGCTGATCACATATCAGTTTCAAAAAAGTTTGAAGAAGTTTGCTCAGCAATTCGTAAAAAAAATATTACAACCATGAACTATTTTTATGGAGTTAATATATATATAGAAAATGGAAAAAATTATGTTAATAAGAATAAACCATTTACTTATGGTTTGGATTGTGGATTCTTCCCTATTTCCCATAAAACATATTTTATAAACAGAAAAAAATGCGAGAGTTTAAAACTTCCACTTAAAATGTATTTAACCAGAAAATCTTTAGGGGTTTTGTTTTATCATCTTAAGGGAATTAAAGATAGTAATATTGTAAATAAAGATTTTTATAAAAATAGTAAAGATTTTTTACCAGAGCACAAAAAAAATATTGATACTGTCTATAATCCAGAATTAATTTCTTGGGAAGAAGCCAAACGGAAATATAATGAATTACTCAACGATATACCAGAACCATATATAAAAAATTAAATGAAACCCCAAATATCAATAATAATTTGCTCATATAATAGAGCTTCATATATAGAAAAAGCAATTAAAAGTGTTCTAGATCAAACTTTTTTTGACTTTGAAATTATTATTATAGATGATTATTCAAATGATAATACAGAAGAAGTTATTAAAGATTTTATTAAGATTGACCCTAGAATAAGATATTATAAAAATGAACAAAATTTAGGTATATCAAAAAGTAGAAATAAAGGTATTTCCCTATCAAACGAAGAATATATAGCAATGCTTGATAGTGATGACTATTGGATAGATAATAAAAAAATAGAAAAACAACTAGAAATTTTAGAAAAAGATAAAAGTATCGGAATTATTGGTTCAAATATTTTATGTATAAATAATAAAGGAAAAGAAATTAAAAAATATTTTTACAAAATAACAGACAGAGAAATAAGAGAAAAAATACTGATTAAAAATCAATTTGCACAATCAAGTATCATAATAAGAAGATCTTTTTTGGAGAAAACACAAAAATACAATAAAGATTTCGATGGATGTGAAGATTATGATCTGTGGTTAAAAATCGGAAGAATATCAAAATTTGCTAATATAGATGATATAACAACGGCTTATATGATTCATCCTGGAGGAATATCGAAACAAAAGAAACTTAAAATCGCAAAAAATATTTATAAGATAGTAAAAGAAAATAAAGATTATTATCCAAATTATTTTATTGCGAAAATAATATCTATTTTAAGAATAATAAAGTCTTATTTCAATCTATAATCTCAAAATCATCAGCAGATAAAACATCTATTTCACTATTATTTTCCTCTGTTTTTATTCTTAACAAAACTAATATAGTAATAGCAAAGAAGACAAGTAAAAAACAAATAAATAAATATATATCCATGTACTATTCAATACCTAATATTTTTTTAAGTTCTGATTCTGGTATTTCTTTTTGTTGATACTTCTCTTTATTTTCTTCCTTAACTTGTTCTATTGGTTGTTTTTTCTCTACTACTATTGATTCTTTTTCTACAGAATTTTCTACCTTTTTCACCACATTATCTTTCAATACAGCCTGAAGAGCACTTTTCAAATCTGATAAGTTTTGTTTGTTAGGAGTTTTATTATTATTTTGTGTTTTTTTCTTATCCTTATCTTCAATAATAATTTCTTTCTTTTCTTCTACAACAACCTTTTTTACCATTTCTTTTAATGGCAAAAACCCATCATCTGTTTCAGATTCTAAAGGTGGTAGTTCTTGTACCTTCTTATTTTCCTTTGGAGGTTCTACTTTTTTATTTGTATCACACAATGTTTGTTGTCCAGAATGAATACCGAAATCTTTCCTTACACCGTTTCCATTAAATAATTTAGTTTGACCACCATTTCTATCAGAAGAATTATTATCTTTTTTAGATAAATCCTTTTGTTTACCATCATCATGCCATCTCTGTATTGCTTCTTCGACAACCATCTTCGGTTGTGCAAATTGTCTTCTTGAACTTGCAATTATTTCTGATTTATAAGAAATAATTGGTTCCGGAAAAGGCGGCAAGGATGAAGCAGAAAACGGTTGAGAGGTAACACTGTCTATCATCAACTTCAAATACATTTGGAACATTCCAAGATTAACAAGATCTTCTGCTGTAAATTGTGGTGCAAATTCTTTCTCAAGAACATCTGCATCATAAGCACCAACTCTAAATGTTATCATCGTACCAACGTTTCCAAAAACAGCCGCACGAACTTCTTCGGACATTTGTTCTATATATTGGTGTGCAATAGTAAGGTTGAGTTTGTATTTTCTAGCTTCAGAAAGAATATCTGCAAAAGATTCGTTTGCAAAAGATTGAAATTCATCAACATAAAGATAAAAATTTGGAAGTTTCTTTAAATCTTTTTCAGAAACATCTGCACGAGACATTGCAGCAAGATATATCTTTGTTATAAGCATTGAACCGAGCAAATTTGCATTGGACTCACCTATCCTACCTTTTGATAAGTTTATAATAAGAATTTTCTTTTCATCCATTATTTTTCTTATATCTATAGTAGATTTTGACTGACCGACTATATCTCTAATAATTGGATTTGAAGTAAATTGTCCTATTTTGTTCTGAATAGCAGGTGTAGCTTCGGCGGCAAATTTATCTGTATATTTCGCAAATTCATCTACCCAAAAAGATTTAACTGATGGATCTTTTACATTATCTACAACTTTCTTTCTGTATTCTTTATCAGAAAGCATTCTGTTTACACCTAAAAGAGTTGCTCCTGGATATTCAATGAGAGCAAGTAATGTATTTCCTAAAATATATTCCATTCTAGCAGACCAAGCATCAACCCAAATCTTCTTGAAAGTACTCATAAGTCCAGCTACTGCCAAATGCCTCTTATCTATACCAACATCCTCAAGTACATTAAAAGAAATCGGGTAGTCACTATCAAAAGGAGCAAAATAAACAACATCATTTATTCTTTCTGGTGGAATATAATTTAAAAGTAAGTCTGCAGTTTTTCCGTGTGGGTCCATAAAAGCCATACCCTCACCATTTATGAGGTCTTGTATTGCCATATTCTCAAGTAAGGTAGATTTACCCATACCTGTTTTACCGATGACATAGGTATGACGTGTTCTATCTTTGGATTTTATACCAAATTTAACACGTTTACTTCTAGAATCTGTCTCTCCAAAATATGTTATTTTTTCAGGGTCCATATCAATTTTCTTTTTTATTATATCACCCTAACAAAAAACAATTAAGGGGACAATTTAATTTACTTGGATTGTTGAGGAATTTTTAGGAAGCAAAGCATTAATGGTATAAGTATTACCAGCATCCCAAAGCATCCAAGAAGTAAGACCTGAATCATATGTCGCTTGTATTTGTGCTCTAACCATCTCTGGTGTGTATTTAACGGGATAATCATTATCTTGTAACCATGGCCTGAGTTTTAAAGGCGAACTAGTAGCAATCTTGGCCCTCTCTACCCCCTTATCCATCGAGAATTTTACGATATCATACGCATGTGCGTTTACATCTTTATAACCATTAAAACCACTTGGATAATGTGACGGATAAACCATTGGTGCAACATAATCGAAATAAGGCAAAGCATCTTCCAAAACTTGACCGATATTTAAGTCGTCTGTGTTTGTCATCGTCATACCAAAGAAATCTGCAGAAATTGGAACATCAATATTTTTTAATCCTTCATCCAAATAAGAAAAAAAATCTTTCATAATCATTGATTTTATTTTACCCTCACTAAAAGGAAAATAAATATCCTTCATATTTCCATCTGAAGGGAATCTTATATAATCGAAATTTAATTCATCAAAACCTATCTCATAAGATTCCTTTCCCAATTCAACAAGATAATTCCAAACCTCTTTTGAACCAGCATCAAGCCAACTTACACCCTTATAATCTTTCCAAACCGCTCCATCACTCTCTCTTTTTACTGCAAGTTCTGGTTTTTTACTTACAAGATATTTATCTTGAAAAGAAGAAATACGAGCAATAGCATAAATATTATTATCATGAAGTATTCCTATAAATTCTTTCATATCTTTTGCTTTACAACCAGAACCAATATTATCTACAAAAAGAGGATTATCTGAAGAAAAAGTTATTGTTCCAGTATAATCTTTCACATCTATCACTATAGAATTTATTTCAGTTTCTTTTGCTATATTTACTAATTTTTCTCTAAAACTCGGAGTAGCGGCTACACACGCAGACATATAAATACCCCTAACAGATTCAGGTGTTTTTATATGGGTAACTATAAATTCTGGTTCTTTTATAATATCTTTTGTTGAAGTGGATTTAATACCACCTTTAACAGAAATTATATTTTCAAAAGTTGAAGGAAATATTGTTGGAGTAATAAAATATAAAGAAATAACAAAAAAAAGCGAAGAAACAATAAAAATAAATTGTTTACTCTTAGATAAAATACTCATTAATTTTATTAATTATTTAATTCTTTTTGTTTACCTGGAGAATTTTCTGTAAAAGTATCTGATTTTGTATTTGCATGTATATCATGTAAGTGTTTTATAACTTCATGCAATTCTTTTCTTATTAAAACAGAAAGGACAGTAATTAATAAACCAGATAAAATATAAAAATAATTTTTAACATCAGCAGAAAAACCCAAGAATTGCATTACGGCAACGAGTAAACCTAAACCAAATATTGTTGAAATTTTAACCATTTTAAAAAAAATTAATTATATTTAATACTAATAATATAACACAATTAAATATAAAAAACACATTATTTAATCCATAAGACCAGATTAAAATAAAAAACTATTTATTATCAATAATAACAACAAACTCACCTCTAACTTTATCTGGGTTATCATTGAAATATTTCTTTAATTCTTCTGCATTACCAGAAACAACCTGTTCATATATTTTTGTTAATTCTCTAGCAATAATAACTTTTTTTGTTGGAGCAAATTTCTCTAAAGATTCTAATGTTTTTATTATTCTATGTGGAGACTCATAGAAAACCATAACTCTTTCAGATATACCTATCTCCTTAAACAAAGTTTCCCTCCCCTTCTTGTGTGGTAAAAAACCCAAAAAAGTAAACTCAGCTACTGATATCCCTGATATCGATAAGGCAGATATAACAGCACTTGGACCAGGAATAACTATTATTTCAACTTCGGGACAAAACTGTTTAATTTGAGAAATCAAAAGTGATCCCGGGTCAGAGATAGTTGGCGTTCCGGCATCAGATACTAAAGCAAGGTTTTTATCCTCATTAAGTAATTCAATTATTTTATCAGCTTTAGAAATTTTACTTTGAGCGTGATAACTCATTGTGGGAGTCTTAATTTGATATTTTTCTAAAAGATTTCTAGTAACCCTTGTATCTTCACAAAGAACCAAATCTACTTCACCTAAAATCCTCACAGCTCGATATGTGATATCTTCAAGATTACCTATTGGAGTTCCAACTACATAAAATTTTGACATGAAACAATACTAACAAAAATTACAAAAAATGAAATAGAAAAGGCGGGTCGTAAACGACCCGCCCCATACTTAAGAAGAAACTTCCTGTTGGAAAACCATGACTTGATTAGCATTTATATGCCACATTCCATTAATAATCGAACTAGCAAGATCAGTAATGGTTATCTTATTCCCTTCCTTCTTTATAACAAATGAAGTAAGTGGTTCTTGAACCATGACAATAATTTCTGGCTTCCAGACACCATCCTTAAACAATTGAGAAGTTTCCAAAAAATTGATACATTCCAATATCAAATTCGGCAAAAACTCAACAGCACAAGGAACCAAACCCTTTTGTCTTGCTCTATAACAAACAAGGTCAAGTTTTGGGCCTAAGTTTAACTCAAGATGCTGTAGAACGACATTTGAAAAACTAGCTGTTGTTTTATCACTTTGCCGTTTAAGAAAAGGAAATATTTTTAACCATCCTTCTATCGAACCAGATAAAACACAGTTTTTTATACGAAGTTCATTGAAAAATGAATCCTCATCCAAGAATTGAACTACTCGGCAGAAAACATCCCGAACTTTCTTTAAGACAAACTGTTCACGTAAAGCCCTTTCCAAATGAACACCGTCACCCGCAATCAATTCTTGTGCAGGAATTCCACAGATATCCGGCCAAATCCTTTTGACAACAACAATCAAAACCCGAATAAATTCCGAGAATTGATCCAGTGTACTAAACATATCAGGGACTCTTCTATTGTTACTCATAGACTCTTCCCAACCTTTCTTTTAATGAACTTAGGTAATATACCTTTTGGCACTCGCCAAAGGTACAGAACCTATTCAAAACTAATACTAAGGATATTAGTTTAAAAGTCAATCAATCAAAAACCTGGATTGCTACGTCGGATTACCTCCTCTCAATGACAATTAAATTAATTATTTAAAACCCCGAGGACGGCCCTCGGGGTTTTTGTTTTCTTTACAAACTTTATGAACTTTTCACTTTTTACTCTAAAAGATTCTCTCCTATCTTATATACATCCCCCGCCCCTATAGTCATAAAAACTTCATCTTTTTTCAAATTTTCTCTAACATATTTTTCTATCTCATCAAAAGAGTTAAAAGAAATCGCCTTTTTATTTTTGATTTTATCAGCCAAAATTTCTGAAGAAATCGTTGGGTCAAAAGCTTCCCTAGCAGGATAAATAGGTGCCAATAAAACCTTATCTGCATCTTTGAAAGCCACCGCGAAATCATTTAATAAAAGTTTTGTACGAGAAAAAAGATGCGGTTGAAAAGCGACAGTAATTTTCTTATTACCAAAAAATTCTCTCGCTCCTGAAAGTGTAGCTTTTATTTCAGTTGGATGATGACCATAGTCATCGTAAATAATCACGCCGTCTTTTGTGTTACCCTTATATTCAAACCTCCTCCAAGTTCCAGAAAATTCTTCTATTGATTTTATTGCTTTATGTTTATCAATTTGTAATATATGAGCAACAGCTAAAGCCATAGAAGCGTTCTTCTTATTGTGCTCTCCTGGAACTTTCATTTTAAGTTCTTTGTTAAAAAATTCTTCACTTGAAATAACTTTGGCTTGAATATCCTTTAAAACAGGGGGAACGATCTTGTCTTTAGGATTACAAATAATATATCCACTCTTTGGAACTTTATTTACAAACTCTGTAAAAGCAGACTGTATACTTGCCAAATCTTTATAAAAATCCAAATGATCATTATCTATATTTGTAACTATTGCAATGGTTGGCTCAATATTTAAAAAAGATTTTCTATATTCACAAGACTCAACTACAAGATACTTACTTTTACCTGCAATAAAATTACTATTTAAAATCTCCCGAGGACTCACCTCTCCCCGCTTCGCTCCTTGAGGAGAGACCTCCGGAGATTTTAGAAAAGAACCAACAATAACAGTCGGATCAAGTCTCGCATCCATCATTATTTTGGCGATCATTGCTGTGGTAGTAGTTTTTCCATGTGTTCCAGAAACTGCAATTGTAAACTTGTCTTTTGAAATTTCATGAAGAGTCTGGGGATAAGTTAACATTTTTATACCAAGTTTTTTTGCTTTTTTATATTCCGGATTTTCTTCCGTTATAGCTATCGTATAAACCACCAAATCAATGTCCTTAGAAATTTTTTTCTCATCATGACCAATAAAAATATTTGCACCAAATTTTCTAAGTTCGGTAATATTTTCAGAATCAAACATATCAGAACCACTCACTTTCTTACCTTCAAAAATAAACATTCTGGCAACAGCAGAAATACCAATACCTCCTATACCAATAAAATATACATTTTTAAAATTTTTTAGAATATTTTTTTCTAAGGTCATTTTTATTTTAATTTTCTTACTAAATTATTAAATTGTTCACCTCTATCAAATTCATTTTTGAACATTCCAAATGATGCAAAAGCGGGACTTAATAGTAAAATATCTCCCTTTTTAGTATGTTTTAAGGCCTCCAGAAGCCCGTCCTTAAGGCTTTTTACCAAGACCCCGTCTACTTTACCACCAAGCTTTTCTGTACCTGTTCCGGCCAATAAAATGACCTTTTTACACCATTTAGGAGCTTCTTTTACCAGACTACTCATATCCAGATTTTTATCTGCTCCACCCATTATTAAAACAATATTCTTTTGTTTTTTCTTTCCAGTCAAGGTTAAACCTTGACCAAGTGATTTTAAAGCAACCACTGTCGCGTCTGGAGTTGTAGCAGTAGTATCATTATAAATTTTTATACCTTTGTAATTTTTTATAAATTCCTGTCTACCTTCTACCCCATTAAAATTTTCTACAATCTTTTTTATTATCTTCAAATCTATTCCAAGTATTTTTGTAACCTCAATCGCCTGTAAAATATTTTGTATATTATGTTCTCCTTTTATTTTAAATTTCCAATTTTTTATTTGACTGTCGTCCGTCAAAATTATTTTACTTTTTATTTCTCCCTTGTATCTTTTTTTAATCTCTTTCTTAATAAAATTATTTAATATCAAAAAATCATCTGGTTTTTGATTAGCAAATATTTTTGCCTTATCATCAAAATATTTTTGTACAGCCTCATCTTCATCCTTACTTACTTTTATATAATAATTCAAATGATCAGAGAGAAAGTTTGTAAAAACAGAAATATGAGGACTGATCTTGGAATCACCAAAACCCTGAAGTTGCCAAGACGAAAGCTCCATAACGACAATATCATTTGGTTTAATTTTTTTTATAAGTGGCAAAGTTGCAAGACCTTTTATATTTCCACCAAGATAAACTTTACAACCAAGTTTATTTTCTAATTTTTTCAATATTTCGTAGATTAAAAAAGTTGTAGTAGTTTTTCCTCTTGTACCGGTAACACCAATAACCCTAACTTCTGGAGAAAGTTTAGTAAAAAGTGACTCATCCATTTCTACAGGTATATTATTTTTTCTAGCTTCGTTTATATAAAGAGAATTAAGTGGAACATCTGCAGATTTTAAAATAAAATCTCTATCTCTAAAATCTTCTAATCTATGCTCACCTAGTATGTATTTAATATCTTTATATTTTGATAGTTTTTTTAATGTTGGAGCCAAATCCTCCGCCTTTTTTAAATCAGTAATAATTAAATCAGCTCCGCATTCAGCTAGAAATTTTGCATCATTTAAACCACGGCCTAGTAAACCCAGTCCGAGCATAGTCACCTTCTTGTCTTTAAAATATTCTTTATATTTTTTCACTATTGCATTCTATCAAAAAAAGAGAAAATAAAAAGAAAACGCCGTAGTATCAAAGATACATACGGCGTTTTAGCAAACAGAACTCATGGTGTAGCAACCAGCCTTTTCAATGCTTCGATTTGCTGATTTGCCTTGAAGTGTTTACCTTCAGGAGAAACAACGACCCGAAGCTCTTCCAATTTATTTTTCTTTTCATTGAGGACAGATCTGCGTTCAGATAATGTTGCTTCTAACCTAGCAACCTCCTCTCCTTCAGAAGCGACAGTTTGTTCATAGACCTCGATTTCTTTCATCCCTTGAAGATAAACCTCACTAAGGGTCTTCAAAAGACTCGTAAAGTCGAGTAATGATGTGGTCTCCAACACTTTTGCTAAACCAGAAGAATCTTTTTTAGGAAGAACTTCTGGCTCAACAACTTTACCAGAAAGAACAAGACTCTGCGTTCCTGCTTTTTGGTTCAATGATTGAGGCTCAGCTTTCGAAACATCGGTGGTATAACCCTCCTTACACTTAAAAAGTTTATTATACTCAATCAATCTTCTGACAACCTGACCAACCGTCTGATTGGTCACTTTCTTAGCAAGTTTCAATAATTCCTCTTTTAAAACTTCCACAGAGACAACTCCAAACTTTGCTCTTTCAGAAAGTTTCTTCAAGAAATTATCAACCTCCTTCGGATTGTTAGCAAACCCCCTCAAATCTTCTCTCATAACACCACTCGGTGCTTGAGATTGACCTTCGGACGATTTAGTAAGAACCTGTTTTTCAGGTTCTTTTTGTTTGATTTCAGACAGAGTTGGTGGTGAACCATTTTCATCTTTACCAGCAGTATTTTTTACCGGGATTGTATTAGGATTTACGGTCCTAATACTTGAAGATTCAAGATCCCCCATCAAAAACCCCTTAAGAACGTCTTTCCTTATTAAATCTTTTTCTCTAGTTAAAGCAATATTAAAAATATCATAAAGCTTCTTTCCATCACTACCTGGCATATCCCAAAAACAATGAAAAGAATATATTGTCTCTTGACCAGAAGCTTGAAATTTAAGCTTCAATACTCCTCCATTATAACCATCTATTATAATTTCACAGAGTTTATAATTTCTTGGTTCTTCTTTTCTGATACAAGAGAAAATCAACGTCCTTTCGTCTTTCAAACCAGCCTCAAACAAAAATTGTTTGAGGCCAATAATCCTTCTTTTCAGGTTGTTAAAAATCCACTCTTGAGGAGTTTTACCTCTCATATTCCCTGTACGAACTTCAATCTTAAGTGACATAGGAACCTCATCTTTCTGTTTGTTTTACAAAAAACAAAATCAGAACTCCCAAGAGCTCTGACCAATTTAATCCTTCTAAAGGATATAATAATTATATAAATAACACAATCATTTATTAAATAAACTATTTGTATAATTTCTGGTCATAAAACCAAAATATCCGGTGCCTTTAGTTAAATAAATTGGTATAAGTATATCTTTAGCATTAGCTTCTTGATATTTAATAAGAGCAGATTTAGTAAGAGAACCAAAATAATTTGTCTCCTTACCCAACGAACCAACCCCATTTTGAGCAAGCTTGAAACCCTGAGAATTTAAGAACTTCTGTAATAGTTTTACTTCTTCATCTGTGTCATTAAATCGTAAATCTTTTGTAAAAATAATAATTTTATTATTCTTTATTTCTCCTGTATCTATATTGATTAATATGGTAGAAGTCGATTGTGCTTCTTTTGTTTTTTCTTTATTATCTTCAACATTACAACTTCGTTTTACTACTGAGTCATCTTGTATACAACCTGATGGATATGCATTTATTATTTCTTTTGTTTGTGTCCCATTATTACAAATAGACCAGTCCGTATAATCATATTCTGTACAAGTAACATAATTATTACCACTTTTTCTTCTAAATGTAGCAGTATAAGTTGCATTTGCTATTAAATTATTTTCTTGTCTTATGGCTGATGTTAAATCATCTGACCACTGTAAAAACCTATATCTTGAATCTGGTGTTGCAGTAACACTTAAAGAATTATTATTATAATTTATAAATTGTGTAGAAGAACCAGAAATTATTCCTCCTAAATCTGCTATATATACAAGACTATACATAAAATTATATTCGAAAGTATTTACTATAGAACTACTACCGGAATAATCACACCCTATGGCTTTTATATTAATTGGAGAAGATACCGCTATTTCTTCTTGATATAAAGTACCAAGATTACAAGTCGGGGTTGAATTATCTATCGTGTATTTTATATAAGAAGAGCCGGATGATGTAAGAGATACAATCTGAGACTGATCATATGTACCCTCAGAAGGATTAGCTATAACACTTTCTGGTATTGTAGTATCAACAAAGACATAAGAATTATCCGATACTTCAGAATAAACAAGATCCAAATTATTAGAATTTATAACAAAATCAATCGTACCAGAAACATCATCACTATCCACTGTGTAGAAAACCTCCCAACTATTAGAAATTGAAGACGAAGAAACAGAACCATTAATAGAATACCCTCCAGAATAGAATAGAACATTTAAGCCTGCGCTTATATCTCCTGTCGAATCAAAAGAAAGTGTGATGGTATCCACCGGTTTTGCTTGTGTGGTAGATGAATTGTTAGAGAGTATATTAATATTTGTTAAAGAATAAATTGGTTCAATTTTATCTATAGTAAAATATCCACCCAAATTAAAATCTGTACACAATACAGGTGAACCATTATCACAAACTTCTCCATTTAAAGTATATTCTCCATCATCTATTAATGATATATCTAAAAGCATACTTACAGTTGTACTAGCTGATAAAATTGTAGTAGTTGAAACATCATTTATTAAATATAAAGTATAATTCAAAATATCATTATTTGAATCACTAGCAGGATCCCAAGATATGGATATTTTATTATCCAATCCACCATCATATATACCACCAACAGAAGGAGATGTGAAAGAAGTGCCATTAGGAGCCAAATTTGGTAGTGGATTAAAAACAAAAGTGTTATTAGACACTACAGTCGAGTTGTCTGAATAATACGCCGTGGTTGTAGCAATTACGGCATCTATGTATGGACTAGTCCTTCTTGCTATATGTATATGTGAATCAGGACAACCGTTTTGAAGTGTCGTAGACCATCCAGATTGATTACCTATATACCAACTATTTGAATTGGTACATAAACTAGTCGGATGATATTTAAGATTCCAAGCTCGATTTGTATTTGGTGAATCTGAATAAAGTATTATCCAAAAATCATTACTTATATCTAAATTTTTTAAACCAACTGTTCCATCAGGATTAACCATTAAAGAGACAAGGTGGTGTGCTGCTTTGTTAATAACATGAGTGTGGTGATATGTTGCATTTTTATCAAAGACACCAACCAGCTCAACATCTGAACTGGTTCTCCAATCAGAATTAAAAAAAGAAATGTCTTTATTATTTTTAACCAAATAGACAGAGAGATCAGTTGAATTAACAATTGATTTTGGTAATGAGTTTATTTCAATAAAAAAACTAGAAGAAGCAACCATTGTAAATGGATTATCAAAATGTAATAAATGATAATTAGATCTTCTTATATCAAGATTTAACGGTGTATTATTCCATGTTACAGAAGATGAAGCAAAAAATATTTCTGGATAAATACTATCTGGATAAATGTTTTCGCTTATATATTTATTTTCACCAGAATCAAAAGACATTATCTTTGTAACCATTTCTGATAATGGTGTTCCGTCAACAAAATAATTCCAGTATGATACATTATCACTGTTCAACCCAGAAAGTTGAACTTCGACACTACTAGGAGAACCAGTAATATTAGCTTTGATCTTATAAGAAGAAAAATAAGATACATCTAAAGTGGGTACAATCTCTACATTAGAAATTGTCTGAGAAAAGGAAAAAGCAGGATAAACACAAAATAAAACCAAGAAATATATTAGGTTCTTTTTCACTTTTTATATTATAAATGATTTTTTAAATTAAATATAGTATATATAAATTTTAATACAAGTAAAAAGACTCAAATTTTTGACCTTATCATTACTAGAATAATCCGAGATTTGGAAGGATTATCTACGTATCTTTATTAAATAATGAATACTGTGGGCGTATCAGGAATCTGTCACGAGTTTTTTCTTGCTAGAAAAATATATCAAGGTCTTACCTTACTTTGCCTGCTTTGCTGTCACAACACAGGGATCTCGACCTCTACGAGGTCAATACCTCCATTGAATATTAATGGAGTTCTATTTAGTGTGTACACGAGTTACTAAGTATAATTTTTCGCTACGCTCAAATTCTACGTAAGTACTCGCGACCCCAGCTCGTGATTTTGTTTGCTAACAAAATATCACTGCGCTTCCCACAAACTAAAAACCTGAAGCAGTTCAGGTTTTTTACGTTTGTGGGCGTATCAGGAATCTGTCACGAGTTTTTTCTTGCTAGAAAAACTCTCGACCCCGACTCACTCGCCTTCGCTCGATCCGTCTTTCGATTCCTGATACACCCAATTAAAAATGGACAAATGCTACCTATTTCGCATTTGTCCTATTTTTATTTGTGGGCGTATCAGGAATCGAACCTGAGACCTCGTCATTATCAGTGACGCGCTCTAACCATCTGAGCTATACGCCCATATTAACAATAATACGGTTTTCAAAATATAACAGAAAAAACGAAAAAATACAATTAAAAAAGCGCTTATCATCTTCGGAGAAATGATCAAGCGCTTAAGTTGTTCACGACAGAATCGTAGTAAGCAACTTCAAGGGCCAATGCCACACTGGCATGTAAGACCCACCGTACCCATTACTAACCTGCAAACAAAAAAAGAAGCAGGCGAAGAGGTACATAAGTGTAAAGAACACAACTGTCGCAATAACATTCTTCAGAATATCTGCGACAATCTGAGGAAACGTTTCTCCGCCAAGCGGATGATCGAACAGGTTCACATGACCAGTCGTCTTCATAACATCGTTCCTTTCCTATATATAATACTATCATAGTATAGTATAAAAGTCAAGCAAATTAAACAAATTATCTATGAACAACAAAAAACAACCTTATAAATAAGGTTGTTTTTTGTCTTTTACATATTGTTCTTTCTTTTGTTCCGTTTCCTATCCAAATTAATGGATGGTGTAGTCTTTCCTACTGTATAGTGTATTTAAAGTTTACACAAACCTTCGAATGCTCAATTGAGGCACTCGAAACCGACCGATCAGTCAGCATTATGCTCGGCATAACCTTGACGTGTTCGATTTGAAAAATTCCACGAGCAGCTTCCGCTACCCGTGCCTTGTTACGACTTACTCCCTGTCACCAAACTTACCGTAGACAACGACTAGCGCTGGTTTCGGGTATTCCTGGCTCCCTTGAGTTGACGGGCGGTGAGTACAAGACTCGAGAACGTATTCACCACAGTATGGCTGACCTGTGATTACTAGCAAATCCAACTTCATGAGGTCGAGTTGCAGACCTCAATCCGAACTTAGGATATCTTTAAAAGATTAGCTCAGAATTTCTTCGTCGCATCTCGTTGTAATATCCATTGTATCACGTGTGTAGCCCAGGGTATCAAAGGGACATGCTGACCTGGCGTCATCCTCGCCTTCCTCCCAGCCTAGTGCTCGCGAAAAAAATATTTTCGTGCTCACAAGGCTGGGCAGTCTCGCCTGACATATATAACAGGCAACGAGGGTTGCGTTCGTTACCCCACTTAAGGGAACAATTCAAACCACGAACTG